>CALCRU010000040.1 GCA_937894335.1 uncultured Treponema sp. | reverse complement strand
GAACCCCCACAATCAGAACCAGAATCTGAGGTGCTACCATTACACAATCGGGGAAAGCACATCTTGCTGATGTAGGAATACTATAGCAGAATAATAAAAATGTGTCAATAGATTTCAAAACTGCATCCATGCAGTTTTGAAATCGCAAGAATTTATTTCTGTGAAATAAATTCTTGCAGGACTGTAGGGTAAAATGATGATGCGACTGCCTTGTCGCTACCTTCTTTACATTTATTCGCAAAAAAATACCCTCCCTTGCTTAGGGAGGGGTGGCGCAGGGGAAGGTTGGATTAAACCGTAAACTGGTCTATCTGACTTCCTATGCGGTAGATTGAAGTGTTCATTGAAGAAGCAAGTTTGAGAAGTGCAGCATCGTCTTCTTCTATGCGCTTTACGCTGCTTTCCATGCCAGAAACAAGATCGCGCACTGCATCGGAAGACTGCTTTAGGATGGTAACATCCGCAGTAATTTCCCTTCGTGCAGACTCAACACCTTCAGAAGCCGAAACAACCTGTGTAGTTGCATCGTTCATGAAGCTAAGGGTCTGGCTAATTTGCTTAGAGCCAGCTGACTGCTCGCTCATTGCAACTTCAATTTCGTTAACCAGATTTCCTGTTATGCGGATTTTTTCTGCAACAGCAGAGAAGGACTGGTCAGATTCATCAGAAGCGCGGACAACATTTGCAATAGAACCAAGGATTGCCTTAAGCTGCGTACCGATGTTCTTTGACTGAACGGAAGAGTTTTCTGACAGTTTGCGGATTTCGTCAGCAACAACAGAGAATCCCTTTCCAGCCTCTCCTGCATGGGCAGCCTCAATAGCGGCATTCATAGCAAGAAGGTTTGTCTGTTCTGCAATGGAAGAAATTACAGTGTTGGCCTCGCGAAGCATCTTTGACTGCTGCTCAATAAGCTGAATCTGTTCGCTAACCTCGCGCTGCTTTACAATACCAGTGCTTATATCATTCTGAAGAACATCAAATTCTCCGGCCATTTTTTCAACAGATGCAGAAACCGAATTGATGTTTCCAATCATCTGGGTAACGGCAGAAGAAGCCTGCTCTACTCCCTGAGTCTGAGACTGAAGGTGCTGGCGAAGCATGTCTATTGAAGTAGAAATCTGGCTTACGGCAGTTACAGTGCTTCCAACTTTTTCGTGCTGGTTGTCAATTTCCACATCAACATTCTTTATGCCATTAAGAATCTGCTCAAGAAGCTTGTTGTTTTCGCTTACCATTTTATCTAGACTTTCACCGTAGGAAGCCAAATCCCTCTTGGAGGCACCCAGTTCGGTGATGATGTTCTGCATTTTAGAAAGAAAGAGGTTAAAGCTCTTTGTAAGGGTACCCACTTCATCTTTGGAGTTAATCTCGGGAATGCGACGGGTAAGGTCGGCATTACCAGTTGCCACACCTTCCACAGTGCCTGTAACATTGCGTAAAGGCTTTATGGCATTGCCGATTACAACGAGCATAACAATGATTGCAGCGGCAAGACCTGCAAGTGAGATGACAAGCATTATGCGAAGAAGTACAGAAACTCCGTTATAGAAATCCTTGTAGGGAGCGCGAAGGACTACAGACCAGTCAGTACCGTCTATAGGCCTGTAAGCAACAACATATTTTTTGTGGTCGTCGCTGTCTACATAAACTTCGTTTGCAGTTTCACCAAGACTTATGCGGTTAAGTATTTCATGGAAAGAGACTGAGGTGTTTTCGGTAACTGCAGTTGTAGTTTTAATAAATTCCGGATCTTCATGGGCAACATAGTTTCCCGTTTTGCGGTTCATAATAAAGGGATGGCTGTTCTTTCCGATGGTAATGTCAAGCATGGTATCGCAAAGTTCAGTAGCATCCACAACGGCAGAAATTTCTGCAATCTGGCGTCCCTGAGGGTCTTTAACAGGAACCGCATAGAATGTACACAAATGTCCGTTTACAGCAGACCAGTTGGGATCCTGAAGGGCATTAATGCCGCGCATAGAAACCGCAAGATATTCGCGGGTGTGAAGGTCGCTCCACTTTCCTGTAGTGGCATAGCCTATTCCGTCCTCGTTAAAGAAACCCAGACCGTAGTAGCGGCTGTTACCCTTTACGGCACTATTTACAAGCTCCCACTTGTCGTGCATGTCTACGGAGGGATCCCGGACGATGCTTAAGTTTGCAAGACTTTCTAGCATCTTAAATTCCGTAGAATTTATTACATCAATATCCGAAGCAACGGCATGAGCCAAGTCCAGGTTTCCAGTCTGAACGGCATCTTCAAGTTCATTTGCCGCCCTGTTCCAAGAAAAGAAAACAATGAGCGTAAATGACACAATCAAAATAAGGATTGTAGAGAGATTGATTTTTGTCTTAATTCCCAGCATGCAAAACTCCTAAGAAAATTATAGCATACATATTTTAATGTTACAACTGTTTTTTTTGCAAATAGTAGTGTATAATGAAACAAAGAGGAACTATATGGGAAGAGGAAAATACCTTGTAAATCTATTCACGCTGATTTTAACCCTTGCAGTCCCAGTTTTTGCCCAGAGCGAATCCAGTCCTGTTCTTGAAAAAGTGGGAACCTACCAATGCGGAAGGCAGCCCAAACAGGTGCTTTTTTCTCCCGACGGAAAATTCATCATCATGCCACTTTTGGACGATGACGGATTTGATATATTCTCTGTGGAAGAAAAGAAAATCGTGCAGAGGATAAATCCCCCAAACTCAGAAAAGAAAGGATTTGCAGAAGGACTCTTTATTCCCGAACATAATGCATTTCTTGTTTCGCAGATGACTACAGCGAAAGTGTATGAATACTCCTACCCCAACTTTACATACAGGCGCACTCTGGAAACGGAAGGCACATGGTCCAAGTTCATTGCATGGTGTCATGAAAAGCAGCTTGTGGCGGTTTCTAACTGGGGGTCCAACGACATTTCCCTTATTGACTGGAACACAGGAAAAGTAGTGCGCTCAATAAAGACTGGAGCCGCCCCCAGAGGAATGGTCTTTACCAATGGAGGAGAATGCCTTATAAGCCTTTCCTTTGATGACGGCATCATAGAAAAATTTTCAACAGAAAGCGGAAAGCAGATTGCAAAGCTAGAAATAGAAAACGCCGCAATGAGGCATATAGCAGTAGACGCGGAAGAAAAATACGCCTATGTAAGCGACATGTACCACCGCAGCATATACAAGATAAACATAAGCGCATTTTCCATTGTAAAGACGGTAAGGGTCTTTAATAATCCAAACACGATTCAGCTTTTAAATGACAAGTGGCTTTTTGTTTCTTCCAGAGGGCCAAACAATCCTACAGACTACACAAAGCGGAGTCCTGTAAACGGAAAAATCAGCGTAATAAAAACAGAAGACATGAGCGTGGAACTGACCATTGAAGGTGGAAACCAGCCCACGGGACTTGCTGTAAGCCCCAACGGACAGGTTTTGTGCTTTTCAAATTTTCAGGACGCAACCATAGAACTGTATAAAATCAGTTTTTCTTTATCGCAATAAGAGTAAGGTCGTCGTACTGAGGGTCTTCACATACACCCTTCCACCAGACATACTGACTGTCTCCCTCTACATCCGCCTTTTCGGAAGCATATGAAGAGTATTGTCTAAAGTGAGCAGAAAGAAATTCATCAATTTTTCTGTCCACCTTGATTTTGTCAGTGGGCTTTGTGGAAGCATCCTTGTAAAGACGGAATACTTTTTCAACGCTTACCAGAGCCATGATTGCTTCCTCTGCTGTACCAGTGCAGGAAGTAAAGTCAAAGGTAAACTGTTCCTCCACATTTGGATTATGCCACTTTGAAAGTTCGTAAACTTCCCTGCGGAAGACGCTTTCTATTATTGCAGTAACCCGTTCGGGAGTCATTTCTTCGCTGGTTTCTCCAACCTTGTGGTTACCGTGGTCTTCGTCGACGGCAAGTCCCTGCTGGGCACAGGGAATTATTTTTCCGTCGGCATCACGGAAGTTTCTCTTTGCTTCCTCAATACCGTCAGTGTAAAGGAAGAGAACATCACCCTTTTTAAGCACATAGCGAGAAACAGGATAACCGCCCTTCATTTCTACTAGGTCTGTGCTGAACATGCCTGCTGCAGGGGTTTCGGGAAGGGTAACAGTCTTTTTCTTCTGCTCCACTCCATCGTAAACCTGAACAAGATTGTCTCCTGCATTACAGAAGAAGGCTTCTCCGCTTGCAGTATTCAAAACGCACAAGGTAAATGCTGCAAAGCGTCCCTTAAATCCGCGCTGCTCAAGAAGGTCGTTTATGCGGCCTACAATTGTCTGAAGAGCTGACTGAACATTCTGCTTTGGATTCCACTTGCTAAAGTAGTTAAGGAAGAGTGTCGCAACCTCAACCATAATAAGGGCGGCAGGAACTCCGTGTCCAGAAACATCGCACTTGATTATTGCGTAACGGTCTTTGTCTATCTGGCGGTAGTCAAAGTAGTCACCAGAAAGTTCATCGGCACCGTTATAGTAGCTAAAGAAGTCCGCACCGCTTACAGAAAGAGAGCCTGTAGTAAGCTGGGAACCCTTTGAGTCAGTCTGAAGCGGAAGGAACCTTGTCTGAACTTCCTTACCCACCACAAGATTTTTTGAAGCAATTGCCGCCTGCACCAAGCCTCTGGTCATTTCGTTTACAGTGTCACCAAGAATGCCTATTTCGTCACGGGAAGTAACAGCTATGTCTTTTCCTGCAAGTTGTTCCTTATCTTCGGTATCGCGAATCATAGCAACATGGGACACAAGTTTTTTAATCGGCTTAATGATGATTCCTGCAAGAAGCAGTGAGCCCAAAAATCCTATGAGGACAGCAAGAAGAATTACGGCCATGGTAATCAGAAGAATGTCTATGCGCGAATTCTTTACCGACAGTTTAAGGGATTCAGTGTTTACCTTTACAAGAACAATTCCACGAACATAATTGTCTGCATTTGCTTCCAAACTTGAAGGAGTGTCAAGAACGGGTTCAAAGAAAATATATTCGTCAACAGACTCGTCCATATTCTGCAAGTCGTAAGAAGGATAGCTTCCTATGCTCTCGGAAGAAAGAGAAGAAAGGAGTGCATCCATTTCGTCACGATAACGCTTTGTATTTGGAGAATCGCTAGAGGCACCGTACATGGACTCCAGAATTGCGGCTTCTTCTGCCACATTGCCGTTAAGTCTAGAACAGTCCGCAAGAATTTTTTCTACATAGATTTTTTCCTGTCCCGACTTAAAGTCAAACAGTCTATCTGTACCGGGAACAAAGGAAGAAACAGCATCGGCATTTTCTAGAGGAGGATTTATTTCTACATCGTTTGTTGCCCACACATAGTCAAAATGGACGGTTTCAAGTTCATCGTCAAAACCTGTTATGGTAACATAGACAGCCTCTCCTGCAATGGTGCTGGCATCGTAAAGACCTGTCTTCTGCATAAGGGCTTCACGCCATGTGCTTACAAAGTTTACAGACTTTGCATTTTCAGTCTTGGACTGAAGGGCTTCCATCTGGTCAGGCAGATTGTCCAACTTGTCGCGATCTTCTGCAGGAGCTGGAGGAAGATTTGTCTTTGCTTCTACGGCAAGGGCATCAAGAAGAACATTCACCCTACTCTGTAGTCCCTCGTACAAAGTCTGCTTCTGCTGATTTGTCATGTAAAGTGCAAGGGGGAAAGTTATAAGGGCCACAATGGTAATGACCAAGCTTGCAGAGTATCCAATAAGCTTGTATTTAAGACTTGTAGTCTTCTGCTTAAGTTTAAGTTCCTTCTTTTTCTGGGGCATGAAACCTCCTTTTATGATTGCATCTACTTCCGCATGAATGAGGATTGCTTCTTTTGCAGTCTTTGCAATTCCATGAAGTGAAGCTGCAAACCCTATAAGGGCAAGAAGCAGAAGAAGTAGAAGAATCACCATGGTGATGTTTATGTGATATTTAAAATAGTTTCTAAACGATTCCCATGTGGGAACATATTCGTATTCGCTGTTGAACTTTACAGTACCAGCCTCTGACACCGAAAGCATTGTAGAAGAAGAAGGGGCAGCAAAATAAACTCCCCTTACAGGATGCCTTACTCCTACAAAATAATCTCCTGCCTCAAGTTCCTGAAGAACTATTCCCGAAATAGCTGAGTCTGAATCAACTTTAAACGAACCGTCACGAGCATACAGGGTAATGTCGTAAGGGGCCTCTCCGTCACGGTCAACATATACTTCCGTTACAGAACCGTCATATGTAAAGCCAGAGCCTGAAATTGACATGCGGATTATACCGTCATCATCTTGACTTGAGCGAACACCGCTAATGTATGTGGAAGGATTGTATTTGTTTATAACAAGGGGAATTCGTTCAACTTCGCCAATGTGTCCTACTGCATCAAGGGAGGCCACTGCAAAAACATACAGGCCGTTGCGTCGGTTGGAATAAGAAGCCCTTGTTGCAGAGCCCAAGGAACGGTTTGGAACAGGCGCAGATGCAATCTGAACCTTGTGGCTTTCAAGAAGGAACTCCAGAGCAGAAGAAACCTCTTCGTCAGAAAGGCTTATCTTGTGGTGTCTGTTGCTTGCAAGTTCTTCAGGGAGGGGTGCAATGTATGTAAAGCTCCATGTGTAGCCTGCAATGTCCGTGTCAGAGTCGTCATGCTTCCAGTTTACAGTAAATGCATTGGAAGAAACAAATCCGTAAGAATCAAGTTCCGGCGGAGTTACTAGAGGCTTTAAAGGAGGTGTTGCATCGTAACGGTAAGTGGCTATTACTTCTTCCGACCAGTTGCCTGCATTGTCGCACTGCCTTACCTTAAAGAACCACTCCCCTTCTTCGTCTGCACGCACGCTTATGGCGGTTCCTGCTTCGTGAGGCATGTGTTCTACAGTAAGAGGAAGGGATGCATTTTTGTCCTTTGACCAAACATAGGAAAATCCTGCAAGACCAGATGAATCTTCAGAAAGTGTTACAGAAAGTCTGGCAGTTTCAGAGGCGTAGGTTCTGCCCGAAACAAAATTAACTGGTTTAAGCACGGGACTGGGACATGAAGAGTCGCTTACCAGAACCGCAATACGAGAAGAAGAGGAGACCTGTTCCTGCCATGCAAAAGAAAGACTCCTGCCCTTTACGCTTACCACGGGAACAGCAAAAGAAGAAGCCCTGCCAGTAACAGAAAGCTTTACTTCGTCTTCGGTATCCCAGTTTACATGAGTCTTCTGATTTGCATAAACCTGACTTACACCAGAACGGGTGTCAAACCAAAGGACGCCTACAGTGTTTTCGTATTCAAAAAGAAAAGGTCTGCTTGCATTACCTGTAGAAGAAATTTTTTCTGGTGAAGAAGAAAGTTCCCCGAAGGAAGAAAGTTCCGCAATCCATACAGAAGAATTTGTTGAGCCGTATCTAGTTCTTTCCCATGCAAGATATGTGTGTCCGTCTACCGTCAGAAGAGAGGGACTCTGATTGTTGTAGCCTTCAAAGCCAGTACTGTCGCCCTTCTGCATTGAGTTTTCTCCTGTAAGCAGGCTTGGACTTGACCATGTGCGTCCACCGTTTGAAGTTACGCTTGCATAAAGCTGGAAGGTGTTTCTGTTTCCAACTGCGTGGTGGGCCTGGTAGACAACCATGTCTCCGCCTTTAACAGGGGCAAGGTATGGAACCATTGCATTAGAAAATCCGCTACTTGGTTCAAATGAAGAAAGTTCCTTCCATTCGCTTCCATCTGATGAAGTTGAAAAAACAATTGAAAAGTTTTCGTCTTTGGAAAGCGAGGCAAAAAGAAAAATGCTTCCACCTGACGAAACATAAAGCCTAGGTGCAAGGAGTTGGTTTTCGCCTGAAAATTCCCAGACCTTCTCAAAAGCAAGACTGCCCTTTTGCGAACGATACACCGAAATTTTTCCGTCTATACTAACCGCCGCAATTACAATAGTTCCATCGGGTGCCATTGTGGCAGAATATAGGTCAGGAACATCTCCTGAATATGCAAAGGGTCCCAGTATGCGAGAAGAAGTGCTCCATGAAGAACCGTCTTCCGTAAGCGAGCCAGAAATGTAAATGTTTTTTGTGGATGAGTCAACCTGTTCCCAGAAAACGGCCGCCTCTGTTCTGCTGGAAGAATACACTGATTTTGGGAACACGCTTTCTGAACCTGACGAGCTTACCGTACGCGGATTTTCCCAATACCATGCAGCATGTGCAAAAGAGCAGGATATGAGCAGGGAGAAAAATAGAACTGTCTTTTTTATGCTGATGCAGTGCTTTTTCATAACTTAAGTTCAATTCTCTCCTTTAGGTTTTTAATTCGTTTGGAAGAAGGATTTTTTGCATACAGCGCAGAAATCACTGTATAGGCTTCTTCTATGTAGTTGTTTTTAAAGAGCTGCTTTGCCCTCTGGAACTGTTCCTCGTCTTCGGAAGAAAGAACTCCAGAGTCCTGTGAGCCCGACTTCAATTTTACTTCGTCAAGGACATTTTTTGCAACACTGTTGTTAGGGTCAAGTTCAAGAGCTTCTTCGGCCTTTGTTCTGGCCTGAGCAAGAAGGTTTTCATCCGTTCCCGCTCTGGAAAGAAGAGTCTGAGCTTCCCTTGCAACAGTGGCCGCCCTTTGAGAAGTGGAAACAGGTACCGGCTTCTGCTTTAGTCCCAGTGCAATTTCCGCATTGCTTACAAGGGTGGCAATTCCAGGATAGGAGGGATTTATAACATAGAGGTCCTTAAGTTCTGTGTAGGACTGGGTTGCAAGAGCGTCACGGGCGGAATAATTTACTTCTGAAAGAACCTTCATGCGGCTTTCAAAACTGCGTTCAAATTCCACTGGATCAAGAAGTCTGTTTATGCGCAGGGTAAGAATGTTTGCCGCCTGATTAAGAGGATACACGCGCTGGAGTTCCTCAAGTTTCTGCTTGGCAAGGTTAAGTACTTCTTCCGCACCAGCAGAGTTTCCTTTGTTCTTTAAGTCAAGTCCTTGACTGTAGTACTGGTTTGCAATGGAAAGTATCTGAGACATTTCTGGGTAAAGGGGGTCATCTGTAGAAAGCACGCGGCCTATGTTCATTGTAAGGGCTGTGTTTACAAGCGTCTTAAGTTTTTCAAGTTCATCATCAACTTCTACAGTAATATCTGTCCACAGTTGTTCTGCCCTGTTAAGGGAGGCTTCCGCTGCCTCAAATTCTCCCGAATAGTAAAGAGTTGTGGCGCTGTCTTTAAGAGAACGGACTTCCCTAACTATGTTTTCGTACTTTGCACGGGCAATGCGGTTACTAAGGTCAAGAAGCGTGGTGTTTCGCTTTGTGCGGATTGATTCATCTTCCTGAATAGCAAGACTTTCGTCATATTTTTCTGCGGCCGCCTCAAGTTTTTCAAGAGCAGTGTTGTAGTCTTTTCTGCTGTATGCTGTTTCCGCCTCCCTGTAAAGGGTGTCACCGTCAAGCTGAGCCTGATATGCGCGACTGGTAAGTTCGGAGGCTTCCTTGCTTAGTCTTTCCGATTCAGAAAGAAGTGCAGTAAGTCTTTTTGAAGAATCTTCTAGAGAAGCAATGTAGTTTTTTGCAACATGTCCCGAAAGGGATTTTTTGTAGGATTCCACAACAGAAACATCCCTGTTTACAGAACTTACAAGTGTCTCTAGGGCGGCAAGAGAATCCTTAGGCTGATTTTTTGAAACAGACTGAGCCTTATTTAAAAGTTCTGTGTCGTCTGCAAGAAATGCTTCTGCAACAAGAGAAAGTCTTTGTGCGGTAAGGTTCCACAGTTCAGAAGCGGCCGCTGCACTGTCCTGAGAGAGGCGAAGCATTCCGTTTTTGTAGGAAGAAAGTTCCTTTTGCCAGTAGGTTCCAGGAAAAGTTTTTATCCATGACTTTTCCAAAGCCGATTCGCAGTCAGTCTGTAGGGTGGAAAAAGAAGACGCCAAGTTCATTAGAGAAGCTGTTACCGAAGCATTCTGATTCTGCAGTCTTCCGTCAGAAAGAATGTCTCCTCCCTTTGCAGAATCCTGCACGGACTTTTTTTGTGCGCTCAGGTTTTCATACAGGATAAGTCCGTCAAGAAGTCCCCCTGCATTCTGAGAAAAAGAAATTGCCGCATCAAGTTTTGCGTCGGAAGAAGAATCTATGCGCCGAGAAAGGGATGCAGTTTCTGAAACTCGTAAAAGCGCTTCCTTTGCCTCTTGGTAATTTTTTCCAGCATTAACAGAATCAAAAAACTTTGCCATGTCTGCGTCAATCAGCGTAAGGAGTTCCCTCTTCATTCCGCCGGCATAGGCATCGTACAGTTGGTCAAAAACTCCACACAGTCCGCTAGAAGCAGTTCCGTCAAGCCCCGCAAGAACTTTTGAAAGTGAGAACAAATAAGAAGAATCCCTACTTCCGTCAGAACTGTACTGGGAATAAAGGGCCTTTACAGACTCTGATGCCCTAAGGACATTTTGTCTTGCACTGGAAATTTGAGAAAGATAGCGTTCCGCCTGACTGTATGCTCTGCCTGCCGCCGCAAGGTCGTTTGCCTTTACTGCAGAAACAAAATCGCTGTAGGGGTTTTCGAGCCGCTTCTGTATGGTCTGAATTTCTGCAACTGAATTTCTAGCCTGACTGATTGCTGTGTCGGTTACGCTTACTGCAGAACGGGGAAATCCTTCCGTAAGGAAACGCTCCCGTCCCATGGTAAGAGCAGAAACGCCCGAAGAATCTTCACGGGTAAATTCCTTTGCTGCAAGGGAAAATTCTGAGTCTAGACAGTCTGCCATAGAGGAAAGCATTATGCGGTCAAAGGCACTTTTGTAGGAAAGAAAATCTGTAAGAACGGCAACAGAAACCTGTTCCTCCTGAGAATAGACTACAGCAACTGAACGGGTTTCTGTGGCAGGCTTATAGGTGTCTTTTTTTGCCCCGGAAAATGCAGGAAGGACAAAAAGCGTGGCACACAAAAGCATTACACTACTGCGCTTTGCACTGCATCCGTAGAAAAACAAGGCCTTCCTCCCGTAAAAAAAATCACTCCAGTTCAATATCGGCATAAAAAGGAGAGAACTTTTGCACAAGTTTAAAAAGCCCTATTTTTTCCTGCTAAAAATGCGATAGTTTATCCACGGAAAAATGGCATGTTCTTTTTCTATACGGGTAAGCCATTCCGTGCTAACAGTGTTGCTTGCAAGGGAATCAAAGACAACTGTAAAGGCAAGAATATGCTCCTTAAACTGGGAAGCCGCCTCGTCTGGAAGAATTCCTTCGCTTACCATGCGCTGCCACTCGCAGGACTGGGCAAGAAGTACTTCTCTGGCGGCAATGTTCAAAAGTCGAGCCTTAAGTCCTGTTTCGGAGGGGAACCTTTCTGCTAGATCAACCATGCGTTCGCTAGCCTTGCGCACATAGCGGGTCATCCAGCTGTTGGAACTGTCCAGAAAATTCTCACCGTAACCAGAACCGCTTGAGGCACAGGGATAGGGTCTTATTTTGGGAAGTTCAAACTGATTCTGAACATGATTTTTGCAGAATGAAAGTTCCACTGACTGGGAGGCTTCAACCTTACGGATAAGGCTTTCCAGCCAGAAGATTCCCTCATTCCAGCGCTGCCCAATAAGTTCCGCAGGGATGGTACATACAAGAAGTGGAGACTGTTCACCAGAAGAAGACATGGACTTTTCTGCATTCAGAAGAAGTTCCATCCGTTTTTGCACAAAAGTTTCTGCATCGCGCTCTGCCTGAGCCTTGGCCTTTTCCTCATCGTAGACTACCCTTTCCTGCCCCTCAGCATTGGCCCAGTAGCGGTAGAGGGTAGGAAGCCGTTTTTCGTCAGGCATAGAAAAACTCTTTAAGTCGGAAGAATCAAGATCAAATCCTATGTCAAAGTGTTCGGAAAGATAGACAGCATTTTTTGAATATCCTTCCTCACCAGAAATTTCTTCCTCGCAGAAGGGGTCGCTCCCAAAAATTACAAGGGAGTTTCCTGTACGCACTGGAGAAAAAATTCCGCACTGAGCGCCGTCCTTTGAAAAGAGAAGTGCCCTAGCGTCAAGGACCGTGTATGTTACCCCGTAGGCGCGGAGAACTTTTTCTATGCCAGTTGAATAAGCCTGATAGGGAAGGAAAAATCCCTCACCTGTATCGCCAAAGAACTGTCGCTGGGCATAAAGTCCAGTTTCAATCTGAGCATTAAGAACTTCCGTCATGTCGGCATAGTGGGAAAGAAAGGCTCCTGTTGCCGCAGTGGGAATAAGCTCAAGGAACCCCTTTTTTGCCCATGTTTTTAAGGCTCCCAAAATGTCCTGATTGTATGTTTCGGTAAAGTCTGATCTATCTTTTTTTGCACGGTTAAGACAGCGCATTGCCTGCTCAAGAAGCACAGCATCAGAAGAAAGTCTTTTGCATTCCGACTCACCAAGGGCAATGCGGCGGTCAAGATGGTCTATGTAAAGTTTTTGCAATCTAGGGTCGGCAAGGAGAGTACAAAGGGAAGAAGGAAGCACAAGACCTATTTTACAGGGTACTTGGTCTTCTTCAAGGCGAGAAAGCATGTCAAGAAGGGGAAGATATGTCTGGGATATTGCGGAAAAAAGCATAGTGTTCTGCTCACCGCTGTCTCTGGAGATTTCCATTACATATTCCTGACTGGCATTCAAAATAATTGCAAGACTGTTTTTACTCATCAGTTCCCCTTTCAACCTCTTTTTACACTAAAACGCCTGACGGTGATTTACATAATGATTATGCAGCAGCTTTTCCATTCCCGAAAGCCTTGTAAGCTCAGACATGGAAATTTCGCTTCCCGGTTGTGCAAGAACCGCATCAGAACATTCGGGCGATGCTTCCACTCTGTTGGAAACCGCAAGGCTCTTTACGCAGCCCTCTTCTGTGTGTATCGTAAGTTCCACATCAAAGAACTTTTCTCTTCTAGAAATAAGCACATAGCGCTCCCTGTCGGAAAGGGGAACCTGTATGTCAAAACTGTCGGCAGGCTTTTCTCCGTCCATAGTGGAAAAATACCTTACCCTAAGGAAAATGCTATCCTCTAAAAAATCATCCTGTATTGATTCAATGTCGCTTTCCTTAAAGTCCCAGTAGACGAAAGCCCATGCAGGATTTCTAGCAAGTACCCGTATTGCAGTTTCGTTGTATGAAGATGGCAGTGTGTCTACAGAGGATTCCTCTCCGTCAGAAAGAAGGACAGTGGTCTCCTGCTCCCGTTCAAGTTCATCGCTGAATGCAAGGAGTTCGCCTATGATGAAACTTCTATTCAAACTGCCGGGAATGTCAATGCCGTAGTCATCAGCAAGGGAAATCAGGTCTGCGGTAGACATGGTTTCAAGATTACGCCGTGACAGAAATACCTTTTCCATAATGAAATGATAATAATAAATTTGTACTTTTATTTCAAGTATAGCAGAATTTGCACTTGACTAAATAAAAAAATGTCTTTATACTCGTCTTACACTTTGGGAAATGTACGGGCTATTAGCTCAGTAGGTAGAGCAACGCCCTTTTAAGGCGTGGGTCTGCAGTTCGAATCTGCAATAGCTCATAAACAACTCCCTCTGTGTAAAAATCCCCCTGCTAAAACCAGGGGGTATTTTTTTGCTCATAGTTAGGGATTTAAACTTCTAGCCCTAGCCAACTATCGTTCCAGTGCAGTCTTCTTCCCTGCCACCCTCTATGGACTTTTTAAGTGGGTCTCCAATTCTTACCCTGCAGACAGAACCTCTTTTTACCTCAATGCCTTCTTCTACGGAACAGGACACATGCAGATAGTTTTCCGTTACGGCGCAAAGTTTCTCCCTGTTTTCAAGAACCGCAGACAGAACCTTTCCCTTGTGGCGCTCTATGTAGGCAATTTTTCCGTCTACAGCTGTTTTTGTAAGCCATTCCACACGCTGGTCCTTAATGCGCTCTGGAACCTGATTTTCCATATCCTTAGCCCTTGTTCCCGGTCTGGGAGAAAAAGGAAAGGCGTGAATCCATGCAAAGTCACTCTTTCTGCAAAGTTTCTGGGTAAGTTCAAAGTCTTCCTCGGTTTCTGAAGGAAATCCAGCTATGATGTCGCAAGAAATGAAGGGGTCTTCTTTTGCCACCCTCAGCAGTCTAACAGCCTCTTCCACCTGCTCAAGGGAATGTGGCCTGTTCATGAGGGAAAGTATTCTTGGACTTCCTGACTGTATACTAAGGTGAAAGAAGGGCTGAATTCGGCTGTGGGAAAGAACGGCACACATGTCGGCATTTAGGGACTGAGGGTAAAGGCTCGAAAGCCTTATGCGGATTGTACTTGTGTTTTTAAGAATGAGAGAAAGAAGTTCTGTAAGGCGAATGCGTTTTCCATCTTCCAGAAAGTCTTCGTACTGGCACAGGTTTACTCCCGTAAGCACAACTTCGCCCATGCCAAGGGATTCCAGTTCCTGAACTCGGCGAACAACTTCTTTCCAAGGCAGAGAAACTGAACGACCTCGGGCTAGGCATATTCTGCAGAAGGAGCATGAACAGTTGCATCCGTCCTGAATTTTTAAGGATGACCGACTGTGCTTTTGGAATGTGGAAGTGTAAAGCGTAAATGGAGAAGGCTCTGAAAGTCCCCTCAAGGCGTCAAGAACATCTTTTTGAGTAAGTCCCTCTTTTTTAACAGCAGGGGGAATCTTTGAAAGTAGTTGCTTTTTGTTTCCCCCAAGGACAACTATTCTTTCGGGACAGATTGACTTTATAATTTCTCCGTCAAGACTGGCATAGCATCCGGTTACAATTACCACCGCATTGGGAAAGGAGGAAAGCATAAGGCGAATTATTCTACGGGCCTTCTGTTCTGCCTTGCCTGTTACAGTGCATGTATTAAGGACAGCAAGAAGGGTCTCAGCATCAGGCTGGGAAGAGGAAGAAAGACCTCCCATAGTGCAGAAAAATCCCTCTGAACGGAAGGCTTCCGCAGCCCCCTCTGTTTCGTCCTGATTAAGCCTGCAGCCAAGAGTCTCAAAGTGAACGCGGAACTTCATAATTCAAAGGCTCTAGCGAAGATGTGACTGGCATCGCAGTTTGCCGTTTGACGCATCCCTAAGCTGAGGATTAAGCACCAAGGCCTGATCATATGCGGCAATGGCAGAAGAATAACTCTTTGTCATCTCCCTAGCATATCCCAGTCGGCTCCACCAAAGGGCCGTATTCTGCTCAAGGCGCACTGCCATGGTAAGAGAAATGTCGGCATGTTCGTAACGAGCCTGGTTTATGTAAATTTCACCCATAAGGTAATAGACTTTTCCCAGTCGTCCAGCATTTTCAGGTACGCTAGAAACATAACGCTGGAAAAGGGAAAGAGCTTCTTCAAGTTTTCCCAGATAGTACTTTGCCTCACCAAGGACTTCTATGATTCTTACATCGTAGGAGTTTATGCGTCTGGCTTCCTGAGCACGAGTTTCGGCTTCAAGATACTGTCCGTTTGCAACCAGTGCCCAGCACAGTACGGTGTAGGATTCCATGTTGTTGGGATTTAAGGCAAGTTCATCTTCGCATACAGAAATTGCATCCCTAAAGTTTCCAGAGTTGTAAAGTTTAAGGGCGTCAGGCTTTTCGGTTTGGGCAAAGGCAGAAGAAAGTGCCAATGCACACAAGCTCACAAGGGCAATTCGTTTTAAATTCATTTATCTGCCCCCTCTTCGCGAACCATGGAGCATTTTCCCGTAAACACTGACCCCGGCTCAAGCACAACCTGTGCAGAGGTAATGTCTCCGTTTACAGAACCAGTACTTGTTACATAAACTAGATGCCTGCACTTTATGTTACCCTTAACGGACCCCTTTACAAGAACCCTGTCGGCAACTATATCTGCGGTAACTTTTGCATCGCTATCTATAAGAAGGTCGCTAGTGGCGTCAATGGAGCCTGTTACGGTTCCCTTTATCATAAGGGGCTTTACAAAGCGGATGTGTCCCGAAAAAGTAATGTCACCCGCCATTACCGTATCAAAGTCTTCCTCTTCCATTTCCAAATGGGCAATATCTTTTACTTCAAACATGCTTCCATTGTACCCCCTTTCCGTGACTTTTTCAACTGGTTGCGCCCCCTCCTACCCTCTGTACATATAGTTACATTTTGCAGACAAATGTGTTATACTCTTTAGAGACACCACAAAAAGGAGTTTTTCACAATGAAAAAAAATCTGTTGGTCATAGCCTTAATGGCCCTTATCCCCGTTTTTGCGGCAGCCCAGACTGTTCTTGCGCCAGAAGTAATTGCAAAACTTTCCTCCTGCGTATTTGAAGTAGTTACAAAAAAAGCTGAAGGCGACCCCCTTGTTTATGACAGGGAACTTCCCGTAGAAAGACTTTCCTATGCAGAGCGCACAGACAAGTATGATTCCATAGGAACAGCATTTCTTATGGATGACGGCTACCTCTACACCGCTTCCCATGTTCTTCAGTTGGAATTTAAGCTTCATCAGGATGAATTCTTTATCCGCGATATGGAGGGAGAGGTTTACCCCATAGATACAATTGTAAAATTTGCCACAGACAGGGATTTTGTAATATTTACGGCAAAGAATCTTAGCGTAGAAAAAGGCTCTGGACTCCACTTTAACCGTAGCATTGCAATCAACACCCAAGTGTTTGCAGTGGGAAACGCTCAGGGCGAAGGCATAATAATCCGCGATGGAATGTTTACCAGCCGCACCCCCGAAACTCAGGACGGTCGCTGGAAGTGGCTTAGGTTTTCCGCAGCCGCAAGTCCCGGAAACTCAGGAGGTCCCCTTGTTGACAGGGACGGAAATGTCGTGGGCATAATAACCATGAAAAATCAGACAGAAAACCTTAACTATGCCCTTCCCATTGCAGAAATAGAAAACAGTCCCGATGGAAAGGGAATTGTAAACATGGAGGTTTACTACCGCCTTGCAAACATAGAAAGCCAGCGCTTTTACAAGAAGTACGAATTTGAAGTCCAGCTTCCCTCTCCCATAGGCACTGTCCGTCAGGAATGTTGGAAGAACATGCAGTCCGTTACAAAGAACCATGCCTCGGCTCTTTATGCAAAGTACTGCTTTACTGGCGAAGGCTCTTTTGTTCAGACAGACAAAAACAACTCCATCTTTACGGCAAACTTTCTGCCCAGCTTCCCCATGTTCATGTGTCTTTCCAGCAACAACAAGTGGGGGGCCTACTACACCGACACAGAAAGTTTTGATCTAGAAGACAACGGTAGCGTGGACTATGCAGACTTTCTTGGCATGCAGATGGCCTACATAAAAAAGCCAGACAGCGTAAGCGAGGAAGAACTTATCAAAAATCCCAAGTTGTGCATGGACTACATGCTTGAGGCCTCTCCAATGTGGAGGGCTGTAGGAACGGAATCTGTACGCATTGTTTCCTACGGTGAACCAGTTTCCACATCTACACACACAGACCGTTTGGGAAGACAGTGGATTGTGGCTCAGTGGGATGTTCCCTGGGCAGATGTTAGCGTACTTGCCTATGAGCTTCCCCTTCCTCAGGGCATTTTTATCATGTCAGTATATGACGATGTATGCGACATAGAAAACGGATGGAACACAGATATTCCCTACCTTACGGACTTCTGCATTCCTCCATACTACGGGACAGTACGAGACTGGAACGAATATCTTTCCCTTCCAAAGTCAGTCTACCCTAGGCACAAGTTTCTTGCCGATGCAAAATTCTCCTACTCACCTGATGAACTTGTAATGAAGTTTGGTGAAATCGACATAGACATAGACCCGGATCTTGTTTATGCTGACGACACTGACGAAGACGAATTCTGTCTGGCCTACACCTACGAGCGCGAAAAAAAATCAGGACTTAAGCAGTCTGTTTCGGTAATAGCCCTTTCCACAAACGAAGGAACAAACGACTACCACTACATTCAGGTTCTGCATGTAAACCAGCCTCCAGCAGGCGCGTCAAAATCAACTCAGGACAACTACAAAAAAATCAAAAACAGGAGCATGACCTTTAACGGAGAGCCCTACACAGACGGTCAGATTACAAACTGCGACATTGTGTACGACATTACAGACTCTTCGCTTAATGTTCTAGGACTTGAGATTCAGGGTGCAAACAGGATAGAAGAAATGACAGAGTTCCGTGATTCCATACTGGACGCTTTGGGCATAAAACAGTAAAATGACTACATCGAGGAAATAAGATGGATTTTGTTGAATCAATGAAGAAAAAGGCTATTTCTTATGCAAACAGCCTTGTATTGCCAGAAGGAACAGAAGACCGCACCGTTATTGCGGCATCAAAAATTGCAAAGGAAAAAATTGCTCGCACAGTAATCCTCCTTGGAAAGAAGGACGAAATTCTTAGCGTTGCAAAAAAGAATTGCGTTGAACTTGGAGCAGGAGTTGAATTTATTGACCCGGCTACAAGCGAATGGAGCGCAGACTTTACAAAGGAATACTACGAGCTAAGGAAAGCCAAGGGTATGACCGAAGAACAGGCTGCCGACGGCATGAAGGATCCCCTTAAGTTCGGTGCAATGATGGTACGAATGGGCAAGGCCGATGCAATGGTTTCGGGCGCATTAAGTTCTACAGCAGACCTTCTTCGTGCGGGGCTTACCATAATAAAGACTGCTCCCGGAACAAAGACAGCCTCCTCATGCTTTGTAATCGACACCCACGACAAGAAATGGGGTTCAGACGGACTCATGGTATTTTCTGACTGTGCCGTTGTTCCTAATCCCACCAGCGAACAGCTTGCAGACATTGCAGTATCCGCTTCAGTTTCATGCAAAGACCTGTTGGGCGTTGAACCAGCAGTTGCCATGCTTTCATTCTCTTCAAAGGGAAGCGGCGGAAAAATCGATGATGTAGTAAAGGTTCAAGAAGCCCTCAAGCTGGTAAAAGAAAAGGCACCCGACCTTCTTGTAGACGGAGAACTTCAGGCTGATGCAGCACTCATTCCAGAAGTAACTGAGCGCAAGGCTCCAGGAAGCCCCGTTACAGGAAAGGTAAACACTCTTATTTTCCCAGACCTTAACGCTGGAAACATAGGATACAAACTGGTACAGCGCTTTGCCCATGCAGACGCCTACGGACCAATCCTTCAGGGATTTGCAAAGCCTATTTCTGACCTCAGTCGCGGATGCTCTGCAGAAGACATTGTAGTAACTTCTGCAATTACCCTTGTTCAAGCCGGAAAAAAATAAGGCGACATGAGGCACGGCAAGAGAAAGACTCTTCTTAATTCATTTTTCATCTACTCTCTGCTGTGCCTTCTGTGTTCCTGCGTAACGGCAAGAACTTTTAGCGATGGAAGCCCCCTTGTAACTGCAGGCACTGCCTATTCCAAAGACGGAATAAGAATAATGTTTGCAGGCGACATAATGCAGCACAAGCCCAACTACGCCTACGGAAACTTTGACGCAATTTGGGAAGCCGTAAGAAGCGACATAAGCGCATGCTCCTTGGCAGTAGCAAATCTGGAAACTCCAGTAGACGCCTCCCGTCCTTACGACACCTACCCCAACTTTAACACTCACCCGGAATATGTGCAGGCGGCAATAGATGCAGGCTTTAATGTCTTTTCTACAGCAAACAACCACTCAAACGATCAGGGGCTAGAAGGCATTCAGGCTACAAGGGCATACTTTGAAAAACTCAGGAAAGAAACAAAAGACTCCTCTAGGCCTATATACGAGTCGGGGCTAAAAGACAGTTCTTCCTCCTACAGCTACGAGTTTATAGAAAAAGACGGATGGAAAATTCTCTTTCTTGCGGTAACAGAAATTCTAAACAGGCCGTCCTATTCCTCATACATAAACTATGTGGAAGCCAACGGAAAAGCCCGAAGGGAATTTACCTCATACCTTACCAGACTTAGGGAAGAAAATCCTTGCGACATTTTTGTACTTAGCTTTCACTGTGCAGAAGAAGAATATGTTCAGGCAATAACAGGCGACCACAAAAAACTCTACCACGATTTTTTAAACGCCGGAGTTGATGTGGTTCTTGCAAACCATCCCCATGTTGCAAAAGACTGGGAACTTGTACAGAATGCAGAAAAAGGAACTTCAAAGCTAATTTTCTATGCAATGGGAAACACAATCAGCGCACAAAGAACCTCTCCATCATTTTCCGCACCAGATACAAACCGAGACTACACAGGAGAAGGCTACATGGCGGAAGTAAGATTTGAAAAAACTTTGAACGGAATACGCATTGCAAACATAAACCCCATTCTGATTACAACATACATCCGCACAGACGGAATGTTTGTAATAAAAAAACTCGATGACGATTTTATAAACTACCTTAGGGAAAACGGGCGCAGTACATGGGCAAAATACATGGAAGAGCGCAGAACCCTTATGGAAAAGACGAAAGGAATTTTAACATGGCAATAAATTATCAGGCATTACCAGTATACGAACAGAAGCAGCGCATATTGGATTCTCTAAAAGACAATCAGGTTATTGTAGTGCAAAGTCCCACTGGAAGTGGAAAGACGACACAGCTTCCCATAATTCTGCACGAAGCAGGATATTCCGCCGGAGGAATGATTGCCGTTACCCAGCCCAGGCGTATTGCGGCGCTTAGCGTAAGCGAATTCATTGCTAGGCAGCTGCACACCACCTACCCCGGACTTGTAGGCTACAAGATGCGCTTTGAAGACAAAACAGACTCTACCACAAAAATAAAAATAATGACTGACGGAATCCTTCTACAGGAAATGAAACTTGATCCTTGGCTGAGCAAGTATTCGGTCGTAATGGTAGACGAAGCCCACGAACGAAGCCTTAACATTGATTTTGTTCTGGGACTTTTAAAGCGTGTTCTTGCAGAACGCAAAGACTTTAAAGTCATAGTAAGTTCAGCAACAATGAATGCAGAAGCCTTTAGCACATACTTTGGTGGCTGCCCCATTGTTACCATAGAAACGCAAATGTATCCCGTAGCCATGGTATATGATCCTCCTGCAGTAGAGGCAAGCACCTTAAGCGAAACGGCATGCGAAGCCCTCCTTGCAAAAATTGAGCAGACCATAGACAGGGTTCTTGACAATCACGAAGAGGGAGACATTCTTGTTTTTTTGCCTGGAGAAAAAATCATCAAGGACTGTATGATGCGCCTTTACAGTGCCAGCTTCAAATCTCGCATACATATTGTTCCCCTGTACGGAAGACTTCCTAAGGAAGAGCAGGAAAAGGTTTTTGACAACGCACCCTTCGGCAAAAAGAAGGTTGTCCTAAGCACTAACATTGCAGAAACCTCGGTTACAATAAACGGAATAAGTACGGTAATAGATTCGGGACTTGCAAAACTTAACTTTTATAATCCAAAAACATTTACCTCTAGTCTTAACGAAACACCTGTAAGCAAGGCAAGTTGTGCCCAGCGCAGGGGACGAGCAGGACGCACAAAACCGGGAACTTGTTACCGCCTTTACACAAGGGAAGACTTTGACATCCGCCCGGAATACACCACGGAAGAAATTTACCGCACCGACTTAAGCGAGGTTGTACTGCGCATGTCGGAACTTGGCATTACAGACTTTGACAAGTTTGATTTTATTTCTCCTCCAGGAAAAGAAGGCCTTAATGGAGCCGCAGAAACACTTTCACTCCTAAAGGCAATAGAAAAGGACGGAACCCTTAGCGGCATAGGAAAGCTCATGGTGGAATTTCCGTTGGAGCCCCGTGTAAGCCGAATTATTGTGGAAAGCATAATGCGCTACCCTGATGTTCTTGAAGAAGTTCTTATTGCATCGGCATTTTTAAGTGCGTCTTCTCCTTTTGTTCTTCCTGTGGGAGAGGAAATGGACGCAAGAGCAGCTCACCACGCCTTTAGAGACATGCAGGGCGACTTTGTAAGCTATGTAAAGATTTTTAGGACTTATGTTTCCATGAAGAACAAAGAACGCTTTTGCAAGAACAACTATCTTGACGAGCGAGTAATGGCAGAAATACTTAACATAAAGACCCAACTGGAAGACATTGTTTCTACAAAGCTTAAGATTCCCATTGGCTCTGGGGGAAGCATGGACAACTACCTGTGCTGCATTGCCGCAGGAATGATTCAGTTTGTGTGCGTAAGAGAAGGCCGGGAATCCTACAGGAGCCTTACCGCAGACCACATTCAGCTGCATCCAGGTTCATCAATGTTCAAGACTAATCCCATGTACATTGTTGCAGGAGAAATTGTGCGCACCAGCAGAATGTTTGCAATGAGCGTTTCTCCCCTTACCAAACATCTTCTTGACTGCATAGATCCGTCTCTTGAAAAGAAACTTCTTGCGTTAAGAACAAAGGCTGGCCGTTCCCTTACTGGAAATCTGGAATACAACGGAACCACATTCAGAGAATCAAATAATAAGGTTGGAAAAAACGATTCTCGCTTTGCAAAAAATCTGGAAAAGAAAAAAAACTCCGACACCGTTACCCTAGGCGGCATGCAGTTTAGCATAGAAAAAATCAAGGGCAAAAAATCCCTTAGGCTTCCGTGGAAGGACTTTAGAGAAGCAGTACGAAGAGAAGAAAACGAAAACATACTTGCCCAGATTGGCGGAATGAAGGGCACTGTAATAATGAACAAGGGAGCCACTCTATTCAGCGGCGAAAAAATGGAAATCATCATCAAGGCGGCAAAAACACTGAACCTTGAACCGCTGGAAAACGGAAAGTGGAAAAGGAACAAAAACTATTCCGTAAACAATGAGGTCGACTTAAGGGAACTTATTAACTCTACCGAATGCATACTGCGCGTTACCATGGCAAAGGCATCTTCAAAAGAAATGGGATTCATTTGCCTGTTTACTGACGACAGCGGCACTTACTGGTTTAAAGTTTCAAGAGGATTCCCCACAGCACTAAACGAAAGCCTTGCCTCTCTTGAAAAGCTTATTGACGATCTTGGACAAAAGGAAGTAAGCGTGGAGCAGAAGGCACGGGTCAACATAATGTACAGGCTTTTAAACAGTCTGTACGAGTAGGCTCTGCAAACCTATGCACAAAAGCGTAAAACAGTTTGCCCAATGTGTATCTCTTAAAAAAGTCAGGCGCTTGGCGTAAGAGAGTCTGCCATTTGCAAAATGCGCTTGGCTTTTGCGGCGTTGGCGTTTTTCTTTACGGGCTTGGAAGTCTTCCCCTCCTCTGCTTCCTGGCTTTCGCCGTCCTGCTTTGAAATTTCTACGACGGCATCCCTTACAGAGGCGTAGCGGCCCTTTGCCCATATGTCAAGTCCAGTACCCTGAGTGGAAACATCTGAACTCTTTATGTATTCGGCACAGATGTCTGCAAACTCGGGACGGGAATACTTTGCAAACTCCTTTCCCAGTGCGTAACGAAGGTTTTTTCGGGTATCGCTCTTTAGGGTTTCCCTTGCAAGTTCAATTATTTCTTCTGTTCCTGCGTGATTGTATTCCAGCAAAGCCGTGGCAACAGTCGCCTTTGTATTGTCAGAAACTTTCTTGTCGGTAATTACAGAAACAAGATAGTCGTTGCCCTCTTTTGTATTAAGAAAGGCAATGGCATCGTAGCACTTGTTTTTAACCACGGTCTCTTCTTTGGAATCCTTGCAGCGGTAAACAAGGAAAGGAACAGCATCAGAAAGTTCTTCTTTCTTTACTGCAGCAACAGCCTCAAGGCGAACCTTGTACTGGGAATCCCTAAGTGCCTGCAAAAGAACCTCGTAAGTTTCCTCGTCATGAAAGTAGGATAGTCCCTTTATAACATAGACGCGGAAGTTAGGATCATCGCTTTCAAACAGTTCAAGGAGGATGGGCTTGCTTTCTTCTATTTCCATTGCACCAATTGCTTCCGCCGCATACATTCTTACGAAGGAATTTTCATCTTCGTCCTTTGCAATTTCGGAAAGTTTCTTCCATGTTTCAACAGCCTTTATCTTTCCAAGAACCTTCATAAGTGACTGCCGCTGACCAACAGAAAGGTCATCCCTGTCAAGATAGTCTGCAAGAAAAAGAGCTTCATTGGCTCCACCTACATCACCCAGAGTAGACAAAGCAAGGGAAAAGTAATTTTCATCCTCCCTGTCAACCAAATCAATTAGTCCGGGAATTGCTTCGGTACACTTTACAGCCGAAACATATGCCATGCATTCTTCCACGATTGCTTTTTTTGTATCGTAGGGATCATTTATAACCAGACAGGCGTAGTCTATAAGGCAAGGGTCTTCGATTTTTGCAAAATAAGAAAGCACCTTCTGCCGCACGGAATTGCTCTTTGTGCTCTGAAACAAATCGTAAATGTCATCGGCAAAGCGCATGTCTTCATTTTTTGTAAGTTCGTCAATAAGTTCGCTTATGTTTTCTTCCAGTCCGTATTTAAATGTGTCGCGGCTGTTCTTAACATAATCTTCCGTAGAATCTGTTTTTGAGGATGAGGAATTTTCTTCCCGTCTTTCTTCGGATTTTTCTGCGTCTTCCGCACTTATGCTACGGGGGCGGCGAGCCTCAGGGAAGATTTTTTCAGGATAGGGAACATATTTTGCATCAGATTCCTCCTCTGAGGATTCAATGGCTTCAGAGGATTCTGTCTGAGAAAAGGCGTAAAATGGAAAAGCAAGTGCAAAAATACCTGCACAGGCGCAAAGCAATAGTTTCTTCATGTTCCCAAACCTCCTTGGCGTCTTCTTCGTATTAAACCGCATTGGAACGGAATTGTTTCAAAAAATTTTCCTTGTATTCCGTAAAGCGGTCTTCATTTATGGCTTCCCTTATTTCTCGGAGCATTTGATTCAAAAAATAAATGTTATGATAGCTTGCAAGCATACTGGAAAGAATTTCCTGTTCCTTAAATATGTGCCTTAGGTAGGCCCTACTGTATGTTCTGCATACCTTACAGTTGCATTCTGGGTCTATGGTAGAAAAATCTCGGGTAAACCTTTCCTGCTTTATGGACAGCATGCCGTGACGGGTAAAGTATGAACCGTTGCGGGCATTTCTTGTGGGAAGTACACAGTCAAACATATCTATGCCGTCAGAAACAGCCTCTAGAATGTATTCAGGTGTTCCTATTCCCATAACATAACGGGGTTTTTCTCTGGGCAAAAACTGCACCGTGTAGGCAAGTTTTTCTGCAAAGACCTCAGAGGGTTCGCCAACACTTAGTCCGCCTATGGCAATTCCGGGAACATCAAGAGAAGAAACAAACTGAGCGCTTTCCTTACGCAGGTCGTCAAAAAAGTTACCCTGAACAATAGGAAAGAGCATTCCTCGATAGCCCTCCTCCACATGCTTCTTCCATTCCTCAAGGGCACGCTTAGTCCAGTCGCTTGTAATGCGAAGTGCCCTCTCTGCTTCCTTTTTTTCCACTCCCCAGCCTGAACACACATCCAGTTGCATCTGAATGTCGCTGTTAAGCTTGACCTGAGTCTGCACAACATTTTCGGGCGTAAACAGATGCCGGGAACCGTCTATGTGGCTTTGAAACTGAACTCCTTCCGAAGTAAATTTTCTAAGTCCCGAAAGCGAAAAAACCTGGAATCCGCCAGAGTCTGTAAGAAAATTTTTATTCCATCTTGTAAAGCCGTGAAGTCCGCCGGCCTCCTGAACAATGTCTGCACCAGGCCTAAGGTAGAGGTGATAGGTGTTGGCAAGAATTATTTCAAATCCTATTTCTGAAAGGTCGTCTTTTGAAACAGCCTTTACAGTTCCGTTAGTACCCACAGGCATAAAAACGGGAGTCTGAACTTCGCCATGGGCAAGAGTCATTACGCCTGTTCTAGCAAGGGAATTCCTGTCTTCATGATGTACTTTAAAAATCGATTCCATGCAAACCTCTTTATGTTCGTGAATGCCGCAGAAGAACAAGACTTATGCAGACAAAAAGAAATACGGGAAACCATGCGCCCATAATCGGAGCAATGTGCTCAAATTCTGCCATGAGCATGGTTACCATTTGTACTATGTAAAACAATACTACTGCCGACATGCTTAGGGCAAGACTTACAAGAAGGACATTTTTTCTTGTCTTGCCGCTAAGTCCTATTGCAAGAAAAACTACAATCAGCACGACAAAGGGAAAGGCATATTTCTTGTAGTAGTTTGCACGGGCTGTTGCACTGGGAAGTCCGTTCCGTTCAAGCCGCTCTATGTAAACCTTTGCCTCATGGGCGCTTACTTCTTCCACAGAAATCGTGTTGTTGCGGAATGTTTCTGGAACTTCGGTAAGACGCTCCACATAAGACGATGTAGGTCGAGAAAATGTTACCTTACCGTCGGCATAGACATACTCACATCCACCGCTTAAAACCCAATGATCTTCGTTCCAAAGCGCACTGTCTGCACGGAGGATTCTGTCTAGAGACCGATCTTCGTTTCTGAACACAACATAAAGAACATACAGCCGACCCAGCTCATTGTCATAGTATTCAGCATTGTAGATGACTCGCCCCTCGTCTGCCATGATAACTATGTGATTGTTGCTTAGGGAAGATTCTCTGTTAAGAGCCTTCGACTGAAGTTCATTTTTTTTTGCGTAAGTGGGAACAACAATTCTGTCGTCAAACAGGAACATTCCCACGCTCATAAAAAGCGCAAGAAAAAGAAGGGGCACTGTAAATTTAAAGAGAGAGACACCCGAAGCAAAAACTGCAACAAGTTCATTGTGGGCGTAAAAATCACTAAGAACAAATGCCGTTGAAAAAAGCATGGTAATTGGAATGGCATACCACACAGCCTTAGGAATAAAGTAAAGCGTAATAAGAAGCACCGTCTTTGCGGGAACCTGAAAAGAAATGTACTTCCATATGTTTATGAAAATGTCTGCAAGGGAAAGCAGCAGTACAAAAAACAAAAGCGAAATTATGAACACAGGGGTGATTTTTTTGTAGAGCATGGAAACAAGCTTCATTTTCTTCTAAGCCTCATGTACAGAAGAATTCCTAGCAAGCCTATTACAAGGTTTGGAGCCCACATGACCCAAAACCCGCTTGCACCCCTGGAGTATCCCGCAGTCTGCCCCATCATGGTGGCTGCCCAATATGCAAATGAAATTACTATACCAAAAATCATGCCCACAACTTGACCGTTCTTGTTTCCAAAAAGAAGTGCAAGGGGAAGCGCAAGAAGTGCAAAAAAAAGCGAACCGAAGGGAATGGAAAATTTCTTGTGGTATTCAAGGTAGTAAGAGTTAAGTTGTTCCTTTGTAAAGACGCCATCTTCTTCGTAACTTTTTATAAGAGCGCGAAGGTCGTAGGATGTCATTTCTCGAGGACTAACTGTTGAAGAAGAGGCGAGCATAACTGAATCAAAAACATTGTAAGACATGGATTCTCCGTCAATCACATCAAAATTCTTTTCTTCGGAATTGTCCAGCATTAGTACCAAGGGCTGCTGCATGGAAAGAGTAAGAAGAACTCCTTCAAGGCTAGTGCTGTTTGCGTTTACATCTGCTGCAGAAATTATCCTCATCTTGCCATTCTGAGAAGTGTCAAAAATAATAAGGTCGTCTATGTGTTCGTCAGAGGCTTCTCCCATTACAAGAGTGGTATTGTTAAGCCGCTTTACCGAATTGCTTTCAATCTGAACTCCCGGATTTGAAACTACAATTTTACGCTGAAGTTCCAGATAGTTTATGTTTCCAAGAGGAAGAAAATAGTCGTTCATTACAAAACTGAATATGGAAATTGCAAGCCCCATTATAAGTACGGGACGGAGGATTACAAAGTAACGCTGACCAGTTGCCCTAAAAATAAGAATCTCGTTTTCAGAAGCCATGCGACCAAGGCACATTAAAAATCCCACTAGAGTTGCAAAGGGTGCAGACTGGGCAATTATGGACGGAAGAGAATACCAAATTAGAAGAAGAACATCGGGAACAGGAACTCTCTGCTTAAGGATTGTCTTTGCCAGCAAAAGAAACTGATTTACAAAAAACATGGCAAAGAAAAAGAAAAAAAGCACAAGAAAGTAAAGGAAAAGTTCCTTTGCTATGTAAAGCTCAAGGGTAAATTTTCCAAGTTTGCGCTGAGGAATTTTTTCTTTAAGAAGCAGGAGTCTTTCCTTTGCACTTTCTAAAATCTGCATTTCAAGAGCCTGTGCTTCCAAATCCGCCTGCACCCCGTTGAGTGCTTGAAAGGGAATTTACTTTTGCAAAACTGCCAATAGTTACGGGAGCCACAACAATCTGGGCAATGCGCTCACCTGCATTAACAGTAAAGTCCGAGTCTCCGAAGTTTGCAAGAAGAACCCTCAGTTCTCCTCTGTAGTCGCTGTCTATGGTTCCGGGAGTGTTTAAAACCGTTACTCCGTTTTTAAAAGCAAGACCGCTTCTGGGTCTAACCTGAATTTCGTATCCCTCGGGAATTTCAAAATAAAGTCCTGTGGGTATGAGGGCACGACCTCCCCTTTTAATTACAAGTGATTCCTTTAAGTAGGCGCACACATCCGCACCAGCGGCACCAGCAGTTTTGTACTGGGGAAGAACAGCCCCTTCTTCTGCTACAACATTAATTCTTACACTGTCTGACATATCATTTCCTTACGCTGTTTTTTTGACAGTGCGGGACCATACACAAAGAATGTTCTCTTACTGCCACATATAAGACGCTTTATAAAATCTATAATAGCATTTTTTTGCACTGCTCGTATACTGGCGCAAACCTGTTCCGTATCGTAGAGTTCAAGTCCCATGGCATAGTGGCGCAGGTTACGCTTCATAAGAGATTCCATGTCTTCCCCTGCAAGGAATTCTTCTCCTAAAAGATGTTCCTTTGCGCATTCAATTTCTGCATCAGAGGGGGGATTTTTTACAAGGGCAAAAATTTCTTCCTGCAAGAGTCGGGCAATTTTTACCGCATTCTTTTTGTCGCAGGAAGCGGCGGCGGCCCAAAAGCCCACATCTTCGTAGCTGGTCATAAAACTGTAGGTGCTGTAGCAGCATCCATTCTTTTCCCGTAAGTTTTCAAAAAGTCGGCTGGACATTGTGTCACCTGCAAGGGCATTTAAAACACTCAAAAGGGAAAGGCTTTCGTGGCTTAAGGGCATGTCAAAAGGAAAAAGCAGATACATCTGGCACTGGGAAAATCTACTATCTTTTTTAAACACCGTGTCTGCATTCCAAAGGGCAGGCTTGTCAATCCGTCTTTGCAAAGGATAGTTTACTGGAGGCGCATGCAGGGGTAGGCTTTCTAGCAGACTCTTCATGTCCTTTTCTTCGGAGGATGTAAATGCTCCGCAGACAAGAACAACCAGTTCACCGTGAACAAATTTCTGCTCGTACCAGTCAAGGAGGACTTCTCTTGTAAGGGAGGCAACATGATCTATGGTACCCGTAATGGATTTACCTATGGGCTGATTAGGCCACAGGGTCTGGGCAAGGGCGTCCAAGGCGCTTTCTTCTGCATCATCGGCAACAGCGGCAACTTCGTTTTGGATTACAGTGCGTTCGTTTTCTAGTTCCTGAGGGTCAAAACTACAGTGGGTGGCCATGGAACAAAATGTGGAAACTGCCCGGTGAAGGTTACCTGGAAGGGCTGGAACGGTACAGTAGGCGCACACATCGTCCCGCTCGGTAAAGGCGTTTACATAGCCCCCCATGCGGTCAAAGAGGACGGCAATGTCGTGACGCTCAAGTTTCTCTTCGCCGCCAGAAGTTCCTTTAAAGAGCATGTGTTCGCAAAAGTGACTAGCACCTCGCATAGACTCATCTTCAAAACGGCTTCCTGCACTTAAAAAATAAAAGCCCACAGACACCGACTTTGCAGAAGGCACCTGTTGGGTTATGAGAACAACATTGTTTTTAAGGGTCAGTTTTTCTATCATCTGCATCTAAAAGCAAAAAGCCCGGTTCTCCAAATGACTTTGAAAAACCGGGTCTGTTCAGCGGATAAGGAACTTACTTACCCTGAGCTTCCAGAGCATCAATGTAAGAAAGGTTAAGGCGTCCCATCTTGTCTACTTCAAGAAGCTTAACGGGAATTACCTGACCTTCTTTAAGAACATCAGTTACCTTTTCTACACGCTGGCGGCTCAGTTTGGAAATGTGGCAGAGGCCTTCTTTTCCTGGAAGAATCTCTACAAATGCGCCAAAGTCCATGATGCGCTTTACAGTTCCGTTGTAGATTGTGCCGGGCTCTGGATCTTCGCAAATACCCTTTACAGCCTTCTTTGCAGCTTCTGCATTGCTTCCGTTGGAGGCGTAAATTGTAACGGTACCGTCATCGCCAGTGTCAATCTTTACGCTGTACTGAGCGCACAGAGCCTTAATGTTTTTTCCGCCGGGACCAATAAGGGCGCCGATCTTGTCAACAGGAATCTTAAGGCTTTCGATTTTTGGTGCTGTGGCGTTAAGGGGCTGAGGCTTGGAAATGCATTTTTCCATAATGTCAAGAATATGATTTCTTCCCCTCTTTGCCTGATCAAGAGCCTTGCGCATAATGTCCATGCTTACACCGGCAATTTTAATGTCCATCTGGAAACCGGTAATTCCATCGCGAGTACCAGCAACCTTAAAGTCCATGTCGCCAAGGTGGTCTTCTTCGCCAAGAATGTCAGAAAGAATTGCATACTTCTTGTACGGGTTCTGCTCGTCACCTTCGGTAATGAGACCCATTGCAATACCAGCAACCATCTTCTTCATGGGAACACCAGCGGCCAAAAGTGACAGACAACCGCCACAAGTAGAAGCCTGAGATGAAGATCCGTTTGATTCCATAATTTCTGAAACTACGCGGATTGTGTAGGGGAATTCCTCGCGGCTAGGAATCATTGGAGCCAGTGAGCGGCGTGCAAGATTTCCGTGACCGATTTCTCGGCGTCCTGTAGTAAGTTTTCCTACTTCGCCAACTGAGTAGGGAGGAAAGTTATAGTGCAGAATAAAGTTTTCGCTGCGGTCTCCCTCAATGTCGTCATAAACCTGTTCGTCCATAGAAGTTCCCAGTGTGGTAACAGCCAAAGACTGTGTTTCGCCACGAGTAAAGAGAGCACTTCCGTGGGGACGAGGCAGTACATTGATTTCGCATGTAATGGGGCGAATGTCTTCTGTTCCGCGACCGTCAATGCGAAGACCCTTTTCAAGAATGCTCTTGCGGAGCAGGCGGTACTGAATGTCGTCAAACAAAGCGTCAAAGAGTTTTTTCTGAGTCTCGTCCTCAAGCTGTTCTGCATACTTGGCAGCAATCTGAGTCTTAACAGCTTTAACAGCTTCGTAGCGTGCGTTCTTTCCCTTCTGGAAACAGGCTTCCTGCATAAGGGGTGTTGCTTCTGCTTCAATGGCTTCTGCATTTTCAAGTTTTACATTCAGTGGAGCAAGTGGCAGTTTTTCTTTACCGCATTTTTTCTGAAGTTCTTCCTGCAAAAGGCACATGTCAGTAATAAAGCCCTGAGCCTTTTCAAGAGCACCAAGCATTACATCTTCAGAGGCTTCGTTTGCTCCACCTTCTACCATTGTAAAACCGTCTTTTGTACCGGCAACAACAATTTCAAGGCTAGCCTTTTCCTGCTGGGCGTAAGTGGGGTTAATTACATAGTCGCCATCGATGTATGCAACGCGGCATCCTGCAACAGGACCGTCAAATGGAATGTCAGAAATAGTTACTGCTGCACTTGAAGCAATAACAGCAAGAATGTCTGGTGGGTTAACACCGTCAATAGAAACACATGTAGGAACAATCTGAAGCTCACGACCAAATTCCTTGTGGAAGAGAGGGCGCATTGGGCGGTCAATAAGGCGGCTTACAAGAATTTCCTTATCCTTGGGGCGACCTTCTCTCTTTACAAATCCTCCAGGGATTTTTCCTGCGGCATAGAATTTTTCATTGTAGTCAACTGTTACGGGAACAAAATCAAGTCCCTCGCGAACATCACTTGAAGCACAAATTGTTGCAATAATTGCAGTTCCACCGAACTGGGCATAAACACAACCGTTTGCCTGTTTTCCGATTTTTCCAGTTTCAAGAATAAGTTCCTGATCACCGATTTTTCTGGTTACTCTTTCTACCATTTTTCCTTCCTTAGGATTTTTTTGCAGGCGGCTATTTTACGTTGATTCATTTCTGATGACGGATTCAACTGTCTATCAGCAGAAAAAAATCAGCGTGTAATACCACCCTGCTCTAATTACGACAAAGGGCTGCCTGGAAGGAAATTCCAGACAGCCTCTTAGTTCCTTACTTACGGATTCCCAACTCTTTAATAAGAGCGCGGTATCCATCAAGATCTTTACGCTGATAGTACTTCAGCATCTTGCGTCTCTGTCCTACGCATTTTAAAAGACCGCGGGAAGCACCCGTATCTTTTGGAAACTGCTGGCAGTGAGCCGTAAGTTCCTTGATTCGTTCAGTAAGCAGAGCTATCTGAACCTTTACATTGCCGGTGTCGTTTGCGTTTGCACCGAACTTGCTAACGATTGATGATGTCGTTTCTTTTGCAAGTGCCATAGTTTTTACTCCTTCTATGTTTACCATGGAAAAAAGCCCTAAGACCTTTCGCCATTATTGCTGTTTTAATGCCGTCTTAAGTTCTAGAAACAAATTCAACGGCAAGTACCTTCTGTGCAAAGGAAAGTGACGGAACAAAAAGCCCCAGCCGATTTCCTCCCTCTTCTATAGAGCAGGAGGCATGCAGGACGGAATCTTCCGTTTTTATGACGACATTGTACATGCCGCAGGGCGGAAGAATCTGTTCGGATTTTAATTCCGCATATACCCAAAGTCCGTCTTGAGATTCGTCCCCAGCCTTCCATGAAAGGGAAGACGCATCGTAGGCAAAGGGTCTGGACAGAAGTTTGTGTGCAAGCATGAAGTCTGCATTTAAAACCGCCCGCCTTACCCGGGAAGAACTTACCCGTTCGCCTTCCACAAGAACATCCGGGACAGGCATAAAGGAAAAACCTAAAGAAGAAGAAAGTTCCTCTAAGCCCAAAACGCCAAGGGCACCCCTATATCCGCAGCGGAAATCACTTCCTTCTGCAAGAAATTTAAGACCGCACTGACGCACTAGAACAGATATAAAATCCTGTCCTTCCATTTTACTAAAATGCTCAGAAAAGTCAATTACTATGGCAAAGTCAAGACCCTTTTTCCTGCACACAGAAAGCTTTTGAGAAAGACTTGTAAGACAGCCCTCAAACCCCTCTTCCCTGCTGTGAACGGAAGAAGTAAAAGTTACGATTCCCCTTACAAGATTCTGCCTGCCTACGGCTTCAAGAAGGGCACCATGACCTGCATGCATTCCGTCAAAACTACCTACAGAAAGGGCACATCCCCTGCTCTGCCATTCCACAGGAAATTTTCCTCCAGTAATGTCGTCCCATGAAAAAATTCTAAATTCCTTTTTTACACGGGGAACTACAAATCCGTAAGAAAGCCTTCCGTCTGATTTTTCCATCATGCCTGCAAAGCCACCGTCTTCGTAAAAAACCGCTATTCTGTCCGTCTTTACAGAAGTGCTTACCCTTGCGCAAAGAGTCTGCCTTTCTACAGAAGAAACGCCCAGTCTTGTAAACATGGAAGAATACAAGGGGCGGCCGTTTGCAAACTGTTTTTCGGAGGTCGCCTTAAGTATGTCAGATTCAAAACCGCAGACAGAAGCAAGCTGTGGGGTAAAATTCATAAAGTGGGATTTTATGTCTTCAAAAGTTTTTTTGTCATCTTTTTTTACAGGAGGAATTTCTGCACCAATGGAAAAGTCTCCCAACCTGTCTGCACAGGCCGCTTCATCCAGACTAAAGGGACCAACAGCAGTACGGCGAAGGGCAAGAAGATGTCCTGCCGTTCCCAACTTATGGGCAATGTCCCGAGCAAGAGAGCGAATATAGGTACCCTTAGAACAGGTAACTTCAAGAAGGGCATAAGAGCACGGGTCTTGGGGGCTTTCTTCTTTAAAATCCAAAAGTGAAAGTTCATAAATAAAAACCGCTCTAGTTTCAATCTTTACAGATTTACCATCCCTAGCAAGGTCGCTAGCCCTTTTACCGTCAACATGAAGGGCACTGTAAAGGGGAGGCTCCTGCATTATTGCACCTGTAAAGGAAGCAAGGACTGATTCAACCTGTTGGCGGCTTACGGCTTTTCCCGTCTTTACTAGACTGCCTGTTGGATCCAAAGTGTCGGTTTCTCTTCCAAAGCACACAACTGCCTTGTAGGTTTTTGCAAATGATGTTATGTGGGGAACAAGGTGAGTAAGACTTCCCGAAAGCACCACAAGAAGTCCGTCCGCAAAAGAGTCAAGTGTTCCAGTATGGCCAACCTTATCAGTGCCAAGGGCTTTCTTTATGTTCCACAAGGAAGAAAAACTTGTCAGTCCAGAAGGCTTTGCATAAAGAACCAGACCTGACGGCGGCGGAAGCGACCCCTTAGTTTTCTTCATCAGATTTTTCGGCTCTGTCTTCTGACTCAAGCTGATTCAGTTTCTTTACCATTTTGTAACCGTCCTTCATGCTAAAGTCGGCTACAAAATTCAACTTGGGGAACTTATATATGCTGAGTTTTTTTGCAATGGAAGACTGAATGAATCCCGCTGCATTTTTAAGACCTTCTACGCCTTTTTTTACAGAATTGTCATCCATAAAAGAAGACACATACACTTTAGCGCAAGAAAGGTCGCCTGCAACTTCCACACGACTTATGGTAAGAAACTCGCTTACACGGGGATCCTTTATTTCGTGGCGAAGGAGCATGGTTGCAATTTCCTGCTGGAGCTGCTGCCCCAGACGCTCAAGCCTATACTGTCCCATAGTCTACTCCGAGTCGGAAGAATCTTCGTTCTGGGCGTTCTGCTTAGAAAGCATTTCTGCCCGCTCGTCCACAAGGGCTTCTCCAAGTTTGCGAGCAACCTGAATAAATTCAAAGGCTTCAATCTGGTCGCCAACCTGTAGATCCTGCCAGTTTTCTATGCCAAGACCACATTCATAGCCTTCCTTAACTTCCTTTGCATCTTCTTTAAAGCGGCGCAAGGAAGCAACAGAACCAGTAAATTTAACTACACCATCGCGGATTACATTTACATTGCTGGTGCGCTTTACTACACCGCTGGTAACATAACATCCTGCAATAAGTCCAATTTTTGGAACGCGGAAAGTTTCCCGAACTTCCAACATACCAGTAACTTCTTCCTTTGTATCTGGCTGCAGCATGCCTTCCATAGCCTGCTTTATTTCTTCCACGCACTTGTAGATGATGTTGTACTTGCGGATTTCTACGCCTTCCTTTTCTGCAAGGAGTTTTGCCTTGGGAGTAGGACGAACATTGAATCCGATGATGATTGCGTTGTCGTCTGCAGAGGCAAGTGAAACATCGCTTTCGTTAATTGCACCTGCACTGGAGTGGATAACAGCAACCCTGATTTCTGAAGTAGAAAGTTTTTCCAGAGATGTCTTGAGAGCTTCTGCGGATCCCTGAAGATCAGCCTTGATAATGATTTTAAGTTCCTTAACTTCACGCTGCTCTATTGTCTCGTAGAGGTTTCCAATGTTTACGCGCTTAACAGCCTTTGCGTCCTCAAAGCGCTTAAGTTCCTGCCTCTTTGCGGCAAAGGCACGAGCATCTCGTTCTGTTTCTGTAACCTGGAAGGGATCGCCTGCGTTAGGCATGTTTTCTATGCCAAGAACTTCCACTGGCATGGAGGGAGTTGCTTCCTTAATTTTCTGTCCTCTGTCGTTAAATATGGCACGAACCCTACCAGAATAAATTCCTGCAACAAAGGGATCTCCCGTATGAAGGGTACCACGCTCTACTACAACAGTTGCAACAACACCTCGGCCCTGATCTATGCGGCTTTCAACAACCTTTCCTTCGGCACGGCAGTCAAACTGAGCCTTAAGTTCAAGCATTTCCGCCTGAATAAGTACCGCATCCAAAAGTTCGTCTATACCTTCCCTCTTAAGGGCAGAAATGTTTACATACTGAGTATCTCCGCCCCATGCTTCGGGAGTAAGTCCCTGTTCAGAAAGCTGAGTCATTACCCTGTCGGGATTTGCTTCGGGTTTATCAATTTTGTTTACGGCAACAATAATTGGAACCTTTGCATCTTTTGCATGATGGATTGCCTCAAGAGTCTGGGGCATTACACCATCGTCAGCGGCAACAACAAGAACTACAATGTCTGTAATCTGTGCACCGCGGGCGCGCATCATAGTAAAGGCTTCGTGACCAGGAGTGTCAAGGAAAGTAATGTCACCCTTTGGAGTAGAAACCTGATATGCGCCTATCTTCTGGGTAATTCCGCCTGCTTCACCAGAAGCCACATTTGTATTGCGGATTGCATCCAGAGTTTTTGTCTTACCGTGGTCAACATGACCCATAACTGTAACGATAGGAGGACGAGTGTGAACTCCCCCTTCCTTACCAGAATCACTTTCGATAACAGTTTCGTCGTAAAGGCTTACAAGATGAACTTCGCAGTTGTATTCTGATGCGATGATTGAAGCCGTATCGCTGTCGATTGTCTGGTTGATTGTAACCATTTCGCCCATGCTCATGAGCTTGCCGATTATTTCGCTTGCCTTAAGGTTCATCTTTTTTGCAAGATCGGCAACCGTAATGGTTTCAAAGATGTCTATTTTTTCAGGAACTGAACTTGCGGGTTCAACAACCTTCTTCTTGTTCTGGTAAAGTTCTTCCTCGTCAAAGGCCTGTTCCTGATCTTTTCTGTTGTAAACCTGCTTCTTGCCCTTGAAAACTTTTTTTGCAGGACCCTTGTTTCCGTTAAGTTGGGAAGCATCGCCGTATGAGGGATGTGGAACACCCATGCCTGGTTTGGAGCCAAATCCGGGTCTTCCACCCTGACCGCCAAATCCTGAACGACCGCCCATGCTTGGCTTAGAACCGAAACCTGGTCTTCCGCCCTGACCGCCGCCCTGTCTGTTCTGACCATAGCCACCGCGACCCTGACCTCCAAAGCCGCCCTGTCTGTTCTGACCGCCGGCACCGTAACCGCTTCTGCCCTGTCCGCCATAGCCGCCTCGGTTTTCGCTGTTGCGATATCCTTCACGAGCCTGAGCGCCAGTAAATGAGGAGCCGTCACGCTTCTGGTAACCGCCGTTTCCGTAGCGTCCACGAGAAGAGCCGCTTAAGTTTCCGGCCTTAACATTTGGTCTTGCGCTGTGCAGTTCAAATGTTGTGTGCTGGGGCTTTTCGGTCTTTGCACTTTCTGCAGGTGCTGTGGAAGTGCGAACTGCATCCTTCTTTTCTTCAGTAGGTTCTGACTTTGCAGCCTGTACTGCTGTAGCCACCTTCTGAGGTTCCTGAGGCTGTTTGGCGGATGACTCAGATGCCTTTTTTGCAACAACACGAATTCCGTCCTTCTTGGTCTCCGTTGTGCTGGGCTTTCGCTTTACAACGACAACCTTCTTGCGTTCGGGGGTCGCCGTCTGCTGACTCTGAGAATCGCTTTTCTTCTCTTTTTTGTTCAATACAAATCCAGGCTTTTTCTCTGCTTCATCCGCCATGTTCTATCCTTAGTCCTCTTCAAATACCAGTTCAACACCGCACTTTGGACAGCGCGTCATGTCGAGCGTTATCCGTGCACCGCATTCAGGGCAGAAGTAGCCCTCTTCTTCACTCTCTCCTGCATCAGATCCGTCATCCTCATCTTCGAACTGAACAGATTCGCTGATAATTTTATTGACAGCATCCACATCTTCTTTTGTAAGACCTTCAATTTCTAGCAGGCGACCGTCTTTTGAGGCGGCAATAAAGGCTTCAATGTCATCCATTCCGCTAGCCTTAAGAAGGTCTGCAACACGGGCATCAACTCCGGGCAGCTGGGATACGGCAGTAACTTCTTCGTATTCTTCCTGCTCAGGCTGCTCTGCAAACAGAGTCTCGGCAGCTTTGCGGCTGTCTGCTTCTGTAAGGTCAAGCTCTGCGGCCTGCTCTTCCGTCTTAACATCAATTGCCCAGTCGCACAGTTTGTTTGCAAGGCGTACATTCTGTCCCTGCTTACCGATTGCAAGAGAGAACTGGCTGTCCTGCACTATTGCCAGGGCTTCCTTCTTGTCACGGTCAAGAATAACAACCCTCTTTACCTCTGCAGGAGAAAGGGCATTCTTAATAAATTCGTGGGGGTCTTCATCGTACTTAAGGACATCAATTTTTTCACCCTCAAGTTCGCGGATAACCGCCTGAATGCGCACACCCTTAAGACCTACACATGCGCCAACCGGGTCAACATCAATTTTATTTGAATAGACGGCAATCTTTGTACGATAGCCAGCCTCGCGTACAACTTTATGGATTCCCACAATGTGCTGCTCGCCAATTTCGGGAACTTCCGTTTCCACAAGTTTTTCTACAAGACGGGGGTCAGTCCTGCTAAGAACAAGCTGAATGCCGTTGTTGGTGCGCTTTATGTCTACGATAAGAGCCTTAATGCGGTCGTTCTTTTCGTAAGTTTCACGGGGACTCTGGTACTTTGCAGGAAGTACGCCTTCTACCTTTCCCAGGTTTACATAAATGTTACCGTTGTGTTCCCTCTGGTAATACCCCACAATAGCTTCTGTTCCAATTTTATCCTTGTACTCGTTGTAGAGGTTGTCCTTAAAGCTTTCGCTCAAAGCCTGATGAGCAGCCTGTTTTCCTGTAGAAACTGCGGAACGGGCAAAGTCCTTGGGGTCAACAAGAATGTCTATCTCGTCACCTTCCTCACATTCGGGACTCAGTTTAAGAGCGTCTTCAAGTTCAATTTCCTGCGAAGGATCGTATACACCGTCAACAATCACCTTGCGTGAATAGACGGCTACATCGGTCATGTCGTCGTTGAAGGAAACAATACAGTTGTCAGCGGTTCCGTACGTTCTCTTGTACGCAGCCTTAATCATGTTTTCAATCGTCTGCCTGATTGAATCCTCGCTTATTCCTTTTTCTGCGGAAAGCGCACGGATTGCATCTGCCATTTCTGACATATCAAGCCCCCTTTATGTGTTTAATAATTTCGCCTTAGCTATATTTTCAAAAGCAACAGAAAAAGTTCCGCCATCTTCTGCTTTTAATGTAACCTGCTTGGAATCGGAAGACTCTATTACACCAGACCTCCAGTCACCTTCAGTCTTGTCCCACACCTTAACGGCCGCTCCTGTAAATAGGGAAAATTCGTAGGCATCCTTAAGCTTTCGCTCAAGTCCGGGAGAACTTACTTCCATGGAAAGATGGTCTTCGTCTATTCCCAAAAGGGAAAGCAGTTTTGGAGCAAGCGCATGATGAACCTTTGAACAGTCTGCAACGCTAATATCTTTTGAAGCGTCTGAAAAGGAAATAACGGCAGAAACATGAACATTACCGTGCTGGGGAACAACCTGAAGTTCCAAAAGAAGGCACCCTGCATCTTCTACAAGGGCGGCACAGTCGGTAAAGTATGGAATGTCTTTTCGTTCCGTGTATTCCACTATTAAAAGTTCTCCTATAAAAAATGGAGCCTTTTTGGGGCTCCATCTTAAACTGAATTAAAATGTTAATTTAATATAGCAAAGTGTGGCAATTGTGTCAAGCCGTAACACTTTTCATCACACCTTAAACAGGTCTATTTCGCTTCCAATCTGATGGATGTTTTCTGCAACATTACCAGAAATTTTTGAAAGGGATTCGCCTGTTTCTGTAATTCGTTCTGCACCAGAATGCATTTCACTAATAAGGTCTTTAATGCTTTCGGTTGCATTCTGTAGTTTTTGAACTTCGGCAAGAATCTGTTCGTTACCCCTAGTCATTTCCTGAGATGCGGCCTTAACTTCCGAAGTGGAATCGTTCATTGTCTGCAGCGAACCAATAATCTGCTTTGAGCCAGTCTGCTGTTCTTCCATTGCAGATTTAATCTGGTCAATTATCTGACTGGTTTCTTCGATACTTGCAGAGATAGCAGTAAAGGCGGTGTTTGTTGCATCAGAAACAGACACCACATCCTTAATTGTGTCCTGAATCTTTTTAAGTTCCGCACCGATTGTTTTTGACTGAACAGAAGAAGTTTCGGACAGTTTGCGAATTTCGTCAGCAACAACAGCAAAACCTTTTCCTGACTCACCAGCATGGGCTGCCTCAATTGCGGCGTTCATGGCCAGAAGGTTTGTCTGACTTGCTATGCTTGCAATGGCCACGTTTGCATCCTGCAGCATCTGGGACTGTTCCACAATGCGAAGAATCTGCTCGTTTGCATTTTTTTGAGTCTGCATTCCGTTATTTGAATTTTCAGAAAGGTGATTGAAGGAAGTTATCATTTTACCCACAGAAACATTTACAGAATTAATGTTTCCAATCATCTCCTCTACAGCAGAAGAAGCTTCTGACACACATGCAGACTGAGCCTGAATCATCTTTTCTAGAGACTGAATGTTTGAACTTATTTCGTTAACGGCACTTGCGGTTTCCTGCACAGAATCAGCCTGGCTAAGAACCTGAGCATTTACATTCTTGATGTTTGAAATAATTTGGGAAATAGCGGCTCCAGTTTCCTGAGTACTTGTCTGCAAATCCCGGTCCACAGTTGTAAGGGAGTTCTTTGACTTTTGCAGGTTTGAAACAATTCCGTGAAGTTTTTCTACAAAAGAGTTGAATCCGTCTACCACATCGCCAATTTCATCGTTGGAAGTATTCTCAATGCGCTGGGTAAGGTCTGCGTTTCCGCTTGCAATGGTAGAGATTGAATCCTTAACGGTCTTAAGGGGTTTTATGAGTACGCGAACAAAGAAAGTTACAATCAGTATAGAAGCAATAATGGCAACAATCATTATGACTATAAGTTTAATCTGAAGTCCCTTAAGGGCTGCAAAGTAAAAGTCGTAAGGAGCAACTGCAAAGACAGTCCAGTCTGTACTGTCAATGGGCTTATAGGAAGCAATTAAGTGAACGCCTATGTTGGGGTCGGTAAAGTCCTCCACATCAGAGCGTCCTTCAAAAATATGATTCAAAACAAGACCCAATCCTGTTTCGCCGTCTATTTCGCCTTCGTTTGCGTTTTCGTCAGTGTCGGCGTTTGCATTTGCAACAGTAACTTTAGAAACGCGGTTGATGATTGAAGGGAACATTCCTCCACCCAAGTCGTTTTTAAGTATGGTTTCCAAAAGTGCGTTGCCAGAAATGACCATAACAACAGTTCCACATACAGAACCGTTATTTGCGTAAACAGGAACACTGTAATGCTGGAGAATGGAATCTGTAACGGTACTGTATGCTGGATCAGAAACAAAATCTTTTCCTGCAAATGCCTGAGAAAAATAAGGTCGGGTTGCAAAATTCATAAGGCGACCATCTGCCGTAATTGCGTTACCCTCCCTGTCGTAAAATGCAACATTCTGCGCGTTTTCGCCAACAGCGGCTGCTACAGCGGAAAGTTCAGCCTGTTTTTCTGAAAGGGTTTTGGAGTCGTCCTTTAGAAAGTCAAGGGCTGCAAGAGCATGAAGAGTCTGGAAGTGGCGCTCGTTTATTGCTGAAATCTGATGGGCAACATCAGAAGACACAGCATCAAGCTGCTTGTACACACTCTGCCGCATTCCATCTGATGCGGACTTATAGGCTATGATTCCGGTCGATGTAATTGCGCACAAAACGACGATTACAAACATGATGAGGAATTTGACTGCAAGCGGAACTCTCTTCGATTTGGCGGTTGAATTTTCAGACACGGTCTTACCCCTAAAAATTTAATATATTTTTAAGTATATACCTATTTTTGGGGGAGGTCAATATAAGCATTTGCAGGTTTAGCCAGGGTAAGGAGAGGAAAGAGAAAGTATTTAGAGAAACAGAAGACTCTCGGAAAAACAAGCCTATGATGCAGAATAGTTGCGAAACTTTTTCTTTCTTTCGTAACAAAGGAAGACTGCCACGCATATTAAGGCTGACAGCAGTGAGCCAAGGGGAGCGGCCAGTCCCATGGGGTAAAGGGTGTCGGGCCAAAGTTTTGCAGAAAGCCATGCACCAGGTATGCGCACAAGCACGATGGAAAGCGCATTGTGAATAAAGGAAACAAGAGAAAGTCCCGTTGCACAGAAATATCCGCTAAAGGAAAAGTGCACTGCCGCCACAATGCAGTCTAGCACATAGGAGCGGAAGTACTGAGAGCCGAATCGAACTACATCTGCATCTTTGGTAAAAAGGGCCACCGCGGCTTCAGAAAACAGATTACCCAAAAGCGCAAACAGAGCACCCACTCCTACGGCAATGCAGGTTCCGTACAAGAGGGTCTTTTTTGCCCTGCCCCACTCACCGGCACCAAGACACTGGGAAGCAATGGCAGAAATGCAAGAAAGCATGGTAGAGGGAACCAGAAAAAGAAAACTGATTATTTTTTCTACAATGCCCACCGCTGCCGCAACGCTTACACCACGACGATTTGCAATTATGGTAATCACCAGAAAAGAAACCTGAATAAATCCGTCCTGACAGGCAACAGGAAGTCCTATCTTAAGCAGAGAAAGGGCCACTCCCTTATTCAGCCTTAGGTCTTCCTTTTTTATGTTAAGCCCTGAGCGTTTTTTTCTTATAAAAAAGAAAGAAACTGCAACGCTTGCAAACTGGGAAATAACAGTAGCAAGGGCGGCCCCGGAAGCCTGCATTCCAAAGACACCCATAAAGACAAAGTCCAGTAGTATGTTTAAAATGCAGGCAAAGGCAATAAAGAACATGGGACTTTTTGAATCTCCCAGTCCGCGAAAAAGAGATGCAATCACATTGTAGGCAGTAATAAAGGGAAGCGCAGAAAAACATATGGTAAGGTAAAGTTCTGTTTCCTTTACAGATTCCCTTGGAGTAGACATGAGACTTACTATGGGATTTACACAAAATAGGAGGATGACTGTAAGCGCTACAGAAAAAAAGGCAAAAAGTACAATCATTGTTCCAGAAGTGGAAGACACTTTGGACTCATCCTTTGCACCCACGGCACGACCTATAAGCACGGAGCCTCCCATGGAAAGCCCCACGATTATAACGGTAAGCATGTGAAGAACCTGACTTCCTATTGCGACGGCACTGATTACATCCGCACCGTTAAACTGACCTGCTATGTAAAGATCAGCCATTCCGTAAAGAGTTTGCAAAAAGTACGAGAGAAGATAAGGAAGGGAAAACACTGCAATGTTTTTAAGGACGGAACCTCTTGTTAAGTCAACCTGCACCGCCGTCCCCCTGCATGAGTAAAAGTGCTTCCTTCATGTGGTCTGGAAGAGGCACCTCAAAAACTTTTTCTCCGTCAGAAAGCGGAAGTGTAAGTTTTACCGCCGCTAGACAGAGTTTTTTTATTCCCAGTTTGCGAAGGTTCTTGTTCAGTTTAAAGTTGCCGTGCTGGTCATCGGCTGCAATGGGTGCGCCAGAAGAGGCAAGTTGAATGCGAATCTGATGCATACGACCTGTTCCAAGTTTGAGAGACAGATGGGAAAGCTGTATGTCTCCCACTTTTCCGCTAGAAATAAGGGTAAAGTCGGTTCTTGCTTCCTGTTCCCTGCCGTGAGCAATGACGCTTGTGGTAAGGGTTCCGCTCCCTGAATTCTTTGAGACAGTAGGAAGCCCTATGCATATGGCCTGGTATTCCTTTTTTACCCCACGGGAAGAAATTAGTTTTGTCCATTTTGCCGCCGACTGGGCATTTTTTGCCACAATCATCAGTCCGCTGGTGTCCTTGTCTAGACGGTGAACCAGATGAATTTTATAGCCCAAAGAAGCAGACAGTTCCTGATCCAAAGAATGAGAAATTCCTGCTCCACCTTGTACCGGAAGGCCAAAAGGTTTGTTTATAAGGAGGAGTTCGTTATCTTCAAACAGTATGGAAACGGGCAACATCTTCCGACACTATAATCGAGGTGAAAAAAAATGACAAGCACTAGAACTTGCAGAATGTATAGACTCATTGCACTTGCGGCCCTCCTTTTGTCCGCTCCAAAACTCTTTGCAAGCCAACAATACTCATCATCCTACGGATACAGCGTAGACTTTCCCGAAGGATTTTACCTTGAGGCAAAAAACGATGAGGGAACAGCCTATCAGTTTGCAAGCGCAGTACTTCCCGTAAGCGCAATTCTCCGCGTATACGAAAACGGCCGCTATCCCACTGCACAGGAAGCTTTGGACAAGACTCTAGACGCACTGGGAGCAGATGGTGCAAGCGAATGCTTTGACTGGAGGAACAGCGAGGCAGCAGTTGCAACATTTACAATCAGCCTGAACGGAAAAAAATGTCAGGGTGCAGGAGTTGCCTCTCAGCTTGCCTTTGACGCAGGTACAATTGTTCTCTTTACATGGTGCGAAGAAACCAAGGCAGACCAGTGCTGGAACTACATGCTAAGCCTTCTAGATTCCCTTTGCATAGACAGGGGTTCCTACTTTGAGGCAGGTCCCATAACGGCATACGCATACCCTCCTAGCGAGGAAGACACTGAATGTACCCTTACAATAGACGGAAAGACTTTTACCACAAGCATGAACGCGTCGGACAGAGAGGCTTCGGAATATCTTATTGAAAGAGAATTTGATGTAATGTGCCTTTACCAGACCAGTGTGTTATGGAAAGAAGCATGGCAGCGCTACTACAGGATGATTTTTAGAGACAGCTACCAGCGCACAAAACAGGCCGCCTTTGACATATACAATGCCATTTCTCCAGACTGTGCCGACGAAACTGATTTGGCTCAAAAACTGCTTACATGGACTCAGGGAATGTCTTACGAAAGGGAAAAGACCGTAAGCGACTTTGCCAGCATACCTTCTATTTTGCAGGGAGGGGGAAGCGACTGTGACAGCCGGAGCATGCTGCTTTTTGTTCTCCTTAGGCAAATGAATGTAGACTCCCTCATGTTCGTAAGCGCAGAATACAGCCACGCCATAGCAGGAATTGTCTCAAGCCATCCGGGACACAGTTATACCGTAAGCGGAAAGCAGTATCTTATGGGCGAAACCACAGCCACAGGACTTACATGGGGAAAAGTTGCCCAAGACCAGGACGACGAGTCCAAGTGGATTCCCATAGAGCCTCCCCTCCTCTACGGTCAGTAAGACAGTCCTGCATTCCTGTCACCCTCATATAGCCTCTTTTCACCTCTCTTGCAAAAAAGCGTACAATATGTTACCCTTTGCAAAAAGAAGGAAAAAAATGTCATGGAAGATGATATTCTCACAATAGAAGAAGTTGCACACTATCTTAGGGTAAGCGAGCGCACCGTATACGACTGGGCACAGAAGGGCGAAATTCCCAGCGGAAAAATTGGTACCGTATGGCGCTTTAAAAAATCTGAAATTGAACGCTGGGTAAACGAGCGTCTTTCTTCCCCCCGCACAGAAAAAATCGATGTGCAGGTTAAGAACATACTCTCTCCAGAAAGGGTTGTATTCCTTGACTATTCCACAAAGCACGATGCCCTTGTAAAACTGTCTCAGGTACTTGCCCTTGCCCCTCAGGTAAAAAACGCCGAGGAACTGCAGGAAGAAATCATCCACAGGGAGTCCCTTATGTCTACGGCCATAGGCAGGGGAATAGCCATACCCCATGTGCGCATCGCAAGCGTTACCGACCTAGTTATGGCAGTGGGCATTTCAAAAACCGACATCACCGACTTTGAACCCATAGACGACATTCCGGTAAGGCTTCTCTTCATGATTGCGGCAGCCCACAACCAGCACAGCTACTATCTCCAGACACTGTCATTTTTTAGCACTAAGCTTAAGTCTCAAGAACTGAGGGATTCCCTGCTTCAGGCTCCCACAGAACTTGACGCCTACAAACTGCTTGTAAAGTAGGAATCTTGCAGACGGTTTTGGATTTCTATATAATAAGGCTATGAAAGAAAAGAAAAAGAGCAGGCTTCCCATAATACTTACAGTTGTCTTCTGCGTGCTTTATGTACTGCTTGCGGTGCGTCCCCTAAACACGGAACTAAAACTTACTCAGGAGTGGAGCGAAGACATTCAGCGCACACCCCAGACTGCCTCTGAAGACGACATCCTCATTCCCTTTAAGTTGGGTCAGACCATGGGCTACTTTACTCAGGACGGAAAAATAGTCAGCTCAATTTCATTTCCATTCAAAGGTACAATTTCTTCAAACTACTACGCCTCCTACAGTTCGGGAAACACGGCTACAATTTACTATTCGGCCAAGACAGGTGAACAGCATGTTCTTAATGTTCCAGGCTATCCTTACTTTGACGGGAACAGAATCTTTACATTTCTTCCCGGAGGAACATCGGTAACCGAATACACAGAAGGTGGCATACAGCTCTGGCAGTACGAAGGATACTCACCCATCACGGCTTTTTCTGCCTCAGAAAACGGACGCATAATAGGCTTTGCAGACGGCTCCCTCGTCTCCTTTACAAAAAACGGAAAGCAAAACCAGACCCTTACCCCCGGAGGCTCTCAGTCACAGGTCATACTGGGTGCGGCAATTTCTGACGACGGCAACACCATTGCATGCATAAGCGGACAGAACAGGCAGCGCATTGTGGTGGCAAGAAAAACCGGCGACTTAAGCAAGATAATCTACCACGACTACATAGGCGACTACACCAGCAGACAACTTTTGGTAAAATTTAGCTCAAGGCATCCTGTAGTATTTTACGACACTGACCAGGGGCTGGGATCGGTAAACATAAACTCCTCAAAAAACTACATGATTCCCATTGACGGCGAAGTGATTCAGATTGAAGAATCCGACGAATCAGATTTTGCATATGTCCTTAGCAAAAAAGATTCCACATACACAGTTACAATTCTGGAAGAGGCCCGTTACATTGCAGGCTCATTCAGTTTTGAAGCAGACAGCGCATTCATTCAGGTAAGGGGTGACGCCCTGTTTGTGGGAAAAAACAACAAAATCTCAAAGGTAAGAGTTACCCGTTCATAGGAGAAGCAGATGAAAGCCTCGGTAAAAATTATGTTGATTTTTCTTGTCCTCTCCGGAGTAATTGCAGTTCCCCTTCTTGCCTTTGACTGGCCTCAGGAAGAAGCAGCATCAGATTCCTTCTACTCCTACTTTGCCCAACTTAGGGGAGGCACTCTAGAATCATCCCTGATTTTTAAAAATGATTCGGACATAAAGGCTGCCGATGACGGTAAGGTTCTTGCAGTAATTTCGGAACATGAAAATTCCTTCGGATGGTTTGAGTCAACTTTAGGAAACGCAATAATTGTTTCCCACGACAACGACATTGTTACCGTATACGGAAACCTTGACAGAGAAACGATTCCCCAAGAACTTACCGCCAGCCCCACTGTTGAAGCCGGCATGTATTTGGGTACTAGCGGAAATTCAGGATGGCAGCAGGGTCAGAGCAGTCTTGAATTTAGCGTGCTGGACACACAGAATAAAGTTACCATAAATCCTAGAGTTCTTATGCCCCGCGTTGGACAGGAACTTCCCCTCATAATGGGAAGCATAACTGCGGTTTCAAAACAAAACACTTCCTACAGTCTTTCCCAAACAAGAAGTCTTTCTTCAGGAACATACAGACTTTATAGGGAGCGGCAGGATGTTGCGGTTCCCTATAGGACCAACATTTCGGTTAACGGAGTTTCATTGGAAACAATTCAGTATGACTCCCTTCGCGAAGTGGACGGAAAACTCTGCGTGCATGGAAATGCGGACTATCCTCTTAGCGAAGTTTATCCCGATCAGAAGAGGCAACTTTTGGGAGAAGTATTTCTTTCGCCGGGAAGAAACATAATTACGGTTACTATTTCCGACATTACAAATCTTCCCTCGGGAACAAAGACCGCATCCTTTACGATTGATGTACGGTAAGAAAATTATTTTAGAGGTTGCCTATAGCCTTTGCAATTATTCCGCCACCAGCAGTAACACCTTCACGGTAGAACACTACGGACTGACCTGGAGCCACTGCTCGCTGGGGTTCCGAAAAAGTAACCAAATAAGGCTTACCTGTAAATTCTTCTTCAGACTTTGGAGCATAAGGTTCAAGCCTTGCAGATACAGGTTTTGAAGCAAGTCTAATTTTTACCAGAGCCTCAAAGGCACAGTTAGGATCAAAGTCGGCAGGCCAAACAATGTCTTCTGCAATAAGGGCGGAACAGTAAAGGTCGCTTTCATGGGCAAGCACGACCACATTGCGCACTGCATCAATGTTTGCAACATAAAGGGGCTGTGACGAACTTACACCAAGTCCCCTCCGCTGACCGATTGTGTAATGCTCTATACCCCTGTGACGCCCCAAAACATTTCCGTCCAAATCAATTATGTCGCCGGGAACAGAAGGTCTGTCGCTAAAGAGTTGCTCAAGGAAGGGCTCTGGAATAAAATCCTGACTTTCTTCTCTTTCTGCGGCAGCAATGCTCCTTTCCCTTGCCATGCGAAAAACTTCCTGCTTTGTATAGGAAGAAAGGGGGAATCGAACTTTTTCCAAAACAGCCGACGGTATGCGACACAAAAAGTAAGACTGGTCTTTTGCCCTGTCGCTAGAAAAAGCAATCTGTGCTGGAGTTTCGTCTGCATGGGGCAAAGAAGAAATGCCGTACAAGCTTCCCACTGGCTCAGAAGCTCGCACAACTTTTGCATAATGTCCTGTGCAGAAGTAGTCATACTCCAGTCCAAGATTTTTTATACCTGCAAGGAGTGCGCCAAATTTTATAAAGCGATTGCACCTTACGCAGGGATTGGGAGTACGACCAGCCCTATACTCAGCCTTAAAGTAGTCAAGAACTTCTTTTTGATACGCTTCCTTAACATCGACTACAAAATAGGGAATATCGTTAGCCTGACAGAAGGCCCTGCATTCTGCAATATCGGTTTCTTCTCCCGGACCGTAGCAACTGTCGTGGAGGATTCTTCCGTCAGAAGGCATATCAAGGTCCCCCTTCCAAAGAGACATGGTAACACCAGTTACTATGCAACCTCTTTCCTTAAGAAGCAAAACGGTAAGAGTAGAATCCACTCCGCCAGACATTCCAACTACAACTCGGTCTCCGGCCTTTGGCTGTTCAAGTTCCTTGTAAGTCATGGGTGGCAGTATAGCAAAAAAGCATGTTAGGTGCAAGGAAACAGACTCTCTTGTAAAACAGGTTAGTGGGACATCATGCGGATTAAAGTTTGGCGGTCTCGTTTTAGTGTTGCACTGGAGGGATGGAAAGAAAGGCCTTCGTCAAGAACTGCAAGGGCTTCTTCGTAGCGTCCTGAGTTTGCTAAGTCTGCAAAGCGGTTGTGTACGGTGACGGCATAGTTGTCCAAACAGGTCTGCCTTATTTTCTTTATGTATGAACTGGAGGGCAGAACCTTAAGGGCTTCATCGGCCAGGGCCACCGCAGACAGATGGTCTCCAGTATTTTCTGCGGCAAGGATTTTCTGACTCCACATGTATTCCGTAAGACTTGCAATAAGAGAGGCCGCATCCTTTTGTTTTGAAAGGGGATTTGAATTTTGTTTCCCAAGAAACAAAAGCGCCTGATCGGGAGTAAGGGAATAGGCGGTCTGCTCAACATATTTCTGATAAACATATCCTCTAAATTTTGCAAGAGCGGAATCAGAAAGATTTTTTGAAAACTCATCAAGAAATTTTTGGGCTTCCTGCCAGTTCCCAGAATTAAGCAGTCCTGCAATGCGGTTGTTTGTTATGCTGTCGTAGGCAGACTGCATTGTCCCATTCCAGTAGGAGGAATCAGTTTCGCGACAGAGGGAAAGCCATACAAGAGCCTTTTCATATTCACCCCTGCGCTGCTGTTCAAGGGCGTAATTGTTGCATGCCGTAAGAAATCCGTCAAAGGCAGACTGAACTTCTGAATTACTTCCGTTGGCCCTTACATAGGCGTAGCGGTTCAGCATAAGGGTAACAGGGGCCTCGTAATTTTTCTGCTCAAGAAAGACAGATGCCCTGTTTTGAGCAATAAGAGAAACAAGCATGTAGACGGAACATTCCTTACGCTGACTGTAAACTCTGGCTGGCACTACAGCGTAACGATTGGAATCCGCCGAAGCATATTTTTTTTCTCCCGGATTAAAGCCGTAGGGATTTGTGGTTTCCACATCAAATTTTTTTCCTTCCGCAAGAATGGTGCAAAAGGCATGGTCCGTAGTCATCTGAGGAAAAACCGTAAGTCCTGCATCAAGGGCAAGGCAGGCATAGAGCACGCTGGAAGACACGCAGTTGTAAGTACCCTCCCTGAACATTACTTCTATGGAAGACTGCTTAAGACTGTAGCGGTCAAGTACTTTTTCGTACATTAGGGTAAGAATTGCTTCTCCCCTTTCCCTCTCCGAAAGTGACATATAGGAGGGAGAAGAAACTTCCTTAGAAAGCCCAGCATACTCCTCAAGAACTAAACGGCCCTGTTGGCTTTGGGGACTGACATCAGAAAAGAAAAGGGCTGCTTCCATAAGTCCACCAGAAATTTCTTCTGGCTTAAGAGAAGGAAAACCTTCACTTGGTAAGGCGGCACAAAGTCCTGAGATTAAGGCAAAAAATGTCAGTACAAGAATTTTTTTCACTACGCTTTATTTTGCCCAGTACAGTGTTCAATGCGATTTTTGTCAAGGGCTTCAAACAACTGGGGATACTCCTTCTGCAGACGGATTGGGCGACCCTCCAATGTCATAAAACAATGAGATGTCTCTCCGTTACAGACAGTCTCGCCAGTTGCTGTGTTTTTCATTTCGTAACCAATAAAAAGTTTTAGTCCAGAGCAGTCTTTTACATAGGCTTCAATTTGAACTTTGTCGGCAAACTTTGTGGAATGCTTGTAGTGGCTTGAAACAGAAAGCACTGGCGAAGCAATGCCAAGTTCTTCCATGCGGTCAAAGCCCCATCCAATCTGATTAAGAAAATCAACCCTAGCTTCTTCCATCCAGCGGATATAGTTTGAATGGTGGGTAATTCCCATTTTGTCGGTTTCGTAATAGTGTACCGTGTGAATATATGGTTCCATAATTTGAGCATAACACATGTTACATACCTAGGCAACATCTTAACGCATTGAACAGGTCTTTACTTTTTGCTATACTCAGAGTATGGAAAATGCCGTACTTATAACAGGAGCAAGCAGTGGATTCGGCAAGGAGTTTGCCCGTATTTTTGCACAGAAGGGCAACAATGTCCTACTCGTAGCCAGAAGGTCTGATGTTCTTGAAAACATGAAGAAGGAACTGGAAGCTGATTTTGGAATAAAGGCTTTTGTACTTGCCATGGATCTGTCTTCCGATGATGCGGCTGACCAAGTCTTCTCCTTTACAAAAAAACTTGACCTTAACATAGAAACTCTTGTAAACAACGCAGGCTATGGTGACTGGAGCGAATTTGCCAGTGCAGATATGGAAAAACTAAACTCCATGGTTCACCTTAATGCCTTAACACTTTTAAAACTTTGTAGGCTTTATGCTCCCCTCATGAAAGAAAAAGGCCGAGGCTACATACTGAATGTGGCTTCCATTGCAGCCTTTAGTGCCGGTCCCCTAATGGGCACATACTACGCTTCAAAGGCATTTGTACTTTCACTTTCAGAGTCCCTTCATGAAGAATTAAAGAAGAGCGGAGTCTGCGTTACAGCCCTCTGTCCTGGTCCTGCAAACACAGGCTTTACAAAACTTGCAGCTCTGGATGGAACCGCATTTGCCCACGCTTTTACAAAAACAAGCGCAAAGTCAGTGGCGGAATACGGCTATAAAAAGCTGATAAAAAACAAGGCCATTGCCGTCCCCGGTTTAACCGCAAAGTTCATGCACTTCTTCCTTAAAATTCTGCCCCGTTCTCTTACGCGAAAGGCAATATACGCAATTCAGAAAAAATAGCCTCTCAAAAAATCGTCCTATTCAAGAATGGTAATTTCTACACGACGGTTCTGAGCCATTCCTTCGGGAGTTGAGTTTGAGGCTACAGGTTTTGAACTTCCGCTTCCCCTGCATATAAACTGCTCCAAGGGGATTCCCCTTGCAACCAGTGCGTTTACGATTGCATGAGCCCTTTCAAGAGAAAGAGTTTTTTCTCCAGAAGGATTTCCTGTACTTGCAGTGTGACCTTCCACCAAAAACAGTGAGCCGGGAACTTCCTTTAGAATTTCCGCAATATCGTCAAGACGCTCTTTTTCTTCTGCAAGAAGTTCGGCACTGTCGGGCTTAAAGCGAAGGTTCTGCATGGTAAGCATTAGTCCTGAATCCGTATCAGAAACAGATATGCCTTTTTTTCCGGTAACACTTACCTTTGGCTTTGAAGATGAAGTACCAGAAGATGAAGAGCCCCCCCCTGAAGAAGGAAGCCATCCCGAAATAAATGACTCTGACTCTTCGCTAGTAAGGATTCCTCTGCGTTCCAAAGCTGGAAAGATTTTGCTTCTGTCTATTGCAGGAGGATATTTTGTAAACAGGCTGATTGTTCCCTTAAAGCGTACCGTAGTTCCGTTGGCATAAGTAAACTGCTCGTCAACGCTGTCTCGTACCACCAGGGCGCATCCAGTTTCCTTACTTACATGCATTGTTGCAGAGTGAGAGCCCTGAGCGCTTACCAGAGAAGGGTCGCCCCCATCGTCCCAGACAGAACCTCCGTAACGGGTAGCCCACTTTGCCGTAAGAACAAAAACTTCTTCGCCAGATTCAGTAACGGAATCTCCCGTGTAGGTGTATTCAACATACATGGGAAGTATGGTAAATATGCCTTTTTCAAGAGGGTCTACAGCACGGCTTGCCGAAGCATGCCAAGACTCACCCTTTTTAACTTCGTGAACCGTAAAAGCCGGAAAACTTCTAAAGGAGGGAAAGCCGTTGTCTTCTATCATACAAAGGTCACCGTTTTCGTCTATGGTAAATACAGAAGGAATTGAATCGTTTATGCCTCGGTTAACTTTTCGCGCGTCATGCTTTGTCTGCTGCAGGACATAAAAAAATCCGTCGTAAAGTTCCCCCTTGTTTGTAATAAAGGAACGGACTTCGCGGCTGGTAAGTCCAATGTACTTTCCGTTGTCGTAGCGGCGCAAATCAGTGCGTTCCACAAGCTCGTAATTGCGGGAACCCCTGTAGGCAATGTTTGCCCTTTCTTCTCCCTGAACACTCTGAGCATAAAGAAAGCTTCCTGTAAGAAACAGGACAATCCAGAAAGAAAGTAAGGCGCGCTTCATCTGGTCATATTCCTCCTGTATAATAAACGCTCTGCCTACCGTAAGGTTACGCCATTTTTTCTTCCTGCCATGCTTTGTCTTGACTAAGGACAGTCAGATTGTTTAAACTTACTTGACACGCAAAATATGGAGCATAACCATGAAGACAAAGAAAATCAAAGGAAAAAACCACACTTGGCATTTTGTTCAAACAGGCGGACTTTTACAGTTACAGATAAATTCAATAGAAGATGTTCTTGAACTGGACACTCTTGACCCCAAACTGTGGGTTGCCCTTGCATGCCCCGTTACTGGACTCGAATTCAGCGAGGAAACATTAAAACTTCTTGACACCGACAAAAACGGTCGCGTACGAGTTGCCGAAATTCTTGAAGCAGTTGCTTTCATAAAGAAGTACTTTAAAGACCCCTCCTGCATCATGACTGAAGGAGACAGCATCCCCCTTGAAGCCCTTTCAGAAGAGCCCTTTGCCTGCGGACATTCACCAGTAAATTCTGCAAAGGCTGTGCTGGATATTCTGGGAAAAAATGATGCAAAGGAAATTTCACTGTCAGACATTTCCGTAAACGACAAGCTCTTTTCACCTGCAATTATAAACGGCGACGGAGTAATCCCCCCAGAAGTAATTAAGGACGAAGCTGCTGCCCTTGTGGTAAAAGACATAGTTACCCTAACAGGAGGTTGCGACGACATCAGCGGAGTAAAGGGAATAAACAGGGAACAGTTTGAATCTTTCTTTAAAGACATTCGTGCCGTAAAGGAATGGCGTGAAAGCGCACAAAAAGATGCCCCTGGAATTTTCTTTCTTAACCTTAACACCGATGCCGCAGCAAGCGCATATCGTTCAGTAAAAGATAAAATTGACGAGTTCTTCCTCAGATGCGAAATAACTTCATACAGCACCGACATTTCTAACACCCTCCATCAGAAAGAAATGGATCTGTTCAACGCACAAATTGCAGACGGACTTTCAAAGGAAAAACTTATTCAACTTCCTGTAGCCGCCGTAAACGAAGAAAAAATTCTTCCTCTTACAAAATGTGCAAACCCTGCATGGAAGGACGCCCTTGAAACATTTGCAAAGACCGTAGTGGCACCAATCTTCGGAGAAGGAAAGACAGGTCTTAACTGCGAAGAATGGAAAAAAATTCAGTCAGACTTTGATCCCTACATGAAGTGGTACGAGGCACGCCCCCAGAACGGAGCAAGCGAACTGCCATTGGAAAGGGTGGACGAAATTCTCGCCTCTGATGCTGAACAGGTTATTGCCTGGACATTTGAACAGGAAGAAAAACATCCGCCAATTGCCCTTGCAACCCTTGACCTTAAGAAGATGATTCTTTACCGCCGAGACTTTGTTACCCTGCTAAGGAATTATGTTTCCTTTGAAGACTTTTACGATCCTGCAAAAAATGCCGTATTTCAGGCTGGTACACTTTACATTAACGGACTTTCCTGCGACCTGTGCTTTAAGGTTACCGATGGTGCAAAACACGCTACAATGTCTCCCCTTGCCCAGTGCTATCTTCTTTACTGCGATCTTAAAAGACCCAGCGAAGGCAGAACTATGCAGATTGCGGCAATGGTAAGTGCAGGAAACAGCGACAACCTTATGGTAGGAAGAAACGGACTTTTCTATGACCGTGACGGAAATGACTGGGATGCTACAATTACAAAAATCGTGGAAAATCCTATCAGCATAAAAGAGGCCTTCTGGAGTCCTTACAAAAAGCTTGCCAGAATGATTCAGGAAAAAATTGCAAAGGCCGCCCAAGATGCAGAAAGCAAGGTTGACTCCAAGTTGGCCTCTGCCGTAGACAAGCCTAAAGCCGCTGCGGAAGAAGCAAAGACAAACATGACTGCAAAGAAAGGCATAGATTTGGGAACAGTTGCAGCCTTAGGTGTTGCCGTAAGCGGAATTTCTGCCGTGGTCGGTACGGTGCTGGGCATAATGTTCCAGAAACCCTACATGCCCTTTGTGTTTATCATAGGACTTTTGCTCATCATTTCACTTCCCTCCATGTTCCTTGCGTGGATGAAGCTTAGGCAGAGAAACATCGGTCCAATTCTTGACGCCTCTGGATGGGCTGTAAACGGAAACGCAAAGGTAAGTCTTAAACTTGGTTCTCTTCTTACAAAGACAGCAGTGCGTCCAAAGAATTCCACTCTGGACACATACGATCCATTTGCTCAGAAAAAGTTCCCTATCAAAAGGTTCATTTTGTGCGTAGTGCTTATTGCTCTTGTTGCAACGGCAATAGTCATCATTGCAAAAAACGGATGGAATGTATTCAAGGCATGGGACAGCGTAAAGGGATTTTTTGTAAACCTTTTTACAAGGCATGAACCTGTAAATCCAGTGCCCGCAGAATAAATCCAAGGGGACGAGTGACAGATGGAACACAACATGATACTGTCGGCCTCGGGCTGGCGAAAGGTGTTTGCCCAAAGCGGTAACGAAGAAGACGGAAGCAAACAGATTGGAAAAACAAACGAATGCCTCTGTGCCCTTATTGCCAAAACTTTTGCCCAGTACATTACGCAGAAGACTGAAAAAAAATCTCCTGTAGTGGCGGTTGCAAAAGACACCCGTCCCACAGGAGAAAAAATTGCAGACATAATTCTGCGCACTCTATGCGGATGTGGCATAAAGGTTCAGTATTTGGGAACAGCTTCAGCACCAGAAGTAATGGCCTATGCCAGAGATTTGGACGGATTTCTTTATATTTCTGCAAGTCACAATCCCATTGGTCACAACGGAATAAAATTCGGACTTAACGACGGCGGAGTAATTCCCGGTTCCGAAGCAAAAAAACTGGCCGAAAGTTTTACAGAAAAATGTAATGCTGTAAATGTAAAGGACCACGCTCGCATGCTCATAAATGCAGCCTCCGAAAAAGACATAGCACAAATTTACAAAAACAGCGCAAAGTTTAAAAAGGCGTCTCTTGAAGCATACAGTTCATTTATAAAAACCGTAATCAGCGGAAGCGAAAACTCAAAAGAAAGGGACGCCCTCTTTGACCGCATAAGGCAGTCGGTACAGGAAACACCGCTTTCCATAGTGTGCGACATGAACGGCTCTTCACGCGCCTGTTGCATAGACAAGGACTTCATAAGCGAAACAGGAATTCACTTTACCTCCTTCAACGACATTCCAGGCGAAATAGTGCATGCAATAATTCCAGAACCAGAAAATCTGGTACACTGCGCAAAAAAAATGGAAGAACTGCAGGATATAGGCATGACGGATGTAAGGCTGGGCTACATGCCTGACTGCGATGGTGATAGGGGAAACATAGTCTACTGGAACGAAAAACTTAAAAAGGCCCTTCCCATTCCTGCTCAGGAAGTTTTTGCTCTCTGCGTTCTTTCGGAACTTTCCTACGAAACATGGAAAAGAGATGACAAAAAAAATTCTGATGACTCGCCTCTTGCGGTAAGCGTCAACTGCCCCACTTCCATGCGCATAGAAGAAATTGCAAGCGCGTTCGGTGCCAGCGTCTTCCGTGCAGAAGTTGGAGAGGCAAATGTGGTAAATCTTGCCAGAAAAAAAAGAAGCGAGGGATACTGCGTGCGCATTTTAGGAGAAGGCTCCAACGGAGGAAACATAACCTACCCCTCCAGCGTTCGTGATCCTCTTGCAACAATTTTTGCACTGGTAAAACTTCTTACAATTCGGGACAGCCTTAACAAAGACAGTTCCGTAAAAAAAGGTCTCTTCCATCTGTGGTGCGAAAAGAGCGGACAGGAAGAACTTTACAAGGGCGAGTTTACTCTGGCCGACATAATTGCAACTCTTCCCAAGTACACCACTACGGGAGTAAGCGAAAAGCGGGCGGTACTAAAGGTTCAGACCGAAGACAAGGGAAAGCTTAAGCTAAGGTTTCAAAAATTCTTCCAGAACGAATGGGCCAAGCGAAAAGACGAACTTGAAGAAAAATACGGCATAGTCTTTTACGATGCTGTTACCACAAACGGACTTACCGAAAAAACAGGAACTCTAGACTGGAACAACGGAACAGGCGGACTAAAGGTGCGCTTTTTTGACAAAGATAAAAATCCCCTTGCATTTATCTGGATGAGGCCCAGCGGAACTGAACCAGTATTTAGAATTCTCTGCGATGTAAAGGGAGACTCTCCAAATCAGGAGGCTTCGCTTTTGGAATGGGAAACCTCACTAATACAAAAGGCGGATTCTGTAGACAAAAGGGACGAAGACTTGGAAGAAAAAAGCGAGATGCAAAAGTATCTTGAGGAAATGAACAGCAAGTAAGCCTTTCGGCCTTCCTAGGAGATTTTAAACTTTTCCATTTCCTGAGTCAGCTTGATTACGGCGGCCCTATTCTTTGAAGTACTTTCCTTTTTCTCCTGCATAGGCGGCTTCTATGGCGGCATTCATTGCAAGAAGGTTTGTCTGGGCCGCAATCTGTTCTATAACAAACATTTTTCAAGTCTGATGAGCCAGGAACTGTATGTAAACACAGCAAGTATAAAAACAGCATGTATGGAAAATGCAAACTGACGCTGAAAGAACAACGGTAAAGGCAATCAGTGCAAGCATTACAGGATGAAGGTAGACTTTTAATCTACAAATAAAATTCTGTCAATTACATACTGGAAAAAAAAATACAAATATGCTACAATGCGCCGATTGAATTCATAAGGAAGGATGTATGAACGAACAGGAAATTCTTGACCGCGCAAAGCAGTATATTGCAGAAGAAAAAGACGAATCATTCCGCAAGGAAGTTGAAGAACTTGTTGCAGGAAAAGATAAACCAGGTGCAATGGAAGAACTAGAAGACCGCTTCTACCGCAGCTTGGAATTTGGAACAGGCGGACTCCGCGGCATAATGGGCGGCGGTACAAACCGCATGAACCCCCTTAACATTTCAAAGGCAACTCAGGGACTTGCAAACTACATCATCAAGGCATTCCCCGAAGAAGCAAAGGCTGGAACCTTAAGCGCATGTATCGCCTACGACAGCCGTAACAATCACGACAAGTTTTCAGACATTACGGCAAGGGTTTTTGCAGCCAACGGAATCAAGGCCTATCTCTTTACAGGAATGCGCCCCACTCCCGAACTGAGCTATGCAATCCGCATACTGGGATGCAAGACTGGTGTAGTGGTAACAGCAAGCCACAATCCTCCCAAGTACAATGGATACAAGGCATACTGGGCAGACGGTGCTCAGGTTGTTGAACCCCACGACAAGGGAATTATTGACGAAGTAAATGCCGTAAAAGAAGCAAAACTCATAAGCCGCGAAGAAGCAGTAAAGCAGGGAAAGCTTGTTTTAATCGATAAGGAAGTTGACGAAAAATTCCAGTCAATGATAAAGGCCGAACTTTACCGCCCCGAGCTTATAAAAGAAAAGGCATCTAGCGTAAAAGTTGTCTATACTCCCCTTCACGGAACAGGTGCAATGCATGTAGAAAAGGTTCTTGGAGATTTGGGACTTAATGTAATCACTGTTCCCGAACAGCGCGAAGGTGACGGAAACTTCCCCACTGTAGAAAAGCCCAACCCAGAAGAAGCACCAGCACTCAAAATGGCTGTTGATCTTGCAAAAAAAGAAAAGGCTGATGTTGTCATGGCAACCGACCCAGACGCAGACCGCTTTGGAACAGCCTTCCCCGACAAAGACGGAAACTTTGTGCTTGTAAGCGGAAACCAGATGGGCGCTCTCCTTGCAGACTATGTACTTCTTTCCAAAAAAGAATTCAACAAGATGCCTGCAAACCCAGTGCTCATCCGTTCCATTGTAACAAGCCCCTTTGTAGACGCAATTTCAAAGAGTTACAATGTTGCCGTAAAGGAAGTTCTTACCGGATTCAAGTGGATTGCATTTGAAGAAGGAGAAATGGAAAAGGTTGGAAGGGAACACTATGTGTTTGGTCTGGAAGAAAGCTACGGTTACCTTGTAGAAACAGCCTGCCGCGACAAGGACGGTGTTTCTGCCGCCGCAATGTGTGCCGAAATGACACTCTACTGGACAAGCAAGGGAAAGAGCCTTCTTGAGCGTCTTAACGACCTTTACAAGACCCACGGATACTTTGAAGACCGCGCAATTAGCAAGTACTTTGAAGGCGTAAGCGGACCAAAAATTATGGACGGAATAATGACAAAACTCCGCACCGAAGGACTTAAAACCCTAGGCGGAAAGAAAGTTCTTAAAATCCGCGATGTACAGGAAAGCGTAGAATTTGATCCTGCAAATCCTTCTGCAAAGAATTCAATTCCTTGGCCAAAGAGCAATGTACTTCAGTTCTTCCTTGAAGGCGGAACAATTGTAAGCGCACGCCCCAGCGGAACTGAGCCAAAAATCAAGTTCTATGTAAACAGCGTAACTCCAGTTGCCTCTGCAAGCGATGATTCACTTGCAGCCGCTAAAAAAGACGCCGCCCAGCTCTGCGACAAAATCTGCCAAGAAATCAATGCGGTTTTAAATGCAGCAAAATAAAATTGCTCTGTTCCGAAACTACAGACACCTTGCAAACCTGTTTTACAGCGGCACGGTGTTTGTAGCTTTCGACACGGAAACAACAGGATTAAAAAAAGAAACTGATTTTCTGACGGAAATTGGCGCCGTTAAGTTTACAGCTGACGGCGTAGTTTCTACATTCGACTGCCTTATAAAGCCACCGGTGGAAATTCCTCCCCGACTGGTGGAACTTACCCACATCACTCCAGAAATGGTAAAGGACTGTCCTCCTGCCGCAAATGCAATCCCTCCTTTTTTAAACTTTATTGGGAAAAGCGTGCTCATAGCCCACAACGCTCCCTTTGACATGGGATTTATAAATGCAGAACTTGAGCGCATGTCATTCCCCTGCCTAAAGAATCAGGTCATAGACACACTGCCCCTTTCAAGATGGGCCTATCCCGATTTTGCAAATGACGGACAGAACGGAAAAGGAAAATACAAACTGCAGGCCCTTGCAGAAAGATTCTGCATAGAAGTTCGTTCCGCACACAGAGCAGACGATGACGCAAGGGTTTGCATGGAAGTTTTTAAGCGGATAATAAAGGACACTCTAGACAGACAGAAAGACTACAAGGCGCAAGAGGGGCTAAATCTGTTTAAGGCACTAGTTACAGAAACCGGACAGCAGGAACTTTTTTAAACAGCATAAAAAAACCGATGCAGCAGGAGGCCACATCGGTCTTGCATCTTATTATAAGACTCAGACATTAAGAATTCTGAGGATGCTTCCAGTAAAGAGCATGAGCAGGAAGTCAAGAACCCAAATGATGTTCCAGCCCAATACTAGGCGAAGTATTGCCGCAACATATTTCTTCTCTTTAAAGCGTGTTACCACACCAAACAGCCATGATGTTACGGGAATAAGTGCAAAAATAACACTGATAAGTCTTCCCATACCAAAGTAATCTTTTCCTTTAGCCATAAAAACTCCTTGTTTTCTAGTATGCTTTAATTATAACCCGAATTCTGATTTTAGCAAGCATTTTTTTGCTAGAAGTCTGCAACTGTAAAAAAAGGTAACGCTAGTTTTTTGCAAAGCAAAAAACTAGGAAGAGGTTAGCCGCATCTCTAAAAAGAAAAGCGCCAAGGATGGCGCTTCACAGTCTTACCATAAAGTAACGCCAGTTTTTTGCAAAGCAAAAAACTAGGAAGAGGTTAGCCGCATCTCTAAAAAGAAAAGCGCCATGGATGGCGCTTCAATTTCTTATCATATGGTAACGCTAGTTTTTTGCAAAGCAAAAAACTAGGAAGAGGTTAGCCGCATGGATGCGGCTAACCTCTAGGAGCCTTAGCAGGATCAATGGGATTAGACTTAAGGAAGACCATAAGGGAAATCTGGGAAGTACCCTTTATGCTGTCTGTTCCCGCAGTACCAAGAGTGTCGCCAAACACCACATAATCACCCTTTTTAACAGAAATTGAACCAAGGCCTGCATAGGCATAGATGTGTCCTGTCTTTGACTGAACAAACACAACCTGACCATAGCCACGGTAGTTTCCCACATACATTACTGTGCCTGCTCTTATGGAAGTAACGGCCTCATTTTTCTGAGCGCTAAGTTGAACTCCGCTCACCTTACCCTGAATGTATGTTACGGTAGGATTCTGAACAGGCCACTCCAGTGAAGAGTCTCCCTTTTTTGTCGAGTATGTGCGCGGATCGCTGGAAGTCAAATCTGGAAGGGTTACGGAAGATGTGTCAACTATTGTAGCTGGTATTTTAAGAGTCTGCCCCACCTTAAGAACAGAGGCGTTTGTAAGTTCGTTAAGTGTTTTAAGTTCATCAACAGTAATGCCGTTTACTTTTGCAATGCGGTAAAGAGTGTCTCCCTTCTGTACGGTGTAAACATCGTAAGACCTTACCGCCGGGGCCGCTGACATTTCCTGAGGCGCACTAGAAGAAGTTCCTCCTGCAGAGGGAATTACCAAAACCTGCCCTACTTTTATAACTCCGTCCTGACCAATTCCGTTTGCCGAACACAAATCGTTTACGGCAATGCTGTACTTTCTGCTAATGGAATAAAGGGTGTCACCCTTAACGACAGTGTAGGACTGTGTCTGGGCGGCTATGCAGGAATATCCTGCAAAAATAGCGAGTACAAGAATCAGTGTTTTTTTACTAAGAATACGGACTTTCATACTCTGCTATTTTCGGCAGAATTTTACAAAAACTTTAGACTTGGCCTAAAGCCAGACCGTGAAGTTCTAGAACATACCGGGGAAAACATCCGACATTCCGTAAAGTTTTCCAGGAGCAAGAGTTCCTTCATCAAGGAATTTCTTAAGGTTTTCAAGGGCATGAACAGCACCGTTTGCAAATCCAAGACGGCTTCTTGCTGTATGGGTAAGTTCTATGGTGTCGGCAGGACTGTCGTAAAAGACAGTATGGGTTCCCGGCACAGAACCGCACCGTGTGGAAGAAACATGCAGTTCGTTTTTCTGAGGACGCTCATGGAAGGCATCGGTAACGATTTTTGTCTTTGAAGAGTTTCCAGCCATTACCCTGCGCGCAACATCAAGGGCGGTTCCCGACGGACTGTCAGCCTTCTGATTGTGATGCATTTCCCAGACAGCAACATCATATTCCTCAAAGTTAGAAACAAGCCGTGAAGCCTCCTCCACAATCTTGTAAAAGAGGTTTACTCCGATTGAAAAATTTGCACTGCGCATTATGGTTCCGCCTGTAGAAGCAGCAAGGGATGCAACCTGATCTTCTTTGTCGGTCCATCCGGTAGAGCCTACAACAAGAGGGAGCTTTAACGGAAGAAGTGCCTCTATGTTCTGCATAACAGAAGAAGGAGAAGTAAATTCAATAATTCCCTCCGCTCCGTTTTTAAGAACAGCATCCCTTAATGAAGAAGCATTTCCAGCCTCTACCTTACAGGAAGCATCGTTGGCAAACGGGTCAACTGTCGCCACAACTTCATGACCAAAAGAAAGGGAAGCCTGCTCTAGCATGTGTCCCATTTTTCCGTAACCGACAAGTGCAATTTTCATACATCCCCCTAAAAGGTCCTGCTATGCAAACAGGGCTTCGTGCAGAATGCGCACAACTTTTTCAGCTTCTGAACTTTCTACCAGCATGCTAATATTTACCTTGCTCGCACCCTGACTTATCATCTGAACATTTATACCGTTTTTAGAAAGAGCAGCAAAGGCCTGCTCCAAAATGTGTGAAGAATGTGAAGCATCGCAGATGATTGTTACGATAGCCTTGTTCTTTTTGGCATGAACTTCCGCAACACGGGCCAAGTCTTCCATAAGCCCCGTAAGGTCTTTCTTTGTGTTTACGGTAAGGCTTACAGAAACTTCAGAAGTTGCAATCACATCAATGCTTATTTCCCATTTTAAAAACTGATTGAATATGTGGGCAAGGAAACCTGAGGCACCCAACATACGGCTGGACTGAATGTCTATAAGGGTCACATCCTTTACAGTGGTGATTGAAGTTACAGGAGGACGGACACCTGTGTGGGATTCCACAATGAGTGAACCAGGGCTTTCTATGTTGTAGCTGTTCTTTACCCTAACTGGAGTTCCTGTCTTGCGGCAGGGAATCATGCTTCGAGGATGGAGAACCTGTGCGCCAAACATGGCAAGTTCCTGAGCCTCTTCGTAAGTTACTTCGGGAACAGGACGAGCTTCCTTAACAATCTGTGGATTTGTAGTCATTATGCCGTCTACATCTTTCCAGGTCTGAATTTCCTTTGCATGCATGGCAGCACCAATCATGGTTGCGCTAAGGTCGCTTCCGCCTCGTCCAAGAGTGGTAATGATTCCCTTCTTGTCTTTTGCAATGAATCCTGTAACAATGGGGATTTCCTTTTGGCTTCCCTCTGCATAGGAAGAAAGGGCCTTGGGTATGTTTTCCCAAACCTCGTCAAGAAGTTCGGCTGACATGTAGTTGGAATCGCTTACCATGCCTATGTCCCATGCGTCATAAAATCTAGCGGCTGTTCCCCCAGAAGAAAGATATGAAGCCATAATGCGCACACTCATGCGCTCACCAAAGGACACAAGATAGTCTCTTGTGCGTCGGGTAAGTTCCTTAAGCATGCTTATTCCAGTAAGGAGGGTCTTTAATTCCGAAAGCAGTTCGTCAATGGCGGGAACGGTAATGCCCAGTTCTCTTGCGGTATCCCTATGAAGCTGTTCAACCTTATGAATGTCTACAGTACCCTTTACTGCAAGGTCTGCTGCCTCAAGCAGATGGTCTGTAGTGTCGCCCATGGCACTAAGAACGACAACAGGGCGTTCTTTTTCGTAGGCCTTGATAATGGATGCCACATGACGGATGCGGTCTGCATTTGCGACGGAACTTCCGCCGAATTTCATTACTATCATAATGGTAGCATGATAGCAAAAAAAACGCTGGAGGGCAATATGCGAAAGTTTTTCTAAAGGGCTATGCGTCTCTTGTACCGAGAGCCAAGTTTTTCCTTAAGGTAGAGGGTGCATTCCTTTGGAGTTCCTGTCTTAAGGGAGGACTTGGGCAGGGTGTAAAATTCGTTTCGTGACACAAAAAGAAAATAATCCTTACCAGTTTCCCACACGCTACGGATGTCCTTCATGTCATGCTCGCTGTTTATGTCGAATTCGTTATCCTTTGAAGTGCGCACCTTTACGCTGTCTCCGCTGAACACCACATGCACATCCTGACCAAGAGAGTCTTTTAAGTCAAGCAGGCTGTTCCTAAGGGCAAACTTTTCCAGCAAGAGGTAAAGAAGGGGAAGCCCCAAAAGCAGTACAAGGAAAACCACCAGCATTACGGGAGACTCTTCTATAAAGACTTCGGCAAGGGAAACTCCCACAAGAATTAGGTAGGTAAGAACCTTGGGAATAAAGGTAAGAACCTTGTTCATAGAACTGATTTCATATTTTCCAAAAATGTAATTAAAATCGAACATACACAATCTCCTAAAAGTCAAACCTGCACGAAGGTACAGGTAAGTTCGCTTATGTTTATTTCCAAAACCTTTACGCGCACGGCATCATTCAACTGGACCTGCTCTTTAGGTGTAAAGAATGTTTCCATTGCAAGTGATGGAATACAGAACTGTGGCTGTTTTCCACTTTTGTCAACACATATGGCCTCCCCTTCCCAGTTGGGATTCTGCAGAAGGTAGACCAAAGTCCAGTGCTGCTCGCTCTTATGCTCTGCCTTGTGGGCTGCTGCTGCGGCGGCATCTCCTGCACTTATGCGCTCCAACATGGTGTCTCTGTCCAAAAGGGGACGACCGTCTATGAAGGCCCTAAGCTGCTGGTGGGCAATAAGGTCTGAATAGCGGCGCAGGGGACTTGTTACCTGACTGTACATTGCTATTCCAAGACCGGAATGCATTGCAGGAGTAACACCTACGGAACGCTTACGCATGCACTTTCTAAGCCTAAACTGTCCTGCAAGGCCTTGTGGAAGTTCCTGAGGAATGTCTGGGGATTCCTGACTTACAAAAGGAAAGGGAATGCCGTTTGTAAATGCAAACTTTGCGGCTCCCTCTCCTGCAAGAAGCATCATCTCCCGAACAAGGTCGTGGCTCTTTAAGTGAATGTCAGCTCTTATGTCTACCTTTTTTGTCTCAGGGTCTACGCTTATGTGAACTTCAGGCAGGGTGATTTGTACCGCTCCTGATTTTTTCCTACGCTGCTCGTTGCCTTCCGCAATCAAGAAAAGGTCCTTCAGTTCTGGGCTTTGAGACATTCCATCGGCCTCTTCGTAGGTAAGCCGTCTTACCCTAACAAGAGTCTTGAGCACAGTGCATTCTTCCACTGAACCGTCAGAAGCAAGAAGGATTCTAAAAGAAAGTGCCTTGCTCTTTTGGGTAAGTCCAAGGGCGTATTCAGATAGGGACTCTTCAGAAAGCATGCGACTTGTCCGTTCTGGAAGATAGAGGGTTGACCCCCTTGCCCTAGCAGATTCATCAATGGAAGAACCGGGAAGCACTGAGGAAGCAGGATCCGCAATGTGCACCCAGACATACTTTCCATCAAAGCCTATAGCATCATCAGGGTCAGCGGACCACTGGCTGTCTATGGCGTAACTTTCACCGGGAACCTCGTAGCGTTCTTCTTCTGGTGCAGGACCAAGACTTTCCTGTGCAGACTGCAGGGAGATTCCCCAGCGTACGGGATAAGGGTTTCTTGTAATGTCCCAAATACCGGTTTCCAAAAGTAGACGGTGGGCACGCTCTGGAGTTTCCTTTATGTGGGCATCGTGAAGGGTTCGACTTTTGTCAGTCTTACCCAAGGCAAGAGCCTCTACATCGCCCATGTAGCGTGAGTCTTCGGGAAGCAGTTTGTGTTGCTTAAGGCGCTGGATAAACTGTTGGTGAAGTTCTGCCTCCTTACCCTTTTCGGAAGCCTTTTTAATTAGAGCGTCTATTTCTTCCTGAGGACGGGGACTGTAGGAAAGGTGGCCTTCCATTTGGGCACGCAAGTTCTGCTTAAAGTAAACCGTGTTTGCAAGAGCCAAATAGATAAGATATGCCTCGTCAGGATTTTTTGTAGAGCGAATCAAGGCCCACAGGTCGCTAAATGAAATCTCCGCACTGGTGCTTTCTTCGTCTGAGCAAAGGAGTTCCCATGCCTCTCTTACGGATTCAGAAAGGGAGTTGGAGGATGAAGGCTCGTACATGTCTTGTGCAAGGGGAGCCACTTGGGCACAGGAAAGGACAGACTGAAGGGATGTGCCACCCTCGCACAGGAAGAGGACATCCTTGTCACGGACATTCTGCTCGCCGTAAGAAGCCGGCTTAGTCTGAGTTTTTTCTGCTGTCTGGAACTTAACGGTATACTTTCCGCCTGCAACTTCTGCCGTAACAAAGGCTGCATTGTTCTTGTACAATACGACAGAATTAAGCTTCATTCCCACCCCACCATGGTTTTATTTCTTTAGGGAGCCTCTAAAAACTTCAGTTTTAGAGGTTGCCTTTAGTCTATTTTAACACAGGCATATGGGGTTCGTCAAATGAAAAAGGGCTGCGCAATGTTAAATCGTGTAACTGTCTGAAAACGGGCGCTTTCGTGAAAAACGGTGTACGGGCAACGGCTTCCGCGCTTCGCTTGTGCAGATGTTGTCCGTACACCCTTTCCCACTACGCGCCCGTTTTCAGACAACTTACGGGTAACATTGTGCGGTGCTTTATGAAGGAGTATGCTGACCGGGAGTCTTACAGAGTAAGGGGCGGTCTGAAGGATAAAAAAAAGACCGCCGATCTTTTTGACCGACGGTCTTGCACCTAAGAGGCGGCAAACTTAATTTGCAGCTTTCTTAGCTTTTTTAGCTTTTTTTGCGGCCTTCTTTGCTTCCTCAGGGTCGATTGAATGGTCGATAGTTACCTTATCGTATCCAACAGCACCTGTGAGGGGGTTTACAAGCCACGGAGCATCGATTTTTTCGCAGATGTTGAGTTCTTCGTCCAAATCTTCCGGGTTCTTTGCAAAGAACTTACAGCGTTCCATAGAGGGCTTGAAGTTAACGGTTTCGCCAAGTTTAAAGCCTTCCTTAGAGGATGCCTGCACGCGTGCAATGATGTTCTGGCTCTTTGTTCCAAGGAATACATGGGTTTCTGCACCAAGGGGTTCCTTGTTGGTAACCTTCATCTGCATGTTGTTTTCGCTAGCAGGTGACTCCTGATAGGTCAAGTCTTCAGGGCGTACACCGAAGTATACTTCCTTGCCTACATACGCTTTAAGTGCTTCCTGCTGTTCTGCAGTAGGTGTAAGCTCAAAAGTTCCCTCGTCTGCAACAATTTTGTCACCGTTCTTTTTGATTGTAACGGTAAGGAAGTTCATTGGCGGCGAACCGATGAATCCTGCAACAAATTTGTTGATGGGGTGGTTGTACAGGTAGAGAGGTTCACCAATCTGCTGTACATGACCGTCTTTCATAACAACAATCTTTGTACCCATTGTCATAGCTTCAATCTGATCGTGGGTAACATAAATCATTGTTGCCTGCAGTCTCTGGTGCAAGCTTGCGATTTCGCCGCGCATGGTAACACGGAGCTTTGCATCAAGGTTAGAAAGAGGTTCGTCGAAAAGGAATACTTTGGGGTTACGAACGATAGCGCGTCCAACTGCAACACGCTGGCGCTGTCCACCAGAAAGTGCCTTAGGCTTTCGATCGAGATACTGCTTCAAACCGAGGATGTTTGCTGCTTCGTCAACACGGCGCTGGATTTCGCCTTTGTCCATCTTGCGAATCTTAAGGCCGAATGCCATGTTGTCGTATACCGTCATGTGCGGATACAGAGCGTAATTCTGGAATACCATAGCGATGTTTCTGTCCTTTGGTGGAACATCGTTCATCATTTCTCCGTCGATGTAAAGTTCACCTTCAGAGATGTCTTCCAGACCTGCAACCATGCGGAGAGTCGTTGACTTACCGCATCCAGAAGGACCTACGAAAACGCAGAATTCCTTGTCTTCGATAGTGATATTGGCATTCTGTACAGCACGGACACCGCCGTCGTAGATTTTGCCAATACCCTTCAGTTCTACTTTTGCCATTATGAGCCTCCCAAGGGGTTATATTATAACTCCATTATAAAGGCACTTTGGTCATCTGTCAAATTCTTTTTTGAGGAATTTTACGAATTTTTTCCGTCGGATTTTTCTGCGGATTCGGAACTTACAGCAGGCTCAGAGGCAGAACTTTCGCCCTTAAGGCCAGCGGCAGGAGAGGCTTTTTTCTGCTCCCTTCTGGAAACCTTCAGGGGCTTTACCTCGTCTTGATTCCGTCCCCTCTTCTTGCCAAATGTAAAGGGCAGGGTAACAAGGACACCAGCCACAAATGCGGTAAGAGCAGTATAGATGATGGGAATGTTTTCAAACTTGTGAAAGAGCCAGACATCGCTAGTGTTTCCAAGATTGAATCCTGTAAGGACTGCGACAATGACGACAAGAGCGATTGCTATAATCAGTTTTATGGGCATGAGTCACCTCGTATGCAATTTGTTTTTATATGCTAGGATAAGTATAAAACGCTGGTTTGCGTAAGTCAAGAGAAAAAACTATTGTAGTGGGGTCTTAGGGGCTTGCCCCTAGGAGATGGGGGTGCGTCCAAGACTTAGGGCTTGGACCAGGGGGAAGGCTTTCCCCCTTAGGGTGAGTTTTTAAACTAAACTTCCCCTAAAGGTGTTGCCAGAAAGGGAGTCTAGGTGAACTGTACAGAAACTTCCTATAAGTTTTTGGGGAGCCTTAAATGCCACGCGCTCGTTCTGCTCTGTTTTGCCAAGAAGTTCACTTGTGTCGTCTCGGCTTACTGTGTCACACAGAACGCGAACTGTTTTTCCCACCCTTTTTTTTAAGACTTCTCCTGTTATAGCAAGCTGACGGTCTATAATTTTCTGGAGACGGGCTTTTTTTACTTCTAGGGGAATCTGGTCTGCAAAGGATGCTGCTGGTGTTCCTTCTCTGGGATTAAAGTAATACATGAATGCACTCTGATACTGGACTTCTTCCATAAGTGAAAGTACATCGTCCACATCTTTTTCTGTTTCGCCGGGGAAGCCTACCATTATGTCTGCTACAAGGGAAAGGTCTGGAATGCGCTCCTTCATTTTTTTTACTAGGGCAAGATAGTCTTCCCTTGTGTAGCATCTGTTCATGCGGCGGAGTATTTGTGTTGAGCCATGCTGAACTGGAAGATGGATTCCTTTGCATACTAGGGGTTCTTCTGCAATTACTTCTATGAGTTCGTCAGACAGGTCTTTGGGATGGCTGGATTCGAAGCGGATCCATTCTATTGGGGAAGAATTTTCCCTTAGGTGGGAGCATATGGCCCTTAAGAGGTCTGGGAATGTAAGGGAATCTGAACTGTAGGAATTTACATTTTGTCCCAGCAGGGTTATTTCCTTTATGCCTCTGGAAGAAAGCATGTCTAGTTCCGAGAGGATGTCTTTTAGGGGGCGGGAGACTTCTCTTCCGCGCACATAGGGGACTATGCAGTAGGTGCAGAAGTTGTTGCATCCGTTCATGATGGGAACAAAGGAAGAAAAGGCACCCTGCTCTACTGAAAGGGGTGCAAAGGAGTATGCAGGGGATTCGTCCAGTTCGAAGGGATTTTCGCCACGCTCAACGGCACTTATTATGCTGCCAAAGCTGTTTTTTGCGTAGGTGCCCACCACATAGTCTACCACGGGAAACTCTTCCTTAAGGCTGTGAAGGAGACGCTGGGCCATGCAACCCATGACTACTACTGTAAGGGGAACGGGGCCTTTTTCTGCTACTAAGGCTGCTGCCTGGGTAAGGGTCTTGTCTTTTGCGCCAGGAACTGCGTTTCTTAGGGCCTTTAAGCCTGTGTAATAGCCAAGGCGTCCTACTATGCGGCTTTCTGCAGTGGCACGGACGGAACATGTGTTTATAACGACAAGGTCCGCCACCTGCTCACTTTCTGCCAGAGTCCATCCCCGGGCAATAAGAAGCTGCTCCGCCGCCGCACTTTCAGCCTTGTTCATCTCGCAACCGTATGTTTCAAAAAAATAAGTCACAAACAATCCTCCTAAGGAATGCGCCACGGATGGCGCTCACTTTCTTA
>CALCRU010000039.1 GCA_937894335.1 uncultured Treponema sp. | reverse complement strand
GAAAACTCCAAGCGAGGTTGCTGCTTAAACTGTCCTAAAATTTGGGGTCAGTTCAAGTGCCTTCTTTATATGCAGGGGGGCTTGCATAAAATAGTCTAATACGCTAATATAGTGCATTGATGTAGTTCTGTTTGCGGTTTACTTACGAACCCCTCTGGTTCACGGCTGAAGTCCGCGCGGTCTATTTCATGAATTGTATCTAAGGAGCAATAAGTATGGCTACAAGAAGAGGTCCACGCTTTAAGGAATGCAGACGCCTCGGTGTCAATGTATGTGGAAATCCCAAAGCTATGAAGAGGGCAGGAGATCCTGCTTTTAAGAAGACAAAGAAGACTTCAGAATACGGTCTTCAGTTGATGGAAAAACAGAAGGTTAAGGCTTATTACGGTATCCTTGAGAAGCAGCTTCGCCGCTGTTTTGCAATTGCATCCAAGTCAGAAGGAAAGACTGGTGCAATCCTTATCGTAAACCTTGAATGCCGCCTTGACAATCTTGTGTACCGCATTGGATTTGCAAACTCAATCCGCATGGCACGCCAGATGGTTACCCACGGACACATCCTTGTAAATGGCAAAAAGCAGACCATTCCTTCAATGACTGTAAAGGTTGGTTCAGAAATTTCTCTTGCAGAAAAGTCTCGCAAGAACGAACAGTTCAAAGCAAGTTTCCTTTCTGACAACAAAGCTCCACTTCCATATCTGGAAAGAAGCGAAGAGAATTTCTCAGGAAAGCTTGTAAGCCTTCCCCAGCGCGAGGAAATCCCTGTTCAGATTAACGACCAGCTGGTTGTTGAATTCTACTCTAAGTAATTAGGTAAGGGAATTCCAAAACACAAAGGCATCCTGCAAAAGGGTGCCTTTTTTTATGCTCTTTGAGTTTTTTCTTTCTAACAGATTTTAGTCTTTGCGTACTCGGCCAAATATGCGTAGTATGGTAAGGAAAATGTTTATAAAGTCAAGATACATGTCAAGGGCTCCGTAAATGGCAAGCTTCTGGAAAGCCTCGCTTCCGTCTGCATGTTCTGCAGCCCTAAGAATTTTCTGTGAGTCGTATGCTGTAAGCAGGGTAAAGATTATTACGGTGGCAATGTCTATTACCCAGTCAATCCAAGCAAGAGTTTGCTTTGTAATGAGCATGATTATAAGATTTACCACGCCCACTATAACAAGGCCAATTAGCGCCATAAGAAGGTAGCGCCCCCAAGAGGCCAAGTTTCGAGATGTCCTTGCACCGTAAAAACTCATGGTTCCGTAAAGGAGCGCCGCACACAAAAATGCCTGACCTATTGTAGGAAGACTGAATGCCGCAAACACTGACGCAAGGGTTGCTCCGTTTATGACTGAGTACAGCACGAAGAAGAAGGCGACAGTTCCCAGCTTCATCTTATGCACATTTGTAGACAGTATGAATACAAGGACAATTTCTGCCACTGCAAGAATCCAGAATCCTAGGGCATTGTGCCCCCACAAGAGTAAAATGAGGGTAGGGCTGTTTGCAACAAAATAAGCCGTTGCCGCCGACAGAATCAAGGCCAAAGCCATCCATCCGTAGGTGCGGCTTAAAAAGCGTTTCTTTTCGTCTGCTGTGGCCTGATAGCCGATTGTCTGGGTGTAAGCCATTTAGTTTTCCATGGGATTGTCAACATCCTCGCGGAAGAGGAAGAGATCCTGAATTTTAAGGCTGTAGGTTGAATTAACTTCCCTGCGGTCAAAGCATTCGCTTACTAGAGGAACTGAAAATGCGTATGTTACGGGAGTGTAGCCTTCTGCCTCTACAAGAATGGTAAAGTGGAATAGCTTGCTGATTCCTTCTTCTTTTTCTATAACAGGCTTTGCCCAAAAGGAATAACTTCCCTGAGTTGCGGCAAATGTCTTGCAGGGATTTGACCATGTAATGTCCATCATTTGTGCGGGACTGCCCTCTATTTTAAGAGTAACAGAAGCGTTAACCAGCGGCTCAAATGTGGAACCGTCAAATACATTGCCCATGAATGTTGGAAAGTTGTATACTGGTGTATTCTGTTCGGGAACTGCGTCTGAGATTTTGTTGGAACTTCTGTGGTAGGGACGCTTTGCAGAACTTACAAGGCGCATTCCTTCTACAGTGAGTTTGTCTATGTCAGCGCCAATCTGAGAATCGTTAAGGAATACCACATTGTGGGTCACACCCCGTCCGCTTACTACATAATGGGGAAAAATCCTGTTAAGGACATAGCAGACAGTGTCAAGCCGGCAGCTTTCGCAGTCACAGGAGAGCCATGCTGCATTGCTAGCTTTTACCGTATCGTACAGTTCGTTAACACGGGTTATGACCTGTTCTTCCATTATGTTGTGAATGTTAATCATCAGAAAATTCTCCTCCTACAATATAAGTATACTCCACTTTCCGTTAAAAAGCAAGTTTTTTGACTTACTGTCCGCCCTTTCTTGTGTAGGAGGCAAGTCCTCCCTCAAGCAGAATGTTGCGGCTCCGTTCGGAAAGATCGTTTACACCTTCTATAGACTTTCCATTTACACTGATGTTGAAGGGAGTTCCCTTTTTAAGGCTGTCAAAAATTCCTGTAATTTCAACTGTATCGCCAACTGTAAGCAGATCGTAGTCAGCAGGATTTTTAAACACTATGGGAAGAATTCCGTAGTTTACAAGATTTGCCTTGTGGATTCGGGCAAAACTCTTGGTGATTACAGCTCTTACTCCAAGGTACATGGGACCAAGGGCAGCATGTTCTCGGCTTGAACCCTGTCCAAAGTTTTCTCCTCCTGCAACCACACAGCCTGAAAATCCCGTCTTTTCTGCCTTATTGTAAAAGTCAGGATCTATGCGCTCGTAGGCGAATTTGCTTATTTCGGGAATGTTTGACCTAAAGGGAAGGACTTTTGTTCCCGCAGGCATTATGTCATCCGTAGAAACATTGTTTGCGGCCTTAAGAAGAAGGGGCAACTTTAGGCTGTCTTCGCAGGGCTTGCAAGGTGGACAGGGCTTAATGTTGGGTCCCCTAAGAATTTCAACTTTTGCGGCATCGGCTTCGCTTAAAGGAGGAATAAGGAGTCCCTCGTCTGTTGCAGCTTCCCTTACATCTGCAGAAGAAAGGCGACTGTCTGTTCCATCCAGAAGTGAAATGCGTCCCTTCTGTGTGTATGTTGCGTCTTCGTAGGTGAGCGTAGTTGCGTCAGTAATAAATCCTGTTATAGCACTTGCAGCTGCTGTTTCTGGGCTTACAAGATAGATTCCAGCGTCGGCAGTTCCGCTTCTTCCTTTAAAGTTTCTGTTGAATGTCCTTAGGGAAATACCCTGAGAGTTTGGAGCAAATCCCATACCTATGCAGGGACCGCAGGCACTTTCCAGAATGCGGAATCCGGCTTTAATCAGGTCGCCCAAAATTCCTGCCTTGTCTGCCATAAGGAGAGTGGTTCTGCTTCCAGGGGCAATTCCTGCCTCTACTCCCGGAGCAATGTGCTTTCCCCTTACGATTGCGGCAACCGCTGCAAGGTCATCAAGAGAAGAGTTTGTGCAGCTTCCAATTGCAACCTGTGTTACTGGTATTCCAGAAAGTTCTCCTACAGCCTTTACAGCATCGGGAGAGTGGGGGCATGCTGCCAGAGGTTTTAGTTTAGAAAGGTCTATTTCTATGATTTTATCGTATGATGCACCGTCATCAGCCTTCTGCTCAGACCAAGCTTCTGCCCGTCCCATGCTTTCCAAAAAGCGCTTTGTTGTTGCGTCTGACGGGAAGATTGAGCATGTGGCTCCCAGTTCCGCACCCATGTTGGTAACTGTCGCCCTCTGGGGAACGGTAAGGCTCTTTACGCCTTCCCCAAAGTATTCGTAGATTGCGCCTACTCCGCCTTTGACGCTTTCCCTTCTAAGAACTTCCAGAATAATGTCTTTTGCACCCACGCCCTTCTGCAGGGTTCCAGTAAGCTTTACTCCAAAGACTTTAGGCATGGCAAGATGGAATGCTCCTCCTCCCATTGCAACGGCAACATCGATTCCGCCTGCACCAATGGAAATCATTCCGATTCCGCCTCCTGTGGGAGTGTGGCTGTCGCTTCCCAAAAGTGTCTTGCCAGGTTTTCCAAAGTGCTCTATGTGAACCTGATGGCAGACTCCGTTTCCTGCACGGGAAAAGTAAAGTCCGTATTTTGCAGCTACGCTCTGAAGATAGCGGTGGTCATCGTGATTTTTAAAGTCAGTCTGAAGAGTATTGTGGTCAACATAGCTTACGCTAAGTTCCGTCTTTACCCGAGGAACTCCTATCGTTTCAAACTGGAGGTAAGTCATTGTTCCTGTTGCATCCTGGGTAAGGGTCTGGTCTATTTTTATGGCTATGTCTGTGCCCCTTTCTATGGGTACTCCCTTTGTAAAGGAAACTGAGCCTTCGATAATATGTGCCTGCAGTATTTTTTCTGCCAAAGTAAGTGCCATGTAGAGCCTCCATGTTTAAAGTGTGTTTTTTGATGAGCCATTGTATCAGTTTTGCGGATGCTTTACAAGCAGTGTGCACTGTGAACAAAAAGCCCTTTCTTTTTCCGTTAGACTGTGTTATAATAGTAGCAGTATGCATTGCGTAAGAAAAAGTCTTTTTTACGGTATTCTCTTTTTAGTCGTCCTCTGTCTTACTGTGGTCTCTTGTGCACAGCCAGTGGACGGTTCCAAACTGCCGTCTTCTCTTACGCTTCAGGAACTGTCTCACTCCCGTAGTTCCCTGGTGGCTTGGTCTTCGGAACTGGAGCAGGCTAGTTCTGGCTCAGAAAAAAAAATTGCGGTCTCACCGTCCGTTGCCCTTACTCCGCAGACCATTGTGGCGGTGGAGCAGGAAGCAAAACCTGTTTTTCCTTCCTTACCCGGATTTACAACTCTTGATACTTCTGCTTTGGACGGACAGACTTTATACCTGCTTAAGGCCTTTTGCGAAAACATGGAGGGAACAAAAAGCCGCTGGAATAGTTCCGAGTCCTTTATGCAGGCAGACAGAGCCTATGCCCTTGTGGTTTTCCTGTATGACTTTGAAAACCTTGCCTTATCCTACGGACTTAATCCGGCTTCCTCTTCTGTCGTACAATCCTACTATTTAGGTACGCCTTTTGTTTCTGACACCATAGTGCAGTGTCCCGTACGCCTTGTTTTTTCCGATTCAGAATCCCACACAGCAGACATTCTTGTCTGGCTTTCAAAAGAAAACGCTACCGTAAAAATATCGCGCCTTACTTGGCTTTAAGGAGGAGAACCGATGTGGCAGGAAGAAACAGGAAAAGAACTTTCCCGAATAGAAAGGGAGCTTGTCCTTCAGTATTTGAGGGATGACAATGTTCCTGTTACGGTTACGCTTGAGCAGAAGCCCCAGCAGCAGGAGATCGGAAGAGCACACGTCTGAACTCCAGTCACGG
>CALCRU010000038.1 GCA_937894335.1 uncultured Treponema sp. | reverse complement strand
CCTGTGCAGAGTTAGAGCCTGTATTTTCTGCTGACTGTGAGGCGTTAGAGCCTGTGCTTCTTGCTGACTGTGCCTGTGTGGCGTTAGGGCTTGTATTTGCCGCTGGAGTCCTGCTTGCTCCTGTCTGTGACGCCGCCTGTGCTAAGGCTGGAAGGGTTTCTTCGTATTCCATAAAAAAGGCTTCGTCGCTGTCTATTACATCATCGTCTTTTGGAACTTCTGTTTCTTCTGCATTTAAAATGTCCGTTACCGGCTCTTCGGCTTCGATCTGTTCAACAATTTCTGCTTCTGGAGTTTCTTCTTCTGTTTGGACGGAAATTTTTTCTCCTGCCTCTTGTGTCTGCTCCTCTTTTGCTGGAGAGGAATTTTCTTCCTCTATTGCATCTTGCACTGCCTGTACAGGTTCTGTCTGCTGGCTTTCTGTAGTGCTTGTGCTTGTGCGAGTCGTACTTGTGCTTGCTGGTCTTGCAGTTTGAGTTGTCCTTGTTTGGGTCTGCTGAGTCTGTTGAGTCTGAGTCGTTCTTGTCTGAGTCTGCTGAGGGGTTGCATCGCCTTCAAAGTCAAGGGTTTCGCAGGAGGCAAAAAGTAAGACTACAAAGGTGCATGCATAAAGGATTCGCAGAAAGTTTTTTTTCACGGTGCGGCTCCTATTATTGATTCCGCAAGCTTGTCATTTGCAGAAGACAGTTCCTCGACAAACTGCTGGTCTATGTCCGTAAACCAGCGCTCCTCATCGTCAGAATCCCATATGCCGTCCTTCTGCCTTGCATAGTAGTGGTCTTCCACAATGGATGGCTGGGAAGGGGCTAAAAATTCATCAATGGGTACGAAAGTTTCGTCGTAGGGTGCAAGAGTCTTTTTTCTTGTGTCTTTTGAAGACTGTATGCATACAACGATTATTCCGCTTATGGTAAAAAGAATGAGCAGAGAAACAACTGTTAGCGTAAGGCGGCTTTGTTTTTTTATAAAATCAGTAACCGGCTCCAGCACTTCACTGACTGTCATTCTGGTTCTGTTCCTCCGTGGCCTTTTCTTCCAAGACTTCTTCCTTTGCTTCTGGCTTTGGCTCCACTATCTTAAGCGAACCGTCCGGGTTGTGTTCTCTTCTGGGCGGTCGTGGAGGTAGGACAATTCCTTCTTCGGGAGGAACTTCCTCTTCAACAAAAGCTTCTGTGTCATCGTCAAAGACGGCCTTTCCGTTCAGCATGTCTTCGTCAAGTTTTATCTGAACGACTTTTGTAACGCCTCTGTCTTCCATGGTAACACCAAGCATGGAAGAGGCACCCATAACGGTCTTTCTGTTGTGGGTAATGACTATGTACTGGCTTACATTTGCAAATTCCCTAAGGGTGCGTACAAAACTGCCAACATTGGTGTCGTCAAGAGCCGCATCAATCTCGTCCAAAAGACAGAAGGGGCTGGGGCGCACCTGATATGTGGCAAACAGAAGAGCTACCGCCGTCATGGTCTTTTCACCACCAGACAGAAGCGAAATGTTTTCAAGCTTCTTTCCTGGCGGCTGAGCGTAAATGTCTATTCCCGAAGTAAGAACATTTGTAGGATCTACAAGGCGAAGGTCTGCTCGTCCTGCGTTTCCAAAAAGACGGCGGAACATGTTGTGGAAGTTTTTCTGAATCTTACGGTATGTGTTAAGGAACATTTCTGCCGACTTGCTACGGATTTCTTCACTTACGCGCACAAGATTTTCAAGAGACTTCTGGGCATCGTTGTAGTTTGCCTGCTGCCTTTCGTAGCGTTCCTTTTCTTCTGCAAATTGTTCAAGGGCCATAAGGTTAACCTGACCAATGTCTGCAATTTTCTGCTTTGTCTGGGCAAGTTTTTCTTTAAGGGTGGAGGAGGGCACCGTAATCGTATACATGCGCTCTTCAAATTCCATAAGGTCTCTTGAATAGTTGTCCTGAAAGTTCTGCTTTACATTGCGTATTTCTGTTTCGTTCTGAACTATGTCCACGGAAAGTTTTTCAAGCTGAGCCTGATACTTGTTCTTTTCTTCCTGCTTCTTCTGCAGGGCGTTCTGCTTTCCGCTTACTTTGCTGTTGCATTCAGAAATCTGTCTGTCAAGTTGCTCAAGTTCCCTAGTGATTTTTTCTCCCTGAAGCTGAAGTTCTGCAATCTGTTCGCCAAGCTCTTCAATCTGCTCGTCCATTTCGTCACGGCGGCGGCTTTCTTCGTAAAGTTCGTCCTGCCTTTCCTTAAGGGACACCTGTTCCGCCTGAAGCGTTCTTTGCAGAGTCTTAATCTGTTGTTCCGCAGAGAAAATCTGCTGACTCATTCCGGCTTGATTTACACGGAGTTTTTCAAGAGTCTCGCGGTATTCGTTTATCTTCTTGCTAAGGGCGGCATTGGTTTTTGCAAGCTGCTCGTTTTCGGATCTTATCTGCTCAACGCTGGAAATGTTCTGCTGAATGTTTGTGTCTATTCCCCTCTTCTTTGTAATGATTCCTTCTGGTGAAAGAAATTCGTCAATGAACTGGGGCGTGGTCTTTGTGTAGGCGTCAAGGGCAAGGCTTAGTTCACCAAGCATTTTTCCCAAATCTTCAAAGGCCTGAACAGCATCCGTAGAAAACCGTGCCGTTTCCTGAGCAGAATGGGAAGAAAGGGATGCGAAGTCCCTGAATATGTTTGACCTTCCCGTTGCAAAGATTTTTATTTTTTCCAGTTGGGTTGTAAGGCTTTCCTTTGCGGCCCTGTTTGAGGCAGAAGAATAGCCTGCATCCTTAAGTTTTGCGTCAAGTTCCGTAACAATGTCTTCGGTGATGGCGGCAAGTTCTTCTTGAAGTTTCTGTCTTTCGTCGTCCAGTGAGTGGATTTTTGCTCCGTTTATTCCAATCTGTTTTTCGTTTTCGTCTATCTGACCGGAGGAAGCCTGAATGTTTGCCACAAAGCCCTGAATGTTTTTGTTAAGGTCTGCAAGCTGCTTGTTCTTTTCGTGGAGTTCTGCATTCTGACTGTCAATGTCTTCATTGTATTCGTCAATGCGTTCCTGAATCATCTTTATGCGATTTTCCAGCTGGCCCACTTTTTCCCTTAGCTCGCTTTGATGGTCACGGAGTTGCTTTTCCATGGCCTTTTTGCCAGTTTGTTCCGCAGAGATTTTAATGACTTCCTGCTGCTTTACAGTTACTTCTTCCTGCAGAGCCTTTATTTTGTCGGTGTTTTCGTTAAGAGTGCTGTAGATTTCTTCTATTTCTTTTGCGGCCGCATCTCGCTTTTCTTCCGCTTCCTTACGCTTTGATTCGTGCTGGGCCTTGCTTTGGGTAAAGTCCTTAAGCTTTAAAAGCTGTATGTCAAGTTCGTAGTTGAATTTTTCTTCGGTAAGTTTTCTGTACTTTGCAGTTTTGTCTGCCTGAACCTTAAGTGTTTCGTAATTGCGCTTTGTTTCTGCAAGACCAAGGTCAATCTGGGCAAGGTTCTGCCTGGTGCGCTCAAGTTCCCTTTCTGCCTCTGCAACTTCTGCCTTGCTTCGGCTTATACCTGCCGCCTCTTCAAACAGATAGCGCCTGTCTTCTGGCTTTGAAGAAAGAATCTGGTCAATCTTTCCTTGCTCCATGACGGAGTAGGCCGCCTTTCCAACTCCAGTATCCATGAACATCTTGCGGATTTCTGTTGCAGTTGCCTGCCTTCCGTTGATGAAGTATTCGTTTTCTCCTGAGCGGTAGAGTCGCCTCTTTATGGCAACTTCCAGATCTTCGCCGGGAATGAGACCATTTTCGTTTGCTATGGTAAGGGTAACTTCTGCAAGAGACAGTGGAGGACGGGTTTCCGTTCCGTTGAAGATGACATCTTCCATTGTTGCCGCACGCAGATTCTTTGAGCGGTTTTCTGCCAGTACCCATTTTATTGCGTCAACTACATTGCTTTTTCCGCAGCCGTTGGGACCCAAAAGGGCTGTTATTCCGTCTGCAAAATTAATGTGAGTTCTGTCGGCAAAAGATTTAAATCCGTATATTTCAAGACTTTTTAAAAACACAGGACCTGTCCCCTCATTTGGTTAAGTATAGCGGAAAACGCCCCTTTTAGCAACCCTTGGAGGAGGATTTTGCCCCCCTATGGACCTACCGCCTTCTTCCGAATTTTCCGCCTATGCTTAGGGAAAGTCCTGCTCCGCTTGTGAAGTAACCGTCAAAGTTAAAGGCCGAAACCACATAGCTTAGCCCCAGCCCCAAATGAAATCCGCTTGAGTTTGGCATTATGCATATCTGGGTGTTTGCAAATGCAGAGCCGTACCCCTGGAATCCCGAAAATCCTGCCGCCATATAGCCCAGTCCCACGGTGGAAAGTAGTTCAAGATGGTAGCTGTCCCATCCAAAGGGGTTAGGAATTGTGAACTGACCCCATAAATTAGGACACCCACGGAGGTGTAAAATGGGGAATAAT
>CALCRU010000037.1 GCA_937894335.1 uncultured Treponema sp. | reverse complement strand
CCGCACTCTTACCCAAAGAGACTTCCTGTCAGCACACAGCGCCCCTGTAAGCATAAAATGCCCACCGTCAGCCTGTAGTGCCCCAGTCAGCAGCCAACGCCACTGTAATCATAAAATGCCCTCAGTCAGCAAATAATGCTAACGGTCAGCACACAGCGCCCCCTGTAAGCATAAAACCCCAACACTTAGCAAATATTTATCTTGACATTTTATATACCGTACGGTATATTATATACCAATCGGTATAGAGCAAAGGAGGAAGAGATGGAATCTGATAATAGTAAGAAAAGTATTCTGAGTGCTGCATTGGAGCTCTTTTCGGTGAAGGGGTATGATGCGGTTGGGGTGCAGGAGATTTGTGATGCGGCAGGAATTACAAAGCCTACACTGTACTATTTTTTTAAGAGCAAGCAGGGGCTTGTAGAAGCGATTGTGGATGAGTGGGGGGTAGAACTTCTTCGCTCTGTTAAAGATGCGGCCGTTTATCAGAGAGATTTTATAAAGGGACTCACGAACATTCTTACGGCTCAAATTATTTTTGCAAAGGAAAATCCTATGTTTTTCAGATTTCATGTGGGACTGCTGAATGCGCCAAATGATTCTGAAGCAAGGAGTGTGTATGCGCCTGTTATAAAAAAACTTGATTCGTGCATTGACTCTTTCTTTCTTCAGTCTGCTGCGGAGTTTGGCAACATGCGAGGAAAGGAAAAGCTTTATGCCCTGCTTTTTCGCAATACGGTTCAGGCGGTAGCTTTTCAGTGTGTGCAAAGAAAATTAAAATCAGATGACCAGATGATTTTTCAGATTGTGCACAGTTTTGTTTATGGTGTAGCTTCTTAGGAGTGTTTTATGAATACAAATTTTTCAGATAAAATTTTCTATCATATTTATGCATTGGGGCTTGGTAACTGTCCCCGTAAAAATGATTTTTCATGTCCTGCCGGAAACTTTTTTGAACGCCTTACTCAGGATCTTGAACGCATTCAGTCTTTAGGTTTTAATGCAATTCTAATCGGACCAATTTTTGAATCTTCTGCTCACGGTTACGATACTGTTGACTATTATCATGTTGATCGAAGACTTGGAAATAACGAAAGTTTTAAGGCCTTTAGTGAAGCTTGTCATTCCAAGGGAATTGCTCTTGTGCTTGATGCTGTGTTTAATCACACAGGAAGAAATTTTTTTGCATTTAGGGATATTCAGCAGAACGGAAAAAATAGTCAGTATACCAAATGGTATACTAATCTTCATTTTGACAGGCAGAGTTCTTTTGGCGACTGTTTTGACTACGATGGCTGGGCAGGATGTAAAGATTTAGTAAAACTGAATGTAGATAATCTTAGCGTGCAAGAGCATCTGTTTGGAGCAGTAAAGTTCTGGTATGATGAATTTAAAATTGATGGATTGCGCCTTGATGCTGCAGATGTTTTAAGCCCTTCATTTTTAGATGCCCTTGGTTCATTCTGCAGAAATCTAAATCCTAACTTCTGGCTTATGGGAGAAGTTGTGCATGGTAACTACTGTGACTGGGCTCGCGAGGGACGAATTGATTCAGTTACAAATTATCAGATTTACAAAGCCTTATGGTCAAGTCTTAATGATCAGAATCTTTTTGAACTTTCCTATAATCTTGACAGAGAATTTTCTGAAACAGAAGGACTTTACAAAAACCTTTTGCTTTATAATTTTGTAGACAATCATGATGTAAACCGCGTTGGTAGCAGTGTTAAAAATCCAGAGAAACATCTTGCTCTTCTTTATACCCTCCTGTTCAGCATTCCCGGAATTCCTTCAGTGTATTACGGAAGTGAATATGGCATACGGGGTGAACGGGGAGCCTATGACGATTACGATTTGCGTCCCTGCCTTCCTCCCTTTACAGAAAGCATTCCACAGAAACTTGCTCCTTGCTTTGATGCGTCAGGATTGCTCAATACGATAAAGAAACTCTGTACAATAAGAAAAGAAAATAGTGCTCTTCAAACTGGAACTTATCGTAAGGAATTTATTCAGAACAGACAGTTTGCATTCTGGCGTGAAAGTTCGGATGAAAAAATTCTTGTGTTGGTTAATTCAGATTTTGAATCAGCATGCGTAAAAATTTCAAATTGTCCTCAGGGATTTTATGAAGACCTTCTTGAAGGAAAAACTTTTCATGCAAACGACCTAAAGGGGCTTGTTATACCACCGACATCCCTTATGATGCTCCGCAGAAAGTGACGATTGTATAAGGGCAAGAAATCCGTTATACTAAAAAAATGGAAAATGCAACTCGCTTTGACGGAATCATTCTTGATGTAGACGGAACGCTCTGGAATACAACGGGTATAGTTGCTGTCGCATGGAACAAGGCAATTGACGCAAGCGGATTCAAGTGCCGCAAGGTTAATGCCGATATGCTTCAGAAAGAATTTGGCAAGACGATGGATGTAATTGCTTTTGACCTATGGCCAGAACTTGATGAAGAAAAAAGAAGTATGCTCATGTCATACTGTTGTACCGAAGAGCAGATTGCGCTTAAAGAAAATCAGTTAGACATTATGTATTCAGGCGTAAAAGAAACCGTTACCGAACTTTCTTCTTCTGTAGATTTTTTTATTGTTAGCAACTGTCAGTCTGGGTACATAGAACTTGTGCTTGAAAAGACTGGGCTTCTTCCCTATATCCGTGACTTTGAATGTTTTGGAAATACTGGAAAAGGTAAGAGCGAAAATATTCAGCTTGTTGTTGCTCGTAACAATCTACACGCTCCTGTTTATGTTGGCGACACTCAGGGCGACTGCGATGCATGCAGGCAGGCTCATATTCCTTTTGTGTGGGCTTCCTACGGATTTGGTGCTGCTGACATGTACATAGAAAAACTTGTTCAGTTTGACGATTTAAAAAATGTCGTTACAATAAAATAACGGAGTGTATATGCTTTACATTTTTGATATGGGCGGAGTTGTTACCTCAACTGCAAATGACCTTCCCCGTGCTTGCGAACTTATTGGCATTTCTGAGGATGAATTTCGTGCATGTTGTAAAAGGCCTTCGGGAGAAGATTTGTTTTCACTCTGTTCTGACGGTGTAATTAGTACAAAAGAATTTTGGAAAGAGTTTTCTGAACGCTCTGGAAAAAAAGTTCTAACCAACTGGTGGCACTGGCTTTTTCATCCCGTATTGAACGAAAAAACTGTTGCAATAATTCGTGAATTAAAGAAAAAGGGCAACCGCGTGGTATGTGGAACAAATACAATCGACTGTCATTATGCAAATCATATTGAACGGGGTGACTACCAGTATTTTGATCAAACCTATGCTTCTTTTCTTATGGGAGTGTCAAAGCCTGATACTCTGTTTTGGAAAATAATTCTTGCATCTGAGCAGGTTGAGCCAAAGGATGCAGTTTTTATTGACGACAGAAAAGACAACTGCGATGCAGCCGCCAGTCTTGGAATTCGTGCAATTCAGTTTACAAATGCGGATGACCTTGCTTCTTTGCTGGAGGTTCATATATGAAAATTACAATTGTATGCGATGTGTTGGGTGAACCAAATAATGGAACTACTGTTGCAACTTTAAATCTTATCCGTTTTCTAAAAGAGAAGGGGGGACATTCTGTTAAAGTTGTTTCCAACGATTTTGAAAAATCTGGCATTCCAGAAGAAGATCGCTGTCTTTTGCCAACGCTTTCCCTTGGCTCTGTAGCGGATAAAATAATTGCAAATAACGGTGTGTCTCTTGCAAAGGTGGATCATGATATTTTGGCCAATGCAATGAAGGATGCAGATGTAGTTCACATTCAGCTTCCTCTTTTAATAGGTCAGACTGCAATTCATATTGCAAAGGAATTGGAAAAACCCGTTACCGCAAGTTTTCACTGTCAGGCAGAAAATGTTTCCGCCCATGTGCATCTTCAGAATAACGAACTGGTTTCAAAGGCAATTTATAAGGAATTTTATTATGGTCTTTATCAGTACTGCGACTGCATTCACTATCCCACAAAATTTATCCGCGATGTGTTTGAAAAGGCTGTAAAGCATAAGACGAATGCCGCAATCATTTCTAACGGTGTAAATTCAATTTATAAAAACAATCATCTTTCTAGAAAAAATGAAAAATTTGTAATCGTATGTTCTGGTCGCTTTAGTAAGGAAAAGGCTCAGCAGCTTCTTATTAAGGCTGTTGGAAAATCTATTCATCGTGACGAAATAAAAATCTGTTTTGCAGGAGAAGGTCCATTCCTTCGTTCATATCAGAAACTTGCGTTGCGGCTTGGTGTTGATGCAGATTTTACATTTTACTCCCGTACTGCACTGGTGGAACTTCTTAACAGGGCAAATCTTTATGTGCATACCGCCTTTATAGAAATTGAGGCGATTTCCTGCATAGAGGCAATCTGCTGTGGGCTTGTGCCAGTTATTAACAATGCAAAGCGAAGTGCAACAAAGGCTTTTGCTTTGGATCAAAGAAATCTTTTCCGCGAAAATTGCGTAAAGGACCTTACAAAAAAAATTGACTACTGGATTGAACATCCTGACGAACTGGAAAAAACTGTTGAAGAATATAAGAAAATGGCTCATCAGTTTGATCAGGAAGAATGCATGCGCATGATGGAAATTATGCTGTGTGATGCGGTGGAAATGCATGAAAAGCGAAATTAAAGCCCTTGTGTTTGACATGGACGGCCTTCTTGTTGACAGCGAAAAAGTCTACGAAGAAAGTTGGCGCCAGGCCGCACAAAAACTTTCCCTGCAAAACATAGATTCAATTCACAGACAGGTTTTGGGATTAAGCAGGGAAGATACGATTTTAAAGCTTAAGGATTTTTACGGAAGCGGTTTTGACGGAGACTATTTTTGGAATCTAACTTCTCAACTTGCTTCTGATTACCAGAAAGAAAATGGGGTTCCCGTAAAGCCTTTTATAAAGGACTGCCTTTCTTATCTAAAGAACGAAGGCTATCTACTTGCTCTTGCTTCTTCTTCTGCTCGTCCTGTAGTGGAGGAGGAACTTCTTCCTGTTGGACTTCTGGATTTTTTTACGGTAAGCGTCTGCGGTGACGAGGTTGTAAAGTCTAAGCCTGAGCCTGAAATTTATCTTCGTGCCTGCGAAAAAGCCGGAGTTAAGCCAGAATATGCGGTTGCGGTTGAAGACAGTCCTAATGGCATAGAAAGCGCGTGGCGAGCTGGCTTAAAGTGCATTATGATTCCCGACCGGATTCAGCCTGATGAACTTTGCAAGAGCCGTCTGTGGCATCTCTTTTCTTCTGCAAAAGAAATAATGAAAATTTTGTAAATTTATTTTTTTCTTTTTCTGTTGACAGAATATGAATATAAGTGTATGCTTATATAAGCAATTAGTTAAATATATTACGGAGTGAATATGGCTGTAAAACAGGGAGTAAAAAGTCTTCCTCTTTTGGATTCAAAAAATAAGGAAAAAGTTCTTAACGAACTTGCGGAACTTTTTAAGAATTTTGGTGACTCTACAAGAGTGAAGATTTTGTATGCGCTTATTTCGTCAAGCATGAATGTTACGGATCTTGCCAGAATGCTCGAAATTTCCCAGCCGGCGGTAAGTCAGCAGCTTAGGGTTTTAAAGAAGAGTGGTTTGGTAAAAAGTGAGCGTGACGGTCAGCTTCAGATTTATTCTTTGGCAGACAGTCATGTGCGTTCTATTATCAGCATTGGCCTTGAGCATGTAATGGAAGAAAAATAAGGAGGCAATATAGATGAGCGAAAAGGATGAAGAAATAGAGTTAGAAGAAAAAGAGCATGAGCATTGTCACGGGCATGAACATGTCCATGAGCATGATGAACATGGGGAGCATGAACATCACCATCATCACCATGACGAAGACGATGACGACGATGATGATGACTGTGGCTGTCATCATGAGCATCACCATCATCACCATGACGAAGACGATGACGATGACGATGATGACTGTGGCTGTCACCACCACCACGATGATGATGACGACGATGATGACTGTGGCTGTCACCATCACGACCATGGGCATGACCACGGAGAAGAAGACGGTGCTCTTAAGAAAATTATAATTGCATCAGTTTTGTTTGTCCTGGCTCTTGCAGTGTCCCGTATTTCTCCTCTGGGTAACTTACTGTCTTCTGTTTTTGGAGGGGAAATAGGTGCCCTTGTTCATAAAGGAATTTCTCTTGCCCTGTATTTTGTTGCCTACATGATTGTGGGCTTTGAAGTAATTCACGAAGCCGTTGAAAATCTTCTGCACGGAGAATTCTTTGGCGAAGAATTTTTAATGACGGTTGCAACTGTGGGTGCAATTTGTGTAGGTGAATATCCCGAAGCGGTTGCTGTAATGATTCTGTTCCAGTTGGGAGAATTTCTTGAAGGCAAGGCTGTGGGTAAGTCTAAGAAATCAATCAGACAGCTTATGGATGTACGCCCCGATGTTGCCTGTGTTGAAAAGGACGGTAACTTTGTTCAGGTTAAGGCAGAAAGCGTTGCTGTAGGTTCAATTATCCGCGTAAGTGCAGGTGAGCGCATTCCTCTGGACGGACTTGTAGTTTCTGGTTCTTCCTTTGTAGATACGGCGGCCCTTACTGGAGAAAGTGTTCCAAGAGAAGTGCTTGAAGGTTCAGAGGTGTTTGCCGGCTTTGTAAATCAGAACGGTGTGCTTACCATTAAGGTAACAAAACCCTTTGCAGAAAGTACCGTAAGCCGTGTGCTTGATTTGGTTGAAAACGCACAGAGTAAAAAGGCAAAAATGCAGAAGTTTGTCTCTCGCTTTTCAAAGGTCTATACTCCACTTGTGTGCCTGCTTGCCCTTTGTGTTGCTCTAATTCCACCGCTTCTTATGCATGGGGAATGGCGCACATGGATTTACCGCGCACTTATGTTCCTTGTAGTTTCATGCCCCTGCGCACTGGTTATTTCTGTTCCCCTAAGTTTCTTTGCAGGAATTGGTCTTGCTTCTCGTAACGGAATTCTTGTAAAGGGGTCAACATTCATTGAGCAGCTTGCAAAAACAGATGCCGTTGTCTTTGATAAAACAGGAACTCTTACAAAGGGTGTGTTTGAAGTTGTTGCCATTCATCCTGTTGATGCAAACAGAGTAAGTGGAGAAGAACTTCTTGCCTATGCAACTCATGCAGAATATTACTCAAAGCATCCAATTTCACGGTCTCTTAAAGTGGCCCATCATTGTAGGCTTTGCGAGTCTTTAAGCATAAGCGATTGTGAAGAACTTAGCGGACACGGAGTTAGGGCAGTAATAGAAGGTAAAAAAATTCTTGCTGGAAACATGCGCCTTATGCAGGAAGAAAATGTTACAGGCATTATTCCCTGCCACGAAGATGACACGGGTACGGTAGTTCATGTTTCTGTAGACGGAACCTATGCAGGACATATTATCATAAGCGATGTTGCAAAGGACGATGCTTCTCTTGCCGTTGAAAACCTTAAGAAGTGCGGAATAAAAAAGACTGTTCTTCTTACAGGAGACACAGAAAGCGCCGCTAAAAAAATTGCAGACTCTATTGGTATAGACGAAGTTCATGCGGAACTTTTACCTCAGGATAAAGTGGCTCACCTTGAGTCTATAATGGCTCAGGGCGGAAAACCAGTTGCTTTTGTAGGTGACGGAATTAACGATGCTCCAGTTCTTACCCGTGCCGATGTGGGAATTGCTATGGGAGGAATAGGAAGCGATGCTGCAATAGAAGCTGCCGATGTTGTGGTAATGGACGACAAGCCTTCAAAAGTTGCCGATGCTGTAAAAGTTGGAAAAAAGACAATGAACATTGTTTGGCAAAACATTATTTTTGCACTGGGTGTAAAGGTTGCAATAATGGTTTTGAGTACGCTAGGCATTGCAAACATGTGGATGGCTGTTTTTGGCGATGTAGGCGTTACCATGATTGCAGTTGCAAACTCATTGCGTCTTAACCGAAAGAAGCTGTAATGTAAAGGCGACCTCTGCATGCTTTGCATAAGAAACTGCATTTGTGCTAGAATGTAAGCATGATAGAACTTGTTGCTTTTTTGGGAAACTACGGAAGGGAATACGAGGACACAAGGCATAACGCCGCATGGCTTTTTGCTTCCTCCCTTCCTGTAGAGTCCAGCCTTTCATGGTCAGAAAAATTTCATTCATGCTATGCTTCCGCACCGGTGCAGTCTTTGCTAACGCTATTAAAGCCAGACATGCAGGTTCATGTCCAAGACAGGCAGATTCATTTTTTAAAGCCTCTTACCTACATGAACAAAAGTGGAGAAGCCATATCAGAAGCTTGTCGCTTTTACAAGATAAAGCCCGAAAGCGTTCTTGTTCTTCATGACGAAATTGAACTGCCTCCCGGAACTCTAAGCCTTAAGTTTGGTGGCGGACTAGGAGGACACAACGGACTTAGGTCTACAAAAGAAAATCTTTCTACTGCGGATTTTTGGCGCATTAGGTTTGGAATTGGAAAGTGCACTAACGGAGAGGTTGCTTCTTATGTTTTGGGACATTTTACATCCGACGAAAAAATAATGTTGTCCCAGATGTTTACTTCTGCAGGAGACCTCTTCTATAAAGTTTTAAGTGCAAAAGATCCGTCAAACCTTTTGGGCGAGTGGTCAAAGAAAAAAGTAATTCCCGAGGCTACAAAATGAGTGGTAAGGAAAATAATTCGTCAGACGAAGATACAAAAGAAGCGCTCTTTGGACTTTATGATTTGGCGAAAACCCTTATGGGAAAAAACGGATGTCCATGGGACAAGGCTCAGACTCCGCTTACCATGAGGCAGTACCTTGTAGAGGAAACCTTTGAGGCTGTGGATGCCATTGGCGAAGAAAATCCTCAGCATGCAAAGGAAGAGTTGGGAGATGTTCTGTACAATGCGCTTTTTATTTCTTACTTGTATGAACTTGCAGAAGACTTTACCGTAAGCGACATGGCCCAAAGCATGAGGCAGAAAATGGTTGGTAGGCATCCCCATGTGTTTGGTTCAACTGACGAAAAAATAAAGACCGAAGCCGATGTAAACCTCAAGTGGGACGAGATAAAGCACTGCAAGGAGGGCAGGGCAAGAAAATCCGTCTTGGACGAAGTGCCTGCATCATTTCCTCCCCTTTTAAAGGCCTTTAAATATGTAAAGAAAGCCGCCTCTAAAGGATTTGACTGGCCCACAACAGAAGATGCTCTTTTAAAAGTAAAAGAAGAAACTTTGGAAGTGGAAGAGGCTTTGGCAGACGAAAAAAAATCTGAACATTTGGAAGAAGAACTGGGAGACCTTCTGCTTGCAGTTGTAAATGTTTGCAGAAAGTGCAGGGTGTCTCCTGATGTGGCTCTTGAGGGTGCCTTAAAAAAATTCTATTTTCGCTACACGCATGTTGAGCAGGGACAGCCAAAAAATCTGGACGACATGATAAAGCTGTGGAAGGAAGCAAAAACCGAGCAAAACAGTCTCATTGACAAAACAAACTGATTTTTGTTACAATAGTTTCCACTGTTTGTTATTGTATACAGGAGTAACTAATGAAGAAGACAAATAAATTTGCAATTATTTCTGCTTTTATGCTGACTTTGTGCGCCCTTTCCTTTACCGGCTGTAACTTTGGAAAGGATGACTTTTACGGAACATGGCAGTCAGGAACTTTTGCTAGGCCTTCTGACGGAAAGACAATTCGCGTTACATTTTATTTTTCAGGCAAGTCTGAAAATTTAACCGCTGGCAACAAGGCATATTTCTACGAGTACTACGAAAATTTTGATGACGGAATAAATACGTTCTGGTTTGGAACATATGGTCTTGGAGAAAATCAGGACATTACAAACGGTACTCTAACTCTTCGCTACTTGTATGGAATTGGCATGGAAGACAAAAATGGTACTCCATACAGTCTAGATACCCTTATTACAGACTCTCAGACTGTAAAATTTAATAAAAAGGGTGACAACTCAATAACAACTTTTCAAAATAATTACAAGGATTCCAAGCGCTACTATGACCAGTTTGATGAAACTACAGCAACTTGCTCTGATGTAGAAAAATTTGACTTTAAGCTTGACGGTGCGGTTGCTTTCCAGGGTTACACCCAGATGGTTTGCACTGCAAAGTGCCAGTGGTGGGAAGACGGCGTTACGGCTGCAAATGTTTCTACAGGTGCAACATCTGGTTCTACAAAGAAAAATCCTGCATCAGGAACTTCATGGGGCAAGGAAGGTGTAACCCGTTCATTTACTTTGACCAACAATAATGGCTCAGAGTTTGTAAATTCTGATTTCTCATCTGCCTCAATCTTTGCAGGTTCACTTCCCGTGCTTAACACTGTTTCAGAATACGCAGAAGTTGCTCTTACTCCTGAAAAGTAAGAAAAAGACTTTTTTGCAAAGGCCGCCTGCATTGTCGGGCGGTTTTTTTATGTCCTCAAAATCATTAGGCAAAAAGTAGACATTTTGCAGATTTTTCGTTATTATTGAAGAAGTTAATTTATTGGAGAAATTATGTCAGAAAAAGAAGAAAAAAAAGAAGCTGCACCTGATCCATTTGCAGAGCGTTTTCTTAAGACTCGTCAGGTAATTTTAAGTGGCGAGGTAAACAAGGAACTTGCAGAAAAAATTGTACGCCAGCTTTTGGTTCTTGAGGCTGATTCCGATGAACCTGTTTATATTTTCATTGACTCTCCCGGTGGTGATGTTGATGCAGGTTTTGCAATTTTTGATACGATTCGGTTTGTAAAGTGTCCTGTCTATACAGTGGGAATGGGTCTTGTGGCATCTGCTGCAGCCCTAATCCTGCTTGCTTCGCCTAAGGAGCGCAGACTTGGACTTCCTCACAGCCACTATCTTATTCATCAGCCGTCCAGCGGAATGAAGGGTGTCGCAACAGACATTGAAATTCACGCTGCGGAAATTGCAAAGACAAAGGCCCTGTTAAATCAGCTTATTGCAGACGAAACGGGAACTTCTTTGGATAAGGTTTCAAAAGACACTGACCGCGACTACTGGCTTAACGCAGAAGAGTCCATTGAATACGGACTTATAAGCCGTGTTGTTTCAAAACGGTCGGAGCTTTAGACTTCCTGTAACATGATGTTCGACTTGACCGAAGGTGTAAAGCGGGACATTCTCTTTGCCATGGAAGACCAGACAACGAAGTATTTGTTTGATGCAAAGGCAATGTGTCTGGTTCCCCTACATGAGGAAGACACCCGTTCTGCTGACGGTGAGCGTTATTACGACTTACCCGAATGGTCAAGTGCCGACGGTTACGGTTTACTGGAAGCATTTACACAACAAGTGCGCTCGCCGCTTGCCAGAGAAGAACTTAGGCAGACGCTTGTGGGCGGAAGGGGGGTATTTAGAAATTTTAAGAATGTACTAAGGGCATATCCGTTGGTTGACCGTCAGTGGCATTACTTTAAGCATAACAGAATGACGGAACGGCTTTACGAGTGGTACAACGTCCTGCGCGAGTCCTGGGGGCTTGAATCTCTTTCTGAGGAAATTGAAGACGAAGAAGGTCTGTTTGAAAGCGACTTTGAGTTTGACCCTTATGAAAAAGAGCATGACGAAGAATTCCTTGTACGGATACGGAATTTGTTGGAAGATGAATATGTAATTCAGTATGGCGAAAGTTTGGGGCTTTCACTTGCCGCACTTTGTAACAATGCAAAAAATGTAGCGGAAGAATCAAGTGCATTTGGTTTTATATGCCGTACCCAATCCGACGAAAATGCCGGCTGCATTTTATGTTCACCGTTTATTAAGCCGGATAAAAAAACTGTTCTTATAACTGATTTTTTTGTCCTTCAGAATTACCGCGGTTTAGGACTTGGTAAGGAATTGCTTTTAAGAACCCTTGCCGCTGCAAAAGAACGCGGAGTTCAGTTTGTACTGGCAGCATCTGCTGTCGTGCCAAAGAATATGGAACTTATGCTTTGCCAAAACGGTTTTGAAAAACTGGGTTCCGGCTTTGTTGCAACATTGTAAAATTTTTTTATGGGAGATGACATTATGTCTTATAATCGTTCAAACGAAATTGATGAAGAGCAGATAGTTTCTTTTTTGGAAAACGCATTACGCCGTGTAGAAAGTGACAGTGACCCTGAAACTCTTAACAGACTAAAGAAAATCTATAAAAAGACAATTCCTTTTTCTCGCCGCATGTATGTGGCCGCTTTCCTGACAAAACAGGCAGCAGGACATGGCGGACGCTTTAACAAGTCTAACGACCGTCGCTTTGACAGAAACGAAAGAAACGGACGCTTTGACCGCACAGAACGCACTGACCGCCCAAGGCAGGAAAGACCAGCCAGAGAATTTAACCGTAGCACGGAATCTTCTGCTGACCGCAGTGCACAGGCTCCTGCACCCCGTGTTCAGATTGATCCAGCCCTTGCCACAACAATTTTTATTGGCATAGGACGCAACCGCCGCGTGTTCCCCAGAGACTTGGTGGGACTTTTGGCAAGTGTTGCAGGCATTGAAAGGGAAAGAATTGGAGAAATCCGCGTGCTTGCAAACTATTCCTTTATTCAGCTCTTTACAGAAGATTGCGAAAAGGCAATATCTGCACTTAATGGATACGACTATCGTGGAAGAAAACTTAGCGTAAGCTATTCACGCCAGAAGGAAGAAGGTGGGGAATCTTCATCCGAAGAAAGAGAAACAATTCCTCAGGGTGTTTCAAACGAAAGCTACGGTGTGGCTCAGGAAACTTCTGAGTCTGCAAAGTTTGCCGCTGAACAGGCCGCATTTGCCACTCAGCAGATTTCTTCATCTTCTGTAGGCGAAGTTTCTCCTCAGGCTCCGTACTCAGAAACCACTGATGACGGTCAGGTAAAGTCTCACTTTGGCAATGGTGAAACTTACTAACGGCATCTCTGTAGTGCATACGGGACCGCTTGGCGTAAACACGCTGATTGTGGAACTGGGCGGTTCCTATGTAATGCTGGTTGACCCTGCGGCATGTTCCTATTGTGGCGATGACCAGACGCTAATTTCTTATCTTGAAAAAAACGGCATGGTTCCTGTTGCAGTTGTTCTTACCCACGGACACTTTGACCATGTTGCTTCGCTTGGGCTTTTAAAGCAGAAATATCCCTCAATAAAAATTGCAATACATAAGGCCGACTCCCCCTATCTTGGACCAGAGTCTGAAAAGCAAAAGAGGAGCCTTTACGAAATAGGTTTTGCAGACTTTTACGAAGAACTTAAAAATCTTCCTCCTGCCGACTGCTTTTTATGCGACGGAAAAACTCTGCATGATGTTTTGGACGGTCTTCCCTCTTCCTGTGCCGAAGCCTTAAGGCAGTGGACTGTAATTTCTACTCCAGGGCATACGAAAGGTTCTGTTTGCCTTTACAACAAAAAAATCCGCACTCTTATAAGCGGAGACACTATCTTCTACCGCTCATGGGGTCGTACGGATTTGCCGGATGGAAGTGAGTCTGAAATTCAAAAATCCCTTAACACAATTTATAAAACCATTCCCAAAGAAACTCTCGTGTTTCCGGGGCATGACTACTACGGATTTACCCTTGGAGAAAATTTTTAGAGGCGTCTACACTGACTTTTAGCAGGGGTAGGGCGTGCTTCCGTTGGGGTTAATCTGATACACTGTAAACTCTGGGTATGGTTCATTTTTTCTTACCTTAAGAAGGGCGTAGCAGTTAGGCTGACCTCCTCTTGGTTTTGCACAGCTACCAGGATTTGCAATAAGAAGTTGCCCCTGCTGCATTGACTGGGCTATGTGAGTATGTCCGTAAAGAACTATGTCTGCTTCGTTTCTTTGTGCGGCATTTTCAAGGGCTGTCGTTCCTGCGTAAAGTGAAAACCTGTGACCGTGTGTGCATAAGACTGTGTGTCCTGCAATCTGCACTGTCTGGGTAAGGGGCACCCGTATAAGTCCGTCTTTAACCGGATAGTATTCCGTGTCGCAGTTTCCTTCTACAAAGCATATTACCGGCGGAATGCATTCTGCAAGGCTTTCGTCTTCTCCTGCCTTTTGAAGAAGAAGACAAAGGTCGCTCATTCCGTCTCCGCAGAAAAACAGGGCATCGCAATTTTTACCAGCTTCTTTAACTGCAAAAAAAATCTGTGCCGCATATCCGTGGGAATCAGAAATGACTAGGGCGGTGGCTTCTTCTTTTTGAGAAAGTTCTGTAAGTGCCTGAGGGCTTGCAATGGTCAGTGAAGAGTTCTGTCTAAAGTCTTTCACTCGTCAGCATCCTTTGGCGATTCCATTACAAAATGATTTATGGACTGGAGACCTGTTTCGCTGTCGGTATAGCGTCTTACCTTTTTTTCGCCGACAATAGTCTGAACATGAGCGTGCAGATCATCGTCGTAGGGAAGGTGTGCGGGAGAAGGAAGTTCCACTATGTACTTTATTGCGTTTACAAGAATGTCTTCTGCGGTCTTGTCTATGGTCTGCTCCATTTCTTTTGTGTCCGCTTCGTCTTCGTGAGTGCGTTCATAGTCAAGTACAAAGTCGCATGTAGATTCCATGCCCAAGGTGTCGTCCTGAGGAAAGAGCGAGAATACAGGATAAGGCATGTCGTTGTCCCAAAATTCCTGAAGCCGGGCAAGCACTGAGTGAGTTTTTTCTGGGGCACCCATAATGATGATTCCCTTTATATTTCTGGCGTTTACCATGTCGTAAAGGTTTGCAATTCTGTTCCTTACATCATCAGGGTAAAGAACAGGCCAGATTAGTCCGTTTTCTTCTTCAAGTCCAAAAAGGTTTTCTAGCCTTGCAATGGCGTCATCATAAAATTCGGGGCTGTTGAATCCGTAGCCAAAAAGCACACAGATTACCTCCTGAGTTTCGTTCCAAATTTTAAGCTGTTCTGTGGAGTTGTCAAATCGTTCTGTTGGCGTAAGAATTAGCGTTCCGTCTTCGTAAACTGGCTCAGCCTGCTCTTTTTTGCAGCCTGTAACTACAAGTGCAAGAACTGCAAATGCAAATAAAATTATCCCCTTCTTCATGGAATTTATTTTATCGTTTTTTTACAGTTGTGACAATGCACCCGCAATGCTAAATGCCCTGTCGCCGAATTTTTCTATCTGACGCACAAGGTCAATATAAAGAAGTTCTGACTTAACATCTGCACCGGCTTCAAGTCGTTTTCTTGCTACTCGTTTAAGGTTGTGTCGGAATACATCAATCTGGTCTTCAATTTCACGAGCAATTACAAGTTTGTCCTGCTCAAGATGCTTGTTAATGTTGTCGCGGATAAAGTACATGAACTGACGGGCTAAATCAATGTAGGGGTCAAGTCTGTCCATGTCTTCCTGAGTAAACTTCATCTGCTTTACGATAGACTTTTGCAGAAGGTGGGCTACATTGTAGCAGTCGTCCGTCATTTCTTCTAGGTCATCGGTAATCTGCTGCATTATGGTTATCATGTCGCCCTGCTGAGCGTTAAGGGGAAGTCTTGTGCAGTTTACAAGATACTTTGTAATCTGTTCCTTCATCTGGTCGGCATAGTCTTCCTGATAGGTAAGTTCGTCCATGTTTTCGTCAATGAATGACTGGGTGCGGTTTTTAAATCCCAGCTGAACGCGCTCAAACATTTCTGTTACCAAAAGGGTCATGTCGCTGATTGCTTTTTCTGCCGTAAGGATATATGCGGTTGTAGATTCCTTACCACCGGTTTCCATAAAGTCAAGTTTGTATTCCTTTGGCCTGTCGTCAGACTTGTCCTTGATGAGTATTTCTGTAAGGCGGGCAATCTGTTTTGTAAAGGGAAGACACAGTACCGAAGTAATTGTCTTGAGCAGGGTGTGCAACATGGCAATGTGGTAGGTGATGGTTTGTGTCGGATCCCCTGGTACAATCAGGTCTATAAGTTCAAGGAGGGGGTTGAAGAATGCAAGGGCCAGAATCACCGTTGCAATGTTAAACAAGACATGAACCAATGCTGTGCGCTTTGCCGGAACGCTTGCATTCATGGAAGCAAGAACGGCGTCTATTGTTGAGCCTATGTTGCTTCCTATGACTAGGGCCGCTGCAAATTCCCATGACAGAAGGTGATTGTATGCCATGGTGATGACGATTGCACTTTCTGCGGAAGAGGAGTGGATAAGGGCCGTTATGAGCATGCCCACTACAACACCTATTAGAATTGTCCAGATACCCCAGTCGCTGAACATGGTAAGGAAATTCAGGGTGCCTTTTTCGGGATCTATGGTTGCAGAAAGCCAGTCCAGTCCTATAAAGAGAAGACCGAAACCCATGATTGCTTCGCCCATAGACTTGTACTTGAACTTTTTTATAACAGTAAGGATGTAGCCTAAGCCAAAAATGGGAATTGCAAATGCAGAAATTTTAAAGTTGAATCCGAAGAGAACGACAATCCATGCCGTAATTGTTGTACCAATGTTTGCACCCAGCGTTACGCCTACAGACTGCTGAACCGTCATAAGTCCTGCGTTTACAAAACTTACTTCCATTGCGGTGGTTGCACCCGATGACTGAATAATGATTGTAAGTACAAATCCTGTAAGGAAGCCTAAAAGACTGTTCTTTGTCATGAAGTCAAGGGCAGACTGAAGTTTTGTACCGGCACTTTTTTGTATACCGTCACTCAGCATCTTCATGCCGTAAAGCAGGAAAGCGAGACTGCCAATGAGCTGCAAAATGGTGGAAACAATGCTCATAGTGGTTCAAGTGTACAAAATTATCCGCGACTTTTCAAGGCTTGTGTTTATGTATAGGCTGTACTTAAAGGGCATAAAAAAGGGGAAGGACTTAGCCTTCCCCATGTTTGCGTAAGATGTGACTTACTCTACCGTAGCGGTAATGTAAACGTCCTTTGCTCCCTTGGAAGCCTTTACCAGAGTTTCGTTAACAGAAGCGGATTTTTCATCCTTAAGGCTAAGGGTAATTTTTCCTTCGTTGTTCTTGTTAACGACGCTGATGTGGTATGTGGTTCCACGGAAGACGCGTGTAAGCTCTGCCTTCTTTACATGGCTTGGTAGACGGGGTTCTATGCGAAGACCGTCAAATTCTGGGCGTACACCGCAGATGTACTGGCTTAATGCAACAAAGTTCCATGCGGCGGTTCCTGTAAGCCAGCTGTTCTTTGCTTCACCAAAGCGGCGTGCTGTCTTTCCTGCAATCATCTGGGCATAAACATAAGGTTCTGTCCTGTGGATTTCGCTGATGTCTTCAAGATAGGCAGGAGCAATTTTCTTATAGTGCTCCCATGCGTCCTTGGGGCGTCCTGTCTTTACTTCGCCAATGATTACCCATGGATTGTTGTGGCAGAAGATTCCTCCGTTTTCCTTGTATCCTGGCGGATATGAAGAAACTTCTCCCAGTTCAATGTGATAGGTCTTGTATGGAGGATCTACAATGACAATTCCGTATTTTGAGTCAAGGTGTTTCTTTACGCTGTCCAAAGCTTTTGCAGGAAGTCCCTTGTCTGCACCAACCTGTGCCATGCTTCCAAAGCCCTGGGTTTCGATAAAGATTTTTCCGTCCTCGCATTCTTTGCTTCCAACCTTGTGGCCTGCGTCATCGTATGCGCGGATGTACCATTCTCCGTCCCATCCTGCCTTGCAAATCTGTGCTTCCATTTTCTTGGCTGCATCTTCTGCAAACTTTGCTTCCTTTTCATCGCCAAGAAGACGAGCCATTGCTGCATAGTCAGGAGTAACATAGACAAACATCTGTGCGATCATGACAGACTCTGCATTCTTTCCTTCCTTGTTTGTACATGTCTGGAAAGAGTCGTTGGGGTCTTTTGAGAAGCAGTTAAGGTTAAGACAGTCGTTCCAGTCAGCGCGTCCTATAAGAGGAAGTCCGTGGGGACCTGTGTGTGTTGTAATGTAGCGATAGCTTCTCTTAAGGTGCTCGTACATTGTTGCGGTATTCTTTTCGTTGTTGTCGAAGGGAACCTGAACCTTAAGGAAGTCTGCGTCGCCTGTTTCGCGGATGTATCCACCTACGCCAAGAACAAGCCAGAGTGGGTCATCGTTAAAGTTAGAACCGATGTCTGCATTGCCCCGTTTTGTAAGAGGCTGGAACTGATGGTATGCACTTCCGTCGGGGAACTGTGTTGCAGCAACATCAAAGAGTCTGTCGCGGATGCGTTTTGCAGGAAGCTGATGTGCCGCTCCCAACATGTCCTGACTTGTGTCGCGGAAGCCAAGTCCTCGTCCGATTCCGCTTTCGAAGTATGATGCTGAACGAGCAAAGTTGTATGTTACCACACACTGGTACTGATTCCATACTGCCATGCGGTCAAGTTTTTCGTCGCCTGTCTTTATGGTAAAGTGTGAAAGAGTTTCGTCCCAGAATGTCTTAAGCTGATTGAAGGCTTCGTTTACTTTTTTAGGAGTGCTGAACTTTTCCTGAAGTTCGTAAGCTTTTTCTTTGTTGATGATTCCGCTTGCTGTGTTTGTGCGCTTGAGTCCTTTCTTTGCTTTGCTTTCGGGAATGAACTTTGACTTTTCGTCATTTTCTACATAGCCAAGAACAAAGATGTATGTTTTGCTTGCACCAGGTTTAAGTGTGCACTGGAGGCGATGGCTTGCAATTGGTGACCATCCGTCTGCAACAGAGTTGCCGCTCTTTCCTGCCATTACTGTCTGGGGTGCGTCAAGCCCGTTGTGGAGACCAAGGAATGTCTCGCGGTCAGTGTCGAATCCCTTTACGGAACTGTTTACTGAATAGAAGGCATAGTGGTTGCGACGCTCGCGGTATTCCGTCTTGTGATAGATTGCGCTTCCTTCGATTTCTACTTCGCCAGTAGAGAAGTTGCGCTGGAAGTTTGTGCAGTCGTCCTGTGCGTTGTAGAGACACCATTCAACAAAGCTTACCAGAGAAACTTCTTTGTCCTGCTTGCTTTTGTTGGTAAGGGTAATCATCTGAACTTCGCAGTTTTCGCCGTTTGGTACCATGTACAGGACTTCGGCAGCAAGGGACTTCTTCTGTGAAGAAATTTTTGTGTAGCCAAAACCGTGGCGACACTCGTACTTGTCAAGCGGAGTCTTCATGGGTTTGAAGCCGGGGTTCCAGATTGTCTTTCCGTCCTGGATGTAGAAATAACGTCCGTTTGTGTCCAGCGGAATGTCGTTATAGCGGTAGCGCGTTATGCGGCGCAGGCGTGCATCTGTGTAGAATGCGTAGCCGCCAGATGTGTTAGAAATGAGTGAAAAGAATTTCTCATTTCCCAAGTAGTTAATCCAAGGATACGGCGTGAGCGGTTCTGTAATTACATACTCACGGTTCTTGTCATCAAAAAAGCCGAACTTCATAGTTCCTCCTGAAAAGTCCGAAAAAATGGTGCTGTCATTATAGCATGTAAAAATGTTACTGTAAAGGAGAATGTTTGCATATGAGGTGCCCTCCTATGGTAAGTGGGGCAGGCACTTCAAAAAAAATGCAAATCATTGTAGAATTCCTCTAAGTAAGCAGTTTTTATTTGCGCAAGGAGGAAAGATGAAACTTGGGTTCGGACTTATGAGGCTCCCCAAAAATGCTGACGGTAGCATTGACATAGCCCACACTTCCCGTATGGTGGATGCCTTTATGGAGGCAGGGGGAACATATTTTGACACCGCCTATGTCTATGATAACGGAGAGTCAGAAAAAGCCACAAAACTTGCACTGGTAGACCGTCATCCGCGAGAAAGCTTTACCCTTTGTACAAAACTGAATGCATGGCTCATGTGCCATGACGAAGCTAGCGCAAAGCAGCAGTTTTACACTAGCCTTGAAAGAACAGGTGCCGAATATTTTGACTATTATCTTCTGCATGCTCTTCAGCGCAACAATTATAAAAAATACGACGACTACCACATTTGGGACTTTGTTAAGGAACAGAAGGCTAAGGGACTCATAAAAAACTGGGGCTTTTCTTTCCATGCAGACCCAGCTCTTTTGGAAGAACTTCTTTCCGCTCATCCTGATGTGGATTTTATTCAACTACAGATAAACTATGCCGACTGGGACAACCCGGATGTGGCAAGCCGCGAGTGTTACGAACTTGCACGCAAATATAAGGTGCCTGTTACCGTTATGGAACCCGTAAAGGGAGGAGCCCTTGCAAATCCTCCAGCTTCGGTTCAGAGCATTCTTAAGTCGGCAGACCCAAATGCCTCTTTTGCTTCATGGGCAGTTCGTTATGCGGCTAGTTTTGACGGAATTCTTTCTGTTCTTTCTGGAATGTCAAACATGGAGCAGATGAATGACAACCTTTCCTATATGAAGGATTTTAAGCCTCTAGACGAGAGGGAGCAGTCTGTTATAAGGGCGGCTCAGGCGGCTCTTAGGGGTGATGCTTCAATTCCCTGTACGGCATGCCATTACTGTACCGACGGATGTCCTGTTCAAATCCCCATTCCTGAAATTTTTGCCCTTAAGAATCAGGCAGAAAAAAATGCAGAAGGCATTAGCAAAAAATATGCAGAAGCAACCGAAGAAGGAGGAAAGGCTTCTGACTGTGTCGAGTGCGGCCAGTGTGAGGGAGCATGTCCCCAGCATCTTCCCATAATTTCTCTGTTAAAGGAATGTCGCAACTTGGAGTAGCTCTAGCCTCTTTGCAAAAAAAAAGCCTGTTCCCCAAGCCGCAATTTGGTTTGAAGAACAGGCTTTTTGATTTTTAAAAGTCTATTAGAAAGAGACTTTGATTGTAATCTTTGCAGCCTGAAGTCCGCCTGTGTTTCCTGCTTCAGAACTTTCTGGATAAGTGAAGATTCCTGCTGCTTCCTGCTGTGCAAGACCGCCTGTGCTTGAGGCAAAAGTTGTAGAATTAAGCCCCATGTTGTCCTGTGGGTCAGAGCGAATTCCTGTGGTGGTGTCTGTAGAACTTTCCCATCCTGCATAGACCGGAGTTCCGTAAGAGCCGCCTACAGTCTGTGTCGAAGTAAACACATTTGAACTGCCCTGTGCCCTTGAACCTTCGTCTGCCGGAAGTTCACTCTGAATCTGAGGGGCAGCCGCTTCTGCAGGACCGTAATCTGCCATTCCATCGGAAACAAAAAATGCTCCGCCTGCATCCATTCCAATCTGAGTTCCGCGGACAGATGCCGTTGCAACTGGTGAGCGTACCTTAAAGTCGCTTCGCCTGTCTTCTGTATGCTTTACATCTGCGCTTATTTTTCCACTGTCAATAAAAACCTGTGTGTCATCCTTATAGGCGTTTGAGGCCAACTGCTCTATGGTCATGCGGGTAAGGGCACCCACTGTAATTGTTGAGTCTGAAACTGAAAGAACTGCGCTAGAATTAAATCCCGTGGAAATGACAGCACCCTTCTGAAGAGTGTCGCCCTGCTTTACAGCAATCCAAGAAGAACCTCTCTGCTGCTCAACTTTTCCAGTAACGGAAACTACTTTTGCTTCTAGAGCATTGAGTCCTGCAAATGTGAGCAAGGAAAAAAGAACTGCAAGTGTAAGTTTTTTCATAAAACCCTCCGTATTAGAATGAAATTGTGGCCTTAAGCGTAATTGTTGTTGCGCTCTTTGCCACTTCCTGTGCAATATATGTGCTTGCGTTAAGTACAAATCCTATGTCGCTAAAAAGCTGATACTTTGCATTGCCGGAAATTTGAAGTCCGCTGTAGGAAAAATCCCCGGAATTGAAAACCGCATCTACTCCCAGCCCCAGAAGCAAATTGTTTACAGGTTTGATTGAACCAGAAAGTCCAGCCTTAAAGATTGAAGAGTAGCCCAGTACTGTTGCTCCTTGAACCGCTCCCAAAGCCGTAATGCCAGTGAACTTTGAAAGACCTCCCTCATTGTCTGCAGAAGCGTATGTTGCACTTAGGGCAAGCTGTGTGGACTTGAAGTTGGGATAAAATGCCAGCATAAAGTTTGTGGCGTTTGCAAGAGTGCTAAAGTCCGTTGTTTCAAATGTTGTGGAAAGGCGATAGAAAAGCGACTTTGCTAAAGGTCCGTTAAGTATGAGAGATGCGTACATTCTGTTTCCAAACTGAGCTTCGTCTCCAATACCAAAGGCACCCATAACCTCAAGGGCTACAGTCTGATTAAAGAGAATGTAGGGTAGAGAAATTGCCGCCTCTGCAACGACATAGGGGGCAGAAAGTTCGTAAAGGATTTTTGAAGAATCCGAACCGTAGATTGTTCCTTCTGCATTCATAAGGGCCGTGGTCTTTTTGTTCAGAAGGCCAGTGTAGCCTGCCATAGCCTGAATGTTGACCCTGCTCAGACGAAACTGGGCCTGTATGCCGTCAAGGGGCTGTGCAAAAACTATCTGAGTGGCATCTGTCGTAAGAAAGCGTCCCACGCTAAGAATAAGGGAACTGCTACTTCCCATTTTTATGCTTGCGCCAATTTTAAGGAGAGAAAGATCTGCAATAAATTGGTGCTGCATATCTGAACTGCCAAGACTTGTTGCAAAGTTGTAGCGAATAAATCCTTCTGTTGCAAAATAAAAAGTTCCATCGTCGTTAAAGGACTGCCTTAGGTTTGCGCTTAAAGTTGTGGCATCGTTTATGCGCATCTTGTCCCACTTGTTGGCGCTTTCCTTAAAAGTTGCCGTGTTGTCTAGCATTCCACCGTATTCAATGCCAAAGGCAAATCCTGAACATAAAAGGACTGCCGTAAGGGCTGCAAGTAATTTTTTCATTTTACTCCTCCGCTTTTCTTTACCTGATAAAAGTCAATGCACTTTGAAAGAATAATGAGGAATTCCTGTCCGCTGCAATTTTTTGACGGATCATACTTTGCGTTTACAATTCCGTCTGCCTTCATCTGCCTTAGAGCGTATCTTGCAGCAGGCTTTAGGGTAAGCCAGAAACTTCCCTGAATGTCCCATGTTGAGGAGCATACGAATGCAATCTGTTCCAAAGTAATTGCATCCTCTGCCTTAACAGAATCCTCTGCGTATCCTTCAGACTTTAAAATTTGAAGGGCGCTTTCTTCTGTAACCGAACTGCTTGCATTTTCACGGGCGGTTACAGCAAAGTAGGAGGCCTGGCCCCATGTAAGGGTCTGTGTCTTGAGAACTTCTGAAACTTTGTCTGCTGATTGAGCAATGGATGCGACGCACGCACACAGAACAAAAATCATGCAGAGAAGCATTTTTTTCATAATAAATCTCCTCGAAATTTGTTTGAATTATATTGTAACATAATGTATACTATTTGTCATGGCTAAAGAGAGAAAAAATTCTTTTTTTAAAAAGAATGCAGATTTGATTGTACTTGTCGGCTTGACAGTGGTTTTTTCCTGCCTTTCGCTGGTGGGGGGAGTTTTTACTAGACTTGAATCCAGGGCATACGATGTCCTGCTTTCCGCTTCAAAAGAGCCTTTGCAGGGGAACCAGATTCTTCTTGTAGAAATTGATGATGACTCTATTGAAGAAATTGGAACATGGCCTTGGACCAGAGACATTTTGGGCAATGCCCTTGTCCGAATGAAGGAACTTGGCGCCAATACTGCCGTATTTGATATTGAGTACTTGGAACCCAGTGCCAGAGTAAGTGCCGAAAATGCGGAAGACCTTGCCTTAAACAGCATTTATTCAGGAGAACAGCAGATTGCCGATGCCCTTGACCGTGCTGGGCGCCTTGTGGAAGACGGTACTGTAAAGACCTCCTCGGTAAGGGACTATCTTAACTATACCGTCATGCGGGAACAGGTTGATCCGGTGCTTTCGGATGTGGCAAAGGAAGTCCTCGACAGCCTTAGCCGTAACAACGATGCCATATTTGCCCAGTCAGTTCAGTTTTTTTCAAACGCTTGGCTTACAATGAACCTTCGCAATGTACACAACAATCCTTCTGGAGTGGATTATGCAAAGTCCCGCTTCCTGTTAAAAAATGTTTCTGATCCTGACGGCTTAATAGAAAAGGGTAACGCTGCTTCCTTTGAAGAAGAGACGGAATCTTCTGCAGCTGGGGGAGTGGAGCGCTCTCTTGTTCCTGCTTTGGAAACAATTATAGACCATGCCGCTGGTGCAGGATTTACAAATGTTTTTGTAGACCGTGATGGAACCAGAAGGCGTATAGAACTTTTGAATCAGTATGACGGACTTTATGCAGGTCAGCTTTCTTTTGCCCCCCTCCTTTCTTACCTAAATGTAAAAAGCATTGAGCGTAAGGGGCGTTCTCTCCTGCTTCACGATGCCCACATTCCCGGAGAAGAAAAGCCTGTAGACATACAGATTCCTTTGGACGAAAAAGGTCGCATGCTTATTAACTGGCAGCATGGTGAATACGCAGACAGTTTCCGCCACGAGTCAGTAATGTTCCTTTACCTTCTTGATCAGCTTGAGACAGATGAAGTCTACTACATTTCTTCATTTGCAGACTACATTTCTTCCTCTCAGACTGAAGCCGCATCCCTTATTGCAGGAAAGGCCTATGAAATCCTTGGGGACTATTCAGCCCTTCAGAAAAAACTTGATTCCCTCCTTTCTAGGTGTTACGGTTTTGACGAAGAGGGAATGCCCTATGGCGAAGGACTTACCAATGCCGACTATGACGAATACTTTGCCCTTAGAAATGACTTCTATAAAAAAGTGGAAGACTTTGTAGGACAGAATTTGTATTTGTACGGCGACTCCATGGACTTTGACGAAGAAGAAAGAAATTACTACGACTGCTATGCCGACGCAATTTCTTCCTGTTGGGATGTGTTTTCTTCCTATCTTTCCGACATGAAAAAAGTGTACAAGGATTCCGTCTGCTTTATAGGATTTACTGCCGCAACCAGTACAGATTTTGGTGTAACTCCTTTTGCCCGCTCCTATGCTAACCTGGGAACCCACGCAAATGTTTTCAACACAATCATTCAGCGTGACTTTATAACTCCACTTCCTGTGTGGTGGGGAATTGTCCTTACATTTGTAGTGAGCCTTGTGGTAATCCTTTTGTGCAGAAAACTTAAGACTGCTGGACGCAAGAATCTTCTTTCGCTTGTGTATGTGCTTCTTCCCCTTGCAGTTCTTTCCATGCTGATGATTTTCTGGAAGATTTACATTCCCATAATCATCCCCATGCTAATTGCTGTCATTACCTACATTACTCTTCTTGTAATCCGCTTTGTGGAAGTAATGCATCAGAGTACATTCCTTAAAAATACATTTGGCGCATATGTTGCTCCCGAAGTTGTAAGTCAGATTATTAAGAATCCAGAGGTTGCTCAGTTGGGCGGTTCTGACAAAAACATTACAGCGCTTTTTTCTGATGTAAAGTCTTTCTCAAAATTTAGCGAAACTGTAAACGACCCTGTGCGTCTTGTTCACATTCTTAACGAATATCTTGGTGCCTTAAGCGATGCAATAATGGACAACCGAGGAACGATTGACAAATATGTCGGTGACGAAATTGTTTCTTTCTTTGGTGCTCCTATTGACAATCCCTCTCACGCCTTTGATGCCCTGTGTGCTGGCATAAGGATGAAGCAGGTTGAAGCCGAGTACAACAAAAAGCATTACGAAGTAGACCATGACATTCCCTTCCCTCTGGAGTCTCGTGTGGGAGTAAACACAGGACTGATGGTTGTAGGAAACATGGGTACCGAAAAGAAACTTAACTACACCATAATGGGAAACAATGTAAACCTTGCAAGCCGACTGGAGGGAGTAAACAAAAGTTACGGCACATGGATTATGTGTTCTCAAAGTTCTTGGGAGGCTGCCGAAAGCGGAGAGCATAAGGGAGAACTACTTGCCAGAGAGTTGGATTATGTTAGGGTAATAAACATAAATACACCAGTTCGCATATTCAGCGTGGTTGGAAAAAAGTCTGAACTTACGCAAAAAGAAATTGAATCTGCTGGCCTCTTTAACGAGGGATCTGCTCTTTACCTTAAGCGTGAATTTGAAAAGGCTAAGAAACTGTTTGAGGAATCCGCAAGATGCAATCCTCTTGACGGCTCTTCGGAAGTGTTTGTAAAGCGCTGCGAACAGTTTATGAGGGAAGGCATTCCTGCCGACTGGGACGGAGTGTATACTATGGCTACGAAGTGAAAATTGCATCCCTGCAATTTTCACTTCTCGATTTTTTTGTTTTACAAAAAAATCGACTTTATGGTATGTTAAGAATTGACGCGGCATCCTTGCCGCTCCGTGTTTGCGGTTTGTTGGTTGGGTAAGGATACATCCTTGCAATTTTTATTTCTCAAGTTTTTTTGTAAACAAAAAAACTTGACCTTACTATGTGCTAAGATTCTGATGCGGCGTCCATGCCGCTCCCTCTTTGCAGTTTGTGGGGGTGTTACTCTAGAATTAGATCGCTTAGGGTGGCTTCGGTGGCTTTTACCAAATCCTTAGGAGACAGGGCAATCTGTTGACCCCGCACACCTGCGCTTATGTAAATCTTTTCGTGGAGCATTGCGCTTTCGTCTATGAATGTGGGGTACTTCCTCTTCATGCCAAGAGGTGAACATCCGCCTCTTACATATCCGGTAAGGGTCAGAAGTTCTTCCTGCTTTACGGGTGTAACTTCCTTTGCACCAGCGGCATTTCTTGCTTTCTTTAGGTTTATTTCGTGAACAGCACTCTGACAGAATACAACAACTTCCTTTGATTCCGTCTTCATTACAATTGTTTTAAAAACAGCCGACGGGTCTATGCCAAGCTTTTGGGCAGTCCTTTCTGCGGCTCCCCTTGCAAGTTCATGTTCCCCATCGTCATCGTAAGAAAGTGCTTCGTATGCAATATGCGCACCGTCTAAGATGCGCATGGCGTTAGTTTTTTTCATCAGCTTATTTTGCGGCAGGAGCGCTTGAGTTTGTAATGTATGTTGAGTTGCCTGCAAAAAGTTCTATTGCATCAATGCGCTGCTTCCAGTATTCAGCTTCGCTCTTTGTAGTGTAGGGGCCAACACGAACCCTGTAAAAGAGAGTTCCCTTTGCATCGGTGTAGGTGAACACTTCGCACTGTATTCCGTTCTTGTCAAGGACGCTACGGGCTTCGTCTGCATTTTTCTTGCTTGAATATGATGCGGCCTGAACCCAGAACCTGTCGGCAACAGTTGTTGTAGTCTTTGTGGTGCTGGTAGTTTTTGTTGTAGTCGTCTTTGTTGTTGTGCTAGACTTGCTGCTTGTAGTCTTTGCACTGGAAGAGGAACTTGTGCTTGATGTGCTAGCACTGCCACTTGATGCAGAACTTGTTGTTGTCGTAGCAGAAGAGCTTGCAGTCTGTGTTGCTCCAGTACCAGAAGCCGCCTGCATTGCCTGACTTGCAGCCTGATTTTGCGCAGTTACTGCCTCGTTCTGACTTGTAGCGCTTTCTGAACTTGCTGAGTTCTTAAGCATGTTAAGATCAATTGTTGTAGTTGACCCCTGTTCCCCTTCGTTTACGCCGTAAATGTTGGTAGTACCGTTTGCAATGACGGTAAGGGAATCTGTCTGGGTAATTCCGCCCAGTCCCTGAGTTTCAGCAGTTCTGGTAGCAGAACTTGTAGTAGCACTTTCTGAAGGGCTTGTTACAGCAGATGCTATTCCCTGAGAATAAGGCTCTGGAGTCAGATTTGTATTCTGAACTGGAGGAGCAGTCCATACGCTTACATCTTGTATACCTGTTCCCTTGTTTGTTGAATGGAAGAATAATGCCGCCGCACCAATTACGACGAGCAGGAAAAAGCCAGATGCCAGAGTAATCCACAGAATTCGTTTTTGTTCCATAAGTCTATCCCCTACCGGCGCAGGGCAAGGAATTCATCGATTTTCTTTTCCAGACGATGCCTCGTGCCGATATTCCATACTCTTCTAGTATCGGCATTTGCGAGACGATATTTAGCAAAAAGATTACGCTGGGACTTAAATCTGTGCAGAATATCTTTTAGAGTGCGTCCGTCCCTTTTTTTTGCCCTTAAAAGGCGGATTATGCAGGGAGCGTCAACAAAAAGCACGCAGTCCGTTTTTTTTATCAGTGGAACTTTGTAAAGCACTGTTGCATTTATTACAATGTCCTTACCCAGATTTTCTTCAATCAGCCTGTCAAACTGCCTGTTCAGTTCGGGGTAGACTATGTTTTCTTGACGGGCTGTATTTTCTTTGCTAAGAAATACAATCTGCCCCAATGCCCTTCTGTCTACAGTGCCGTCTTCTTTTAAAAGTTTTATGCCTCTTTTTTCTGCATCAGGACTGAACTCCCTTACAATGTCTTCCTTTTTTAATTCCACTATGCCGTGAATTATTTTGTCTGCATCAAAAACACAAAATCCTTTTGAAGCAAGAATATCCTGGGCAAGATTTTTTCCTGCTGCCATGGGACCAGTTACGCATAAAATCATTAGTGGAACATCCCCCAGTTTGTGCCGTGCTCAATGCTGACCCTTAGGGGAACAGAAAGTTTTACCGCATTTTCCATGTTTTCCTGAATGAGTAAGAGAGTTTCGCTGAGTGTTTTTTCTTCTGCCGGACACTCAAAGATAAGTTCATCGTGAACCTGAAGGAGCATCTTTGCTCTGCTGCCTGACTTTAAAAGTGCGTCCTGAACTTTTATCATGGCGGTCTTTACAATGTCTGCGGCGCTTCCCTGTATAGGTGTGTTTACGGCAATGCGCTGGGCACCTTGCTGAATGAGTTTGTTTGCGCTGTTAATGTCGGGAATCTGTCTTCTTCTTCCCATAAGCGTTTCTACATAGCCGTTTTCCTGAGCCTTTGCAATGGTGTCGTTAAGAAATTTCTTTACATCCGCGTAAGTTGTAAAATACTGGTCTATAAAATCCTTTGCCTCGTAACGGGAAATGCCCAACTCGTTTGCAAGACGGAATGCACTCATGCCGTACATGACACCGAAGTTTACAGTCTTTGCAAACCGCCTCTGTTCTGCGCTTACTTCTTCCGGTGCAATGCCGTAGATTAAAGCTGCTGTTGAGCGGTGAACATCAATTCCTTCAATGAACGCCTTGGAAAGATTTTTGTCTCCCGACAGATGGGCAAGTACCACAAGTTCAATTTGGGCATAGTCCGCCGACACAAGCACATTGCCTTCCGTTGCCGTAAATGCCGAGCGAATCCTTCGTCCTGCATCGTCCCTTACTGGAATGTTCTGCAAATTGGGATCCCGTGAAGAAAGCCGTCCTGTGGCAGTTCCTGTTTGCAAAAAAGAAGTGTGTATGCGAGAGTTCTGGTCTGCTAGAGTGGGGAGCGTTTCTACATAAGTGCTCTGAAGTTTTGTGTAGGAGCGGTAGTCCAAAATCATTTGTGGAAGAGTGTCTTCAGTTCTTTCTGCAAGTTCCTCAAGAACAGCTGTGTCCGTGCTGTATCCTGTTTTTGTTTTCTTACCCGGAACCAGTCCTCTTTCTTCAAACAGTACAGTTTGAAGTTGCTTGGTTGAGGCAATGTTAAATTCGTGACCAGTTTCCTTATGAATCTCTTTTTCTTTCTTTGAAATAAGTTCCGCAAGTTCTACAGAATAAGATGCAAGTACTGACTTGTCTATGTGGATTCCACTAATTTCCATTTGGGTTAGTATGGGAAGAATTTTCATTTCCATTCCGTAAAATAATTCTTCCGCATTTTTTTTCTTTAGCTCAGTTTTGTAAATCTGCCAGAGCTGCCATGTAAAGTCTGCATCTTCCGCTCCGTAGGGAAAAGCTTGTTCAAGGGGAACATCTGCAAAGGTCTGGTCTTTTTTTACAAGGTCTTTGAATTCAATTCCTTTAAGTCCAAGTTTTGTTTCGCCAAGATATTCAAGACTGTAGGGAGCCTTACCTTGAGCGTCAGGATTTAAAAGCCATTCAGCAACCATGGTGTCAAATATTTTGCACTTGATGGTAAAGTTCATGTCGTTTCTGCGGAATGCCGTATGCAACACTTCCAAATCAAATTTTCCGTTGTGCATGATAAGGGTAAGGTCTTCGCATTCAAGAATTTTCTTAAACTGCAGTAGGGCCTTTTTTTCTTCTACAGTTTGTGGAGCGAACATACCGCCTGGAAGAATGACTGGAACATAAACAGCCTCTCCCTTTTTTGTGCAAAGACTGAATCCCACAAGTCTGGCCGAGTGGGAATTTAGTCCGTCAGTTTCAGTGTCAAAGGCAAGGGCCTTTTCTTTCTGCTCTAGGATTTTGTTAATCAGTTTTTCAAGCTCGCTTTCTTTTGTGCAGGGACTGTAGTTGCCCTTGTTCTGTCTTACTTCCTTAGGGGCTTCTTTTTCTTCGTCCACTGCCTGCTTCTGCGCTGTGTAACTTTCGCTAGAGGAAGAGCCTGCCTTTGCCATAAATGTTTTTGCCGCCTGAATGGCACCAAGTTCTTCCAGTTTTTTTGCCGCCGCAAGAAAGTTCAAATCTTTAGTGGAAAAATCTTCAAAGTTCAGACTGACGGGAACATCTGTCTTTAGCGTAATCAGTTCTTTAGAGAAAAATGCATTGTTTTTGTCTTCGCGGATTTTTGTTCCCAGTGCGCCTTTTATTTCTTCAGCATGGGCGTAGATTTCTTCAAGGCTTCCGTATTGGTAGAGTAGCTTTAAGGCAGTCTTGTCGCCTACGCCTCTTACTCCAGGAACATTGTCTGCCGCATCACCTACGAGGGAAAGATAGTCAAGAATTTTTTCGGGACCTATTCCCCATTTTTCATTTACTTCGCTAATTCCGTTTGTCTCCCATCCGCCGTTTGTCTTGTCGGGTTGCATCTGAAGACAGGTGTCGCTTACCAACTGAAGCAGATCCTTGTCGCCACTTAGAATTCTGCATCCTCGGTTTGTCTTTTTGCATTCTTCTGCAACGGTTGCAATAATGTCATCAGCTTCAAATCCGTCTGCACGAAGAACTGGAATTCCTAATGCAGTAAGAACATCTTCTATCCACGGAACTTGAGCGTGCAGGTCTTCGGGAGTCTTCTGTCGTGTAGCCTTGTATTCGGCATACATCTTGTGCCTGAATGTGGGCGTGCGGGAATCAAATGCGGCCGCAAGAAAATTTGGCTTGTAGTGGGTAAGGAGGGCCATAAGGTTTCTAAAGAAAATGACTACCGCCGAAATGTTTTCTCCGTTTTTGTTTGTAAGCGGATGATTTAAAAGTGCAAAGTAGGCTCTGTATATGAGACCGTATGAGTCTAGAATGTAGATACTGTTGTCCATGGTTCAAGTGTAGCACAAGGCGAACACTTTGTGAACAGAATATGCCTATGCTTCTATTTGAACCATGTTGCCCTGAGCTGTGTTTTCTGCATATATGGACTTAATGTTGCGGTAAGGATTCTTAATCATTGCCATCTGGGTTTTCAGGTTTACTATGTGGGCCTTTAGTAGGCTTCTGTTCTTTTCGTTCTGGGCAAGAACCTGTGTCTGAAGGCGAGCAAGTTCATTCTGAATACTAGAGATGGGAATCGCATCCTGAGGATTGTATGTTGCCGCATTTGAAGAAGTATACATTGCCTGCATTGGTTCAATTACCTTCTGAAGTGAGCCTATGTTGCGTACAATCTGTTCTTCAAGTTCAGTGTGGGCGATTATTGAATCTGCATCTTCTTCCGAGATTTTGCTTTCCTGCATTTCAAGCACCTTAAGGTACTCGCGGAATTTGTTTCTCTGCTGTTCCAAAAGGGAGCGGAACCTCTTTAAAATTGCAACTCTTTCGTCAAGTTCTGCCTGCGTAAGATTTTCCATTTTATCCCCCTTAGCCTGTTATATTGATTGAAGGACGGGCCTGTGAAGCCTGAGTCTGTGTGTTTGCCGTACTGTTTGCAATCTGAACCCAAGAATCCCTAAGGTCAGAAAGCATCTTGTGCACATTTTCAAGTTTAGCCTTGTCGTGCTGAATGCTTGCGTCCAGAATTTCTTTGTTAAAGAAAATGTAAAGGGCCATGAGGTTTTTTGCAATCTCTCCGCCCTTGTCCATGTCAAGACTGAGCTGAAGTTCTGTTATAATGTCCTGAACCTTCTGTATGTGGTTGCCGAAGTTTTCTATATTTTCAGCCTGAATTTTTCCTTCGTCACCGATTAGCGAAATGGATTTTTCAAGGTGGTTAACCGCACCCTCGTACAGCATAACCACAAGTTTTCCCTGGCTTGCGGTCTTTACACCAATTTCTCGATAAGTGTTGTATCCGTTCGTGTTGTATGCCATGCCAACTCCTGTGTCACTTTCTTTCATCTATACTATACAGGTGATAGGAAAGAAAAGACTATTCACTCATAGTATCGGAATCTGAAAAGAAAAAGTAAAGGTATAACGCGAATTTTATCGACATAAAACGAATTTTTTCATATATTATAAGTAATGAGCAACGAAAACAACAATAAGAACAAGAAAAACGAATTTGACGATACCGACCCCTTTAACTTTTTTAAACTCGCCACTGATGACGACGACGGAAAAAAAGATGGCGGTAAGAACAACGGGCCTAAGGTTCCTTTCTGGAGCATTTTGCTTGTTGCTGTGGCTTCCCTTCTTCTGCTGAACCTGCTTTTTGCATCCAAGCCCGAAGAGCTTATTGACTACTCTGAGTTTCGGCATAAAATAGAAACGGGAGAAATTGTCAAAGTAGAAATTGACGAATCCTATCTTACAGGATACGGTCCCGAAGCGGCTGCCGAAATTGCCGAAAAAAATCCCTACTTGCAGCTGTTTTCTAGGGGAAAAAACTCTGACCAGATTTACCGCACTGCAGGAAGTGTTTACAGCGAATACCTTACTTTCCTAAATGAGCACAATGTGGACTACAAGTTTGTTACTCGCCGTTCAAGTGTTCTGCTTAACCTTTTGTACAGTCTGCTTCCAGTAATTGTCATTGTAATTCTGTATGTGATTTTCTTCCGCAAAATGTCCAGTGGTCTTGGCGGAATGGGAATGGGTAGCATTTTTGGCAACGGTGGCGGAAAGGCAAAAGCTGTTGACGAAGGAAAGGTTAAGACCCGTTTTTCTGATGTGGCTGGTGTTGACGAGGCAAAAGAAGAACTTGTCGAAGTAGTAGACTTTTTAAAGCAGCCAAAAAAATATACAGACATAGGCGGAAAGATTCCCAAGGGAGTTCTTCTTGTTGGTCCGCCTGGTACCGGTAAAACTCTTCTTGCCCGTGCTGTTGCAGGAGAGGCTGGAGTTCCCTTCTTTAGAATTTCTGGCTCCGACTTTGTAGAAATGTTTGTTGGTGTAGGTGCAAGCCGTGTGCGCGATTTGTTTAGGACTGCACGGGAAAAAGCTCCTTGCATCATCTTTATTGACGAAATTGACGCAATTGGTAAGAGTCGTGTTAACAGCATTTCAAGCAACGATGAGCGTGAGCAGACTTTGAATCAGCTCCTTGTAGAAATGGACGGCTTTGACAACGAAAAGGGCCTTATTATTCTTGCCGCTACAAACCGTGCTGATGTTCTTGATCCTGCCCTGCTAAGACCTGGTCGCTTTGACAGACAGGTTCCTGTTGAACGCCCAGATGTAAAGGGTAGGGAAGAAATACTCCGCATTCATGCAAAGAATGTAAAACTTGACTCTGATGTAGATTTTGATTCCCTTGCCCACGGAACCATAGGCTTTGCTGGAGCAGACCTTGCAAATGTGGTTAACGAGGCCGCCCTCCTTGCCGTAAGAAACGGTCATGTAAAGGTTACCATGAGCGACTTTAACGATGCCATAGACAAGGTAAGTATAGGACTTAAGAAAAAGACCAGAAGCGAAAACGAAAAAGAAAGACGACTTGTGGCAATTCACGAAACAGGTCATGCCCTTGTGGGTGCCTTTACGCCAGGCTATCCTCCTGTAAACAAGATAACTGTCGTACCCAGAAGTCATGGTGTAGGCGGATTTACTCAGTACCGCGAAGAGGAAGAAAAGAACTTCCGCACAAAGCAGGACATGCTTAACGAAATAGACACACTCCTTGGAGGCCGTGCCGCAGAAGAAGTTGCCCTTGGAGAAATTTCTACTGGTGCTTCCAACGACATTAGCCGTGCCACAGGAATTTTAAAGAGCATGATAACCGACTACGGAATGAGCGACCGCTTTAAGAACATGACTCTTGGCAAAACAGGTAGGGGTTACGGCGGACCTCAGGAGCCAGAGCTTGTTAGGGAATTCAGTGAGGAAACCCAGCGCTACATTGACGAAGAAATTGCCCGTCTTATGGACGAACGCTACAATCACGCTTTGGAACTGCTGCGTACCCACCGCGAGCTTTTGGACTACATTGCAAACCGCCTGCTGGAAAACGAAACCATAGATGGCAAGGAGTTTGCAGAAATTGTAAAGGCAGAAGGCCACTGCGCAGAACTTGAACAGTCTGCAAAGTCTTCCGAAGCCGCCACCACTAACGAATAGAACTTCTTTTTTACCCTGCTGACACAAATTGCGGCAGGGTATTTTTTCATTGACAAACTTAATACCCCCATGTATGCTTTTTTGTATCCTCCACAACAGGTTTTACCGCTAAAAATGTGTGGTGCAGTCGGAGAAAAAATGCAGGACATTTATCTAACAGACTTATAAAAATTGAATCAGGCAAGATGGAAATTGCTCCTGTGGAATATGACACCATGTCCCTCTTTAACGATGTGGCTGCAATCATCATGACTCGCCTTGTAGACAAAGATGTCTTTCTTGATCTTGACATTGCCCCCGACATTCCTGTTCTCCTCTACGGAGACAACATTAGAATCCGGCAGATTTTAATAAACCTTGCAAACAACGCTGTAAAGTTTACAAACCAAGGACTTGTGGCAATTAGGGTAGGTTACGACTGGATTGATGACGAGCGCATAATGCTTAAGGTTACTGTTGACGATACAGGAATAGGAATCCGTGAAGATGACGAGTTATAATCAAAAGTTGTGGATTGGCTAAGATAGCCTAAATAGAAAAGAGGGTTGAATCGGATAAAATGTTTTTACCACAAAACAACACACCGAAGGAACCCCCTTATGGCTATTTTACAATTAACAACGGAAAAAGAGAACAGTGTTTGCTTTGATTTTCTTGAAGAAAAAATCAGGGAAGAGAGCAAAAAGCTGATTGAATCAATCTATGCTGATGAAG
>CALCRU010000036.1 GCA_937894335.1 uncultured Treponema sp. | reverse complement strand
TATACCACAGATTTCCTGTTTTTTGCGGGGAATTAATCAGTGTTTCCCTAGCTTTTGTTCCCAAGACAGAAGTTGAAGAAGAGGAAGAAAGTAACAGTACGCAAAATACTGTTCAGGCGGATGAGTCATTCATTTATCGGCTGTTTTCAATTCCCGTCCGCATTTACAGAAAGCTAAGACCTCCAACGGCAAGTTACAGTACAGCAGATTACTATTCTGGAAAGCACATATACGATGGCTCAGAAATTAAGGCAGCACTGGAAGGTCGCTACGGTTCGGCAACACGCATTTCTTCAGGCGGACAGGTTTCTGTTACGCTTTATTCCGCAGTTCCAGTTATGGGAAGGGATGGAGTTACGGGCGTCGTTCTGGTAAGTCGCTCAACCTACCGCATATTGCAAAACTTATACGAACTTAGAGTTGATTTAGGGAAAGTTTTTTTGTGGTCACTTTTAGCAGTAGCATTAATTGCAACATTCCTTGCATTGCGAATAAGCAGACCCCTTAAAAAACTTTCCCGACAAACTGTTCGCTGTGCAGACAAAAACGGTCACATTGTTTCTACAGACTTTACAGGTGCAAAACGACACGATGAAGTAGGAGACCTTTCGCGTTCATTTACTCAGCTTATAAAAAAACTAAATGCGCGCATCCGCTACACCGAAGCCTTTAGTGCAGATGTTTCCCACGAGTTTAAAAATCCCCTTGCAGCAATTCGTTCTTCTGCAGAATTATTGCAAGACACTTCAATTAGTCAACAAGAACATAAACAGTTTACAGATGCAATACTTGATGAAGTTACTCATTTACAGTCACTGCTAACGGGAGTACGCAGAATCTCGCGCATAGACGGTGGCATTGAGCAAGAACTTCAAGAAGAAATAGATGTACAGACATTCATTCAAAATGTAAGCGCTCGTGTGCAAAAAGCATATCCTCAGTGTTGCATAACAACTGAACTTTCACAAACAAAAACTGCAAAACTAAATGGAGAACTTTTTGATCGTCTACTTTCGAATCTTTTAGAAAACGCAGCAAGTTTTGCAACACAAGTTTATGTAAGCGCAAACATTGAAACGAAAAAGCAGACAAAACTTTTTCTAACGGTTAGCGACAACGGTCCTGGCATAAGCGAAAGTGAAAGTAAAAAAATATTTAACCGTTTTTATTCAACAAGAACAAACAGCGAAGAAAGTTCACATGCACATACAGGCTTAGGTCTTTCAATTGTAAAAGCCATTGTAGATGCTTACGAGGGAACAATAACCGTCAGTCGCGATGCACAACTGGGTGGCGCAAAGTTTGAAGTGATGCTTTCTCTAAAATAACACTTTTTTGACACAATTCTGCCACAATCTTCTGTTAGCATAACATCACAACACTAATGGAGGATTCACATGATTGAACCAAAAAAATTTTCTGGAATTGGAATAAAACTTATTTTTATTGCTTTAGTATTTGCAGCACTTCTTGTAGGACTTTTCTGCATGAAGTTAAAACTGAACGACCGCGAGTACACTTACAACGATGCAGTAGAGCAGATAAATGACTCGGCAGGCGGACAGTTTTCTCTGGAAGGTCCTTACATCATAATTCCCGTAATGCACACCTGTTACATGGAAACCTTCATAGACGGGAAAAACATACTCGAAAAAATTCAAACAAAAGAATATGTTACCGTATATGCAGAAAAATCAGTCCTTGATGCCGACATAAAAACACAGATGCGACCTCTTGGCATTTATTCTTCACCAGTTTACACGGGAACTCTTAACCTTAGCGCCACATTCACAGTTCCTTACGAAAACAATTACAAAGGCAATGACGAATACGAATACTACTTTGACCAGGCAGAAATCATTCTAGACACAAGGCAGAAGAATTTGTGTTCCCATCCGGTCTTTAATGTAAACGGAACAGAAACTGTAAGCGATGTAATGCAGTCGGAATCTGAGCAAATATCTTACACCGTCATTGGAAGCAAGTGCGCCGTTACCCGTGGCAAAAATACTTTTTCAACTCAGATTGAATTTAAGGGAGCAAAGCGATTCTGCATAACCCCTGTTTCAAAAGAAACAAAACTTACCCTAACCTCGGACTGGGCTTCTCCCGGATTCACTGACTTTGATTATCTTCCCGACACAAGGGAAATTACTTCCCAAGGATTTACCGCCCAGTGGAATATACCCTTTGCAGACAGAAGTTCTCAAATTGGATTCCGTTTGGTTCAGCCGGTTGACCTTTACAGACAGCTTGAGCGAGCATACAAATATGGATTTTTGTTTATCATTGTTCCCTTTATTGTCATGTTCCTCTTTGAAATTTTTGCAGATATTGTACTGCACCCCGTGCATTATCTTTTGAGTGGCGCATCAAATGTCATCTTTTTCTTACTGCTACTGGCCCTTTCCGAACACATGATATTTCCTGCATCTTATCTTATTGCAGCCTTTGCTTCGGCACTGCTAACAAGCATTTACCTTGCCTCTGTCACCGGAAAACTAAAAATTGGTGGCTCAATGATGCTGCTGTTTGCGGTTCTGTATGCATATCTTTACTTCTCGCTAAAATCTGAAGACTATGCCTTCTTAATAGGAACGCTCTTTGCCTTCTGCGTACTTGCATGCGTTATGTTCCTTACACGAAAGGTAGACTGGTCATCTTTGCACGAGCCAAATACAAAGAATCAATCTGTAAGTAAAGTCTGATTTTTAGTTTGACAAATTTAAAAATCCGTTGGATAATATAAGTATGGCGGATGTAAAAGACATGCTTCCAGCGGATTTTGATTCTTTCTCTAAAGATGCAGACTACTTATGGAATTCTATTTTAAAGTCCACAAAAAAAAGTAAGGCTGATCAGGAGAAATTTATTACGACCTTGGAGCGGTGCATCTCTTACCTGAATGGTCTTAAGTTTGAGCAGATAAAGACAATATGCGTTGTAGGCGACATGGCAGAAAAAGTTTCCATGATAATCGACCTTAAGGATTATGTCTACGACTCCCTCATAGAAGAATGGAACAGCACCCTTAAGGGCTAACGCTGAGCCAGACCGCAAAAATCATAAACAGTTTTGTATCCCTTGCGCTTCATGAATGCAGAAAGACCTTCCGTTATGTCACGGGCAACATGGGGATTTGTAAAGACTCCTGTTCCCACTTCTACGGCTACTGCTCCCGCCATAATAAATTCAACAGCATCCTGCCATGTGGTAATTCCTCCAATGCCAACAACTGGAACTCTATCTTCTTCTGGCAGTTTATTTATTTCTTCCACCACATCGTAAACCATGCGTAGGGCAAGCGGCTTAATTGCAGGACCGCACATTCCAGCTCTTATGTTGTTAAAGAAGGGTCTGCCTGTTTCTATGTCTATTGCTGTTGCAGAAAAAGTGTTTACTAGGCTAAGGGCATCCGCTCCGGCTTTAATGCAGGCAAGGGCAACGGCACGAAGGTCTGGCGCATTTGGAGAAAGCTTTACCATGAGTGGCTTTTTTGTTGCAGCACGGACGGCACTTACGCATTCAAAGGCGGCATCTGGATTCATTCCCCAGGCGTGTCCTCCTGTCTTAACATTGGGGCAACTTATGTTAAGCTCTATCATGGGAACATCTGTGGCATCTAGAAGTCTGGCTCCTTCCGCATAAGATGCAATGTCGCTTCCTGCAAGATTTAAAATTGTTACCGGCTCAAGAGACATCATGTCGGGAAGTTCGTTTTTTATAACCTCATCCAAACCGGGGTTTTGAAGTCCGATTGAATTGATGTTACCCGAAGCAATTTCTATAATCCGCTCGCCTGCATTTCCGTCGCGGCTTTCCAGTGTAGTTCCCTTTGAGCACAGGGCGCCCCACTCAGCAACATCCGCAAAACCACGGTAAGACTCTCCGTAACCAAATGTTCCAGAAGCGGCAAAGACAGGATTTTTAAAATGCACGCCACATATTGTTACGCCTAAGTCTGGCTGATCATTTTGAGCAAGAGGTACTGACCTAGGAAGAGGAGACTGGAACAGAAGAATGTCGGAATCAAACACGGGGCCATCTTTGCAGACGCGAAGCACTCCGGCTCTTGTTTTTATGGTACAGCCAAGACAGGCTCCAACTCCGCAGAGCATTCTGTGTTCTACGCTAAGGTAAGCCTTTATTCCGCACTCCTTTGCAAGACCCTGAACATAAGAAAGCATGGGGGTAGGTCCGCAGGCATAAATGCAGGTGTAGCCCTTTTCCTTTACAGTCTGTGCATTTAGGGCAGCAGGCAACATTCCCTTAATGCCCACAGAACCGTCATCCGTAGTTACTACAAGATTTCTTGCTCTAATGTTTTCCAGTCCGTAAGAACCAGACTTAAAGCTGGCATAAAAGTCGTAGGACTCAGGCTTAAGAGAAGAAGCAAAAAAGGCAACGGGTGCAACTCCAATTCCTCCGCCCACAATACAGATTTTATTTTCTTTGTCTTTTAAATCCGCTACGGAAGAAAATGCATTTCCTACGGGACCAAGAAGATTCATTTTTTCGCCAGGAAGAAGATGACACAGTTCCCTAGTTCCTTCGCCTTTCTGTAAAATTAAAAACTGAATGCACACCTGACGATTTTTTTCTTTACGGATTTCTTGGGCGCTGTAAACAGAAATAGGTCTGTTAAACTGCACCGAACTTTTTGCACTGCGAATCATGTAGAACTGACCTGGCTGCGGAAGAAGTTGAGACTCGCGCTCAAGGGGAATCGTTGTCTGCAAAAGATATACATTGGGCTGACCGTCTACAATACGGCAAAAGTCTACCGCAACTTCGCCTGCAAACTGAATGCCTTTTCCGTCTTTGTCTACCAAGGGTCTGTCTTTCATGATTACTGCTCCAGCCTTTTTTTTGCGCTACACAAATCTTCTTTTGAAAACCTTGCAGCCTTAACAGCGGAATTAACTATGTCGTCAAGGGTAACATTTGCCTTACTGCACGCTTCGTCTTTTTTCCATGCGCACAAAATTCCCCGAGAAGAATTTACAGTACCTCCGGCCTTAAGCAAAAGTGTGGCGGCAATGCGAGCTGCTCCACCCTGAGCACCGTAGCCTGGAATTAAAAAGAATGTGTCAGAATATTTTTCCCGTAAGATTCTTGCATCACCTTCTTGAGTTGCACCAACAACTGCTCCAAAAATTCCGCATGTTTGTTCTGGGTAAGAAGAAGCCCACTCTTTTCCAATGCGGTTTATTTCGTTACCAACTCGTTCCAGCAGAAGGGTTCCGTCTTTTAAAACCTGATGCTCTATGTCTGTCATGCCAGGGTTAGAAGTGCACAAAAGAACAAAGGCAGCCTTTCCTCCACAGTCGGGAGAACTGTATTTTGTAAAGGGTTGTAGGGTGTCGAATCCCATGTAGGGATTTATTGTAATGATGTCCGTTTCAAAATCGCCAGTAAAATGTGCCTTGGCGTAAGCGTCACTTGTTGCGCCAATGTCGCCCCTTTTAATGTCGCTTATGCAAACAAGTCCTGTGTCACGCACAGCATGCAAAGTCTTTGCATAGGTTTCCATGCCCTCAAGTCCCATTGCCTCGTAATATGCAATCTGAACTTTAAAGCAGCAGGCAAGCTTTTCTTCTGCAATGCGTTCAATCAGTTTTTTATTGTAAGCCAGAACCGCCTTAGACGGAGAAGCATACTGTTCCAGAACATTTTTGGGAAGATATGAAGGGTCTGTATCAAGACCAACACAAAGGGGACCGTTTTCTACAGCCAGAGACTGTAATTTTTGCATCTGATGTATCATGGGCACAGTATAGCACGGAAGCAAGTTCTATGCCATACATGACTTAAAAAAAGCACACTCTTCGTCGTTGCACAATACAGCTTGGGGCAAGTCTATGGTACAATGGAATACATGCCATAAAGGTTCTTCTTCTGTACCGTAACAGCGGAACTCGTAGCGCACTCCGGCATTTTCCAATGCCTCTTTCATAAATGATGCCTCGGACAAAAGAAAGTCTCCCCTGCATGTCATTACGAAAGTTGGCGGAAAATTATTTGTAACATGGGCTGAAGCGTCTATGAGTTTTAGTTCGTCGAGACTACCACCTTGCGGCATAAAGGCATTTAAAAGCAGACGCAACTGGGGATTTGTATCAAGGTCTGCATGCATGCGGTATTTTCCGCAGTTTAAGGCCAGCCCCCTAAGAACAAGATTTTTGTTTCTGATAAAGGGAAAATTTGCCCCATAGTCAGGATTAGAAAGTGCAGAAGCATACAGGCCAAGAAGGTGTCCACCAGCAGAATCTCCTGCAGCAAATACATTCTGAGTGTCAAAGCCGTAGACGGAAGCCTTGTTGCAAATCCATTCAAAAACTTTTTCTGTATCTTCGAGAGAAGCGGGAAAGCGTACCTCTGGAGCAAGCCTGTATGAATAGTTGACTACGGCAAACCCTCTTTGGGCAAGGTTCATTGCGTAAAACTGATACACATCCTTGTCGCCGTAAACCCATGCACCACCGTGAACGATGACAATTACAGGAAGAGCTTTAAGTTCTCCAGAGTCAGAAACTGCACTGCGCGGACGGTAAACATCCAGCAACTGCCACTTCTTCCATTTTACATCGTCACCGTACAGAATGTTGTCGTAGCGAACTATATCATCGGGAGTCTTTCTTCCAGCATCTCGCTTTTTGTCGTTAGTGCTAGAGTCTCTGCGGATTTTTCCTGCGGCAATTTTGTAAATCAGTTTTACCATAGTTAAAAGCGCTTTATTTTCTTTGTTGTGGTCATTTCAAGCGGCTTGTCCAGCACGGTAACTTTTGTTATGCGCTGGTAAGGCTGAAGTCCCTTGTTGATTTTTGAAACAATGGCCTCAAGTTCTGTCTGAACCTGACTGCCCTGCATTTTTGCGGAACGGTCAAGTCCAAGGCGTTTAAGCATATCTTCTGCCGGATAGATAAGTGCCTCAAGTTCTTCGCTGCGAGTCGCCTCGTTTGCAACATAACCACGCACCATAATCTGCTCAATGTCGGTTTCAAGCTGAAAGGCGTCTTCTATTTCTTCTGGGTAAACATTTTTTCCGCCTTCGGTAACAATCATGTTCTTTGCACGACCAGAAAGCATAAGGTAGTTTTCCTTGTCTAGCCAGCCCAAGTCTCCGGTTTTAAACCAGCCGTCTTGGGTAAAGACTTTTGCAGTTTCTTCGGGCATGTTGTAGTACCCCTGCATAACCATTGACCCCTTAACGGCAATTTCGCCTATGCCATCTTCGTTGGGATCAAGGATTTTCATTTCTTCGTAACCTTCAAAAATATGTCCGACACTGTGAATCTTAAAATGCTCTATGGGGTTAAGGGCAATAATTGGTGAAGTTTCGGTAAGTCCGTAGCCCTGAACAAAGTCAATTCCAAGTTGATTGAAGAATTTGAATACGCTGGGTGCAAGAGGTCCGCCACCGCAAATTGCAATTCTTACAGTAGAAATATGGGCCTGTTTAAGAACTGCCTTAAACACATGCTTTCCAGGATTAAGCCTAAAGAGTTTCTTAATTACATACAGCAGGCTCATCAAAAAGCGCATAATTCCGTAAACTACAGGTCCCTTGTCCCGAATACCCTTAATAATACCAGCTGCCAGTTTGTTAAAGAGAAGCGGCACTCCCAGTAGCATGGTTATGCGACCTTCCTCCAGTTCCTTTAACATTCGGCTTACAGCAAGACTCTTACCAAAGACAATTTCGGCACCAACAGAAATCGTTTCTATAAAAACAGCAAGCATGGTATATGCATGATGGATTGGAAGCAATGCATAGAAAACATCAGTATTGTACAGAATCATGTGGGTCTGGGCCGCAAAACAGTCAGAGACAAGATTTTTATGACTGAGCATTACACCCTTTGGCACACCAGTAGTTCCGCTTGTAAAGAGAATTGCTGCAGTTTCGTCTTCTCTTGCAGGAATTATTTCTGCTTTTTCGGGTGACTTAAGGTTGTAAACATATTCTTCTCTGTGCTTCGGGCTAAGGGAATACACTTTGCATCCTATGGATTTTGTAAACTCACCTTCCGCAAAGTGGGCATATTTTTCATCGTCCACAAAAAGAAACTTTGGACGGGCGGTGTTCATAAGGTTTTCAAGTTCGTTTTCGTGCAAGGCGTAGTCAAGGGGGCATACAATTCCGCCAGCATACAGGGCGGCAAGATAGGCGGTGGCCCATTCAGGGGAATTCTTACCAGTTACAGCTACCCTGTCTCCGTGCTTGAGACCGTTGGCCGCAAGAAAGTTTGCAAGCGAAACTATGTTTTCCCGACATTCAGAATATGTAAGGGAATTGCGGGAACCGTTTGGACCTTCAAAGTCGGTAAAACACGCATTGTTTGGAAACCGCTTTGTGGTTATGTTAAAGAGTTCGGGAAGTGTGGGCCACTCACCAGTGTATTCGGTTCCTTTGAACTCTGGAAGGAAATAACAGGGATCATAGTTTTTAATGCTTTGCATAAAACGCCTCTAAATTTAAGATTATTAAAAGTATCAGTACAAAAAAACGCTGCCCCATAAGGACAGCCTTTTAATGTCATATCAGTTTGTTACCCTTAGGACATAACCTAGGGGCTGGAAAAAAAATGTTCCCGATTTGCCCACCCACTACTTATAGCAGTTGCGTGCAAGTGTGCATCAGGCTCTTACCCAAGTGGTAAGCAAGAATGCCAAGGCAACAGTCCTTCATTAAGCGCCACGGAGGGCGCGTCAAGCTCTTACCTCAAGGCACCCGCTAGTTTTGTTTTTAACAAAACTAGCAGAGCAAAAATGCCAAAGGAAACAGTCCGCCTTGTAGCAACACGGATGTTGCGTCAGACTATTACCCAAAGGCACATGCGAGTTTTGCTTTTGCAAAACTCGCGAGTAGAAAATCGCAAGGATGCGATTTTCTACTCCTTGACACCACCAGCAGTAACACCAGCAATGATGCTGCGTGACAGGAACAGGTATACAATCATCAGAGGCACAATAGAAAGGAAGATTTGCATGTATACAGTACCCATGTTAAACTTCTGATAGTCGGCCGAGCGCAACTCTGCAATCAAGATAGGAACAGTCTTCTTGGTCTTGGTGCTGATAACCAAGGCAGGAGTAAAGTAGTTGTTCCATGAAGAAACGAATGCGAAAATTGCCTGAACAGCAATAGACGGCTTCATCATTGGAATGGCAACTTCATTGAATGTCCTAAACTCGTTGCATCCGTCTACACGAGCCGCTTCTACGATAGAGTAAGGCAGTGTAGATTCCATAGCCTGATACAGGTAGAAGAATACTACCGGAGCCGCAATGGCAGGAATGTACAAAGAAACAAGTTTGTCCATCATGCCAAGCCTAGTCAAAAGCTTTAAGAAACCAGCTGCAGAAACCTGTGCAGGAACCATCATAACCAGAAGGATGAAGCGGAAACTGAACTGGCGGCCCTTAAAGCGGTACATATAAATGCCGTATGCAGTCATACATGAGAAGTATGTCGTAAGAACGGCAGACATTGCAGAAACATAAACTGAGTTTACCAAACCGCGCATAACAGGAATGTTATCGTTGGTAATCAAAGTCTTAAAGTTATCAATGAAAGAAACTCCAGGAAGGACGGAAAATCCCAACTGAATCTGATTGTGGCTGCGTGTAGAGTTGATTATCAGAATAAAGAACGGAAAGAGAGATAAAATTGTAAGTATAATCAACACTATGTAACACAGGTTGCGGCGTAAAATTAAACTAGCGCTTTGACTTTTCATATTTATCTCCTATCTCTTGTTAGAGTACTTGCTCATGGTTGACTGGTAAGAGAACATACCCAGAATTGCAGTCAGAATGAAGAGAAGTACAGAAACTGCACCTGCCATACCGTAGTTCTTGCTGTACAAGTGCTTGTTCAAGTACATGATTGCAGTCATTGTTGTACGGTTTGGAAGGCCTTCGCCCTTTGTCAAAATCTGTGGAACATCGAACATCTGAATACCACCAATCATTGATGTAATAAGAACATATACGAAGATTGGGAGCAGGAGCGGCATGGTTACCTTGAAGAAGACCTGAACAGGAGAAGCACCGTCTATACGAGCTGCTTCGAACAAGCTGTCGTCAATACCCATGATACCAGCCATCAGAAGGATGGTTGTGTTACCGTACCACATAAGGAAGTTCATTGTGGCAACAAGACCCCTTGTCCAACTGGTGTATGTAAAGAAGCGAATATTTTCTTCAATCCAACCGAAAGACATGAACATCTGGTTCATAGGACCGTTATCGCTAAACAGTGCGAAGAACAACATAGAAAATGCCGAAGCCATAATCAGGTTTGGCATGTAAATTACTGTTTTAAAGAACTGCTGAAACTTGAGGCGGAGTTCTGTGTTTGTAAACCATACGCCCAAGATAAGCGAAATAACAATCTGTGGAACAAAGCCAAGGATCCACATGATTACAGTGTTTCCAAGATACTTAAGGATGTCGCTCTGGAAAACGCTCTTATAGTTTTCTAAACCGATAAAAGTTGGTCCAACTTCCATAAGTCCTACGCGATAGTTTTCTGTAAAACTGTAGACGAAAGTAGACAGCAATGGAATAAGGGAGAAAATTATATACACAATGAAGAAGGGAGCAATAAAGAAGTAACCCCAGCGATCATACTGGACGCTCTTATGCTTCTTTAGCGGTTTTGCAATTTGCACTTCTGTTTTTTCTGACATGGCATCCTCATTTATTCTGAAAAATCATGATAGTTTGTAAGCTTTTTGACTTTTAAACTATTATTCTGTTTTCATAAATTTTAAGTTTTGAAAAAAAGGGCTGCCCCACCTCTAAACAGTAAGGGCAGCCCCTCCAGCTTTACCAATCTACGCTAGACTTAGCGAGAAAGGTTAGGATACATCTCAAGAACAGCCTTGTAGAAGTTATCCCAAGCAGTTGCTTCATCAACATTTCCGTTGAAGTAGTCGCTCATAGCGGTCTGAAGCTTTTCGTTCATACCCTGGTCATAAGCAGACATGTTGCTCTTGTCGATAGACTTTGCGTTTCCAAGAAGGAGTGCAATGTGGTTCTGTCCGCCAAGAACATGGTCAGAGTAGTCGCTGTTTGCTACAGCGTTCATAGCCTTTTCGTTGTTTGCGAAGTCGCCAGTTTCCTTAGCAAGCTTTGTCATTGTGTCTGCATCGCAAGTAAGTGTGAGCATGATGTCTTTGATCAGGTCGATGTTGTCTGAACCAGCAGCACCGCAGATCCAAGTTCCACCCCAAGAGAATCCCTGAGGTCCTTTGCAGAATGCCCAGTCACCAGCTGTTGCAGCAGAACCTTCAGTTCCGTCCTGCATACAGAAGTCGATGAGCCAGCCAGGTCCGAAGTATGAGAATACCTTAGCATCCATCATCATACCGTTTGTCCATTCAGCTGACCACAGAGAAGTCTTGTTGTTGTAACCCTTGTCTGTGAATTCCTTAGTCTGTGCAACCCATTCGCGGATAGCAGGATCGATAACGATCTTGTTGTTAACAACCCACGGAGAAGTTACATTGTCGCTGAAGATGCGGAATGTATCGTCATAGCCAGATACCATGAAGTATCCCTTTGACTTTGCCTGTGCTGCTACAGCGTTGAACTTTGTCCAGTCAGAAACTTTTGACTGTACTGTATCGGGATCGTCTGTACCAAAGAGGTCTTTAGCAATTGAGCGGCGATAAACCATACCAGCTGGACATGCCTGCCAAGAAACACCCTTAAGTGCTCCCTTGCTGTCTGTCATAACATCTTTTGTGTACTTGTACTGGTTAGCAAGATCAGCTGCTGTAAGACCAATGTCTTTCTGTACATCAAGTGTGTATGCTGTGTCAACATACTTGAGAGCGTAGTCAGCTTCTACGAGGAAGATATCTACCTTCTCGTCAGCCTTTGCGCTTTTCTGCTGAAGAAGAACTTCATCAAGCTTGTTCTGGTAAGCATTGTTCTCGTTAGGAGTGATAACAAAGTTTACAGTAACATCTGAAGGAAGTTTTCCTGCTTTAACATAGTAGTCGTTAAAGCGGCTCTGGAATTCTTCGTTCCATGCATAGATGTTAAGAACTTTTCCAGATGCTTCTTTTTTCTGTCCACAACTTGTAAATACGCAAGCTGCTGCAAGGACGAGTGCAGCACCAGCTACCAACATTTTTTTCATACAATTTACCTCCTGTTTGGTTCTGTATGAACAACCCTTTTTTTAGGCATTTTTTTTGCGGTTTCCCGCCGTCAAGGCTCATTCCCTTTTGCTGAATTCACCCTAACATAATTTTATTCTACACCTTATTTTTGATTTGTCAAGTTTTTAATAAAAAGAAATAATGTTTTTGGTCAAAAAAACAAGGGAAAATCATGTTATTAAGTAAATTTACTTAAAACTTCCATAGGTTATAAATTGGATTACTTAACTTTTATTAAATTTTAAGAGGATTTTTGCGCAACACGGTTACAAGTTGCGTTGCGCAAAAACAGCTCCTATTGCACGGATTCAGGTTTTGTGGCTATTTTACGGGCTAGATAAACAAAAGGCGTGTCCAAAAGGCTTGTTACTACATATATGACATAGCAGGCGCCAGTAATGGCAAGGAGTTCCTTAAAGCTGTAGATGCCCCAGAACGCACCAAAATTGAACAGAACTATGTTTACAAACTGAGAAATCAGCGTAGAAAAGTTGTTCCTAAACCAGAGCATTTTACTGTGGCTGCCAGTTTTTCTTTCCGTAAGGTTCCACCAGGCATGATAGAGGAATACATCTATAGCCTCAGAAACAGCATAGGCTATTAGACTTGCAAGGAGCATACGGGGTGTGTTTGTAAATAGTCCCCTTACAAAGGGAGTTGCCCAGTCGCTTTCTGCAGGCGTGTAGTGAATCCACAGGAATGAAAGCAGGATGAATGTAAGGCTTGTAAAAATTCCTGCAAGGACACCTTTCTGTGCATCTTTTTTTCCATAAACCTCGCTCAATATGTCTGTGGCAAGGAAGGTAGCAGCAAAGAGGGTGTTTCCCAAGGTCTGCTCCATGCCAAATGCGTTTACAACGATTGTAACTTCAATGTTTGCAAACACAGTGCTTACGGCAACCCAGGCAAAGAGTCCGCCTTTTCCAAATACTTTCAGAAACAGCAGCGTGCCTCCAAAAGAAACCAAAAGTGTAGTGATTAGTAAAAGTTCATTCATTTGAAACCTCCTGACAGAGAGATTCCGTATCGTTTGACCTGGTTTTGTTTAACGACAGGAAGGACTTCGAACTGTCTTATGAATGATGCTCCACTGTAACGAATTTTATTGCAAAATTCAACATTTGCACCGATAATATCAGTATGAACAAGCGCATTCTTATTAGAGTTTCTTGCATTTCGATTCTTGCATTAATTGCACTGGCTTTCGCATTTGGTACGGAAAGAGTTTCCACCCAGCGTCAGGACTTCATTGACTACGCACTGCAGTTTAGGGGAACACCCTATGTCTACGGCGGACGCACTCCCGAAGAAGGCTTTGACTGCTCAGGCTATGTCTCTTATGTAACAAATTACGGACTGAACATTCAGCTGCCAAGAACAGCTCAGGCAATTTACCAAAAGGTAGATCCGGTAACGGTAAAGGAAAGAGAACCAGGCGACCTTGTTTTCTTTAAGAACGACATGAGTTCAGACAAGGTTACCCATGTGGGAATATATCTTGGCGTTTACCACGGAAACATGACCCAGTACGAGGGAAAGCGCGTATTCATCTCTGCTGTAAGCGATGGTCCCGAAACAGGAGTAGTAATCCGTGCAATGGACGAAAACTTCTGGAAGACCCACTACTTTGCAAGCGGAAGAATCCTGCCCTCAAGCAAGGAAGCAAAAGCTGCAGAAGAGGCATCCCTTGGAGCGGAAGAAACATTTGCAGACGACTCTTCTTTAGAAGACATTCCCCTTACACCCGAAAAATAAGCGTAACCTCTTACGCTAAAGAAAGGTTTTATTTGCATGAACTCATTTAAGCGAATCTACACGGGCGTGTTACTCCTCTTGTCTCTCGCACTTACGGGATGCTGTGCAGATATTGCCGTCAGTGCAAAGGAAGACAGCTCAACCAACATAAGCATTAACATGGACATAGGACAATCTGTAGGCGGACTTATAAAGGCCCTGTTTGGAATGACAGGCTCCGGTAAGCAGGTAGAAAGCATTGTAAGCCCTAAAGAAATTACCGAAGCACTTACTCAGGGCGGATACATAAACGCAAGGGCTGAATCAAGCGACACAAAACTTTCTGCAGAAGCCGGAATGCCACCAAAGACATCTTCTGCTCTTATAAAAAATACAGGCAACAGTCTAACAGTTTACTTTTCTCCCCAAGCCCTAAAGACGGAATACGAGTCCATGTCTGAAGAAGCAAAGGCCTACATTGACCTTCTTATGGCTCCAATTTTTACAGGAGAAGAACTTTCCAGAGATGAATATATTGAACTGATAAAAAGCGCTTACGGTAGCGACTTGGCAAATGAACTGCAAAGTTCTGCAGTTACCCTTTCTCTAAGTCAGCCAAAAGGAAAAAAACGAAAATCCCACAGTCTTTACTATTGCGAAAGTCAGACAGCAACGGTGCAGACATACAGCATTCCCCTTGTGGACTTTCTTACATTCGGCTTTAACGAAGGCGACTCTGAATCCTGTGAGTTTTCCATTTCTTGGGAGTAGGATTTATGCCACAAACTAGTAATGGGGAGGTCTCCTGTTGGGAATGTCCCCCTCTAGCATGTCGGACATATCCTTTACCTTTTGGGCAAGAATCCTGTTTTCTTCTCTAAGGGAATCAATCAGCTTTGTATGCTCAACCGTAACCCCCTGAAGCTGGTTTACAAAATCCTCCATATAAGCCAGCTTTGTTTCTAGGGCGACAAACTGTTCCTGAGTTTCAGAATCCATTTCCTACTCCAGACTGTATGATTCACCGTATTTTACTATTTCCACATTGGGGAATCCGTTGTCCTTAAGGTAGTCCTTAAAGAAGAGCTGGGCTTCGTGCTCACCGTGAACTAGGAAGATTTTCTTAAGGCGGCTTGTGTCAATCTGCTTAAGCCAGTCGGTGCTTTCCTCGTAGTCGGCATGGGCAGAGAATGCATTTATGTTTTCTATGCTACACCTAACATTGTACCAGTCTCCAAGAATCTTCACTTCCTTTTCACCGTCCATGAGTTTTCTTCCCAGAGTGTTTTCGGCCATGTATCCTACAATGAGGACTGTATTGCGAGGGTCACCCACAGAGTTTGCAAGGTGATACAGAACCCGTCCTGCTTCGCACATACCATCGGCACTAAGCACAATCATGGGGCCTTCTTTTTTGTTCAGTTCCTTGGATTCGTCTACGCTTGTAACAAATGTAAGTTCGCTGAATCCGAAGGGATTTTTGTGGTGCTTTAGGAACTGTTCCGTCGTCTGCTCATCGTAGCATTCGGGATGCAGCTGGAAGATGCCTGTTGCATTTACCGCCATGGGACTGTCAACATAAATCGGTATCTTGGGAATCTTCTTCTGGTCGGCAAGGAGATGCAGATAGTAAACCATTTCCTGAGCCCTTTCGATTGCAAATGTAGGAATGATGATTTTTCCCCTCTTTTCTACGGCACGGTGTATAACCCTAATAAGGTCGTTCATGGCAACTTCTGAATTTTCGTGTAGGCGGTTACCGTATGTGCTTTCCATAAAGATGTAGTCTGGAGCAGGGAAATTTGTTGACGGATCCCTAACAATAGGCTTACCTATTCGTCCCAAATCTCCAGTATACAATATGCGGATTTCGTCAGAGGGGGCGCCTCTTAAAGCCGCTTCTCCGCTCTTTACTGAATGATGCTTTTTTTCTCCTACAGTCTTGGCTTCGTCCGCCCTTCCAAACAGTCTGTGCCAGAAACGCCTTCCGCTTCCCATACCACTAGATTCAGTCCGTCCCGTAATGGGATTTTTTCGCTGGCCAGTTATGGTAACATAGGCGAAGGCACTTCCCAAAATGTGTCCCGCATCAAAAAATTCAAGCTGAACATCTGGTGCAATGAACATCTTGCGGTTGTAGCTAAGGCACACAATCTGATTTGCAGCCTTTACAACATCTGCTTCTGAAAACAGGGGCTTCCAGAAAAACTTTTCGCCCTTTTTCTTTGCCTGCTTGCCAAGGAATTCCGCATCTCGTGCCTGAATGCGCGCACTGTCCATCATGACAATGTTTGCCAAATCCCGTGTAGCTGGAGTTGCATAAATGTTTCCACCGTAGCCGTTTTTTGCAAGAACAGGCAAAAGTCCGCAGTGGTCGTAATGGGCGTGAGTAAGAATTACGCTTTCTATCTTGTCTGCCGCAAAGTCAAAGTCGCGGTTCTTCTGGTCGGATTCTGCTCGCTTACCCTGAAAGGCACCGCAGTCAATCATAAAACTGCGTCCGTCCACTTCCAATATATGCTTACTTCCGGTAACTTCCTGTGCCGCTCCCAAAGAATAACTTGTTACTGCCATAGTTCACCTCACTTACCTATTTCATCTCCTCTTTCCATTATACGGCAACATCTGTAATTTGGCAAAGAAAAAATTTTCCCGAGACGTGCATGCGTTTTATAGCACTTTTCGCAATTCCGTTCATATTAAATATATGCAGGCATAAGAATAAACCTCACCCTGCTGGGTGACTGTATGTCTACAGGGT
>CALCRU010000035.1 GCA_937894335.1 uncultured Treponema sp. | reverse complement strand
CATTATGATGCTAAATCCTCGTTTTTGCAAACTTGCAGGCACTACATATTGTCTAATTATGACTATTATTTTCAGTTATTTGCCACTGCACCATTTTTACAGCCTGCAAGCATTACTACTTGTGCTGCAACTTTGGTATCAAGTTCAATTTATGACTCTTGTTTTACAGCACTTGAAAATCACTCTTTTTACTGGTTTAATACCCAACCAGTAAATTACAGACCTGGTATTCTTCCTCGTAGCCAAGATATGGTACCCGTTGTAGAGGAAACAACAGGAATGTATGGTATATCTGCAACAGCACTAGATAAATATCAGTGTCGGATTGGAAAAAATCCTTATGTTCATATTGTAAATAAATTTGAAGCCGTAGATATAAACACAGAAGATGATTTACGCATTGCAGAATATATTGGTCAGGTATATTGGAATAAAACGCTATAGCAAAGATTACCGAGGTGCCAAAAGCATCCTCGGTATATCTGCAAAATACGCCCTTGCTCTGCTTCACTTCGGCAACTGGAGTTGCAGTCCTTCTTCCGCGAGCAGGGGTCCTCCGCATCATATTTTCCCAGACAGCGGGATTTGAAATAACTCGAGCCACAGCTTGAAAACCGTCGAGTCATAAACCCAGATTCGACGAGTCGCAAACTCAGACTCGTCGAATCGCGAACTTTGACTCGTCGTGTCGCAGATTCAGACTTATGCGCATCGCAGGACAGAGCTTGCTTTCGTGGGAGCGCCGTTCTTAGTGATCAAGTGCTAGCCAAGACAAAACCATAGCTTGACATATCTCTTAAAAGCGTGTTATAGTGGATGGAGTAACCGAACAATCGGTTACTTCCAGTATACACGGATGTAGATTATGGAAAGGAACACGAAGGAATGGATTCTTGATGCCGCGTTCTCGTTTTACCACGAGCCGCTGTTTGTGAACGTCTCCCTGTCGCAGATTGCACAGCGGACGGGCATAAGCAAGGCTGCAATTTTTAAACATTTCAAAAACAAAGAAACGCTCATACAGGCCATGGACAACAGGCTTTATGACTCCGTTTCCCTTGCGCTAGAGCAGATGCAGGGACTGCATCATGACGGAAAGGACATCGAAGCACTCAAATCCATCATCGTTTTTCTTATCCATCACCGTGAATACGTATTTTACCTCGTATGCACCAAGGCAAGCCTGACAGAAGATGCCGTCCTGCGAGAGCTGCACAGGCGCGGTATGCCATTTCTTGAGATGCTTTATGACGAAAACGGCAGCATAAAGGACATGGAGCTTTATTTCAGGAGCATCTTTGTAAGCGCGACCATACTCATCTTTGTCATGTGGCTCTTCAAGGATACAGACAACGAGGAACTGCTCGGCTATGAGCCGGAGGATTTTATCCACAGCCTGAACGGGCTGATTGAAAACGGCATGGGCAACCGCTCTCAGCCCATCGCAGACGAGCGCCTTGCAGAGCTTGATGCCCTGTGCAGGATAACGGGCGGAGAAATCGAAGCAGAGGACAAGATTTTCCTCGCAATTTCCCGCATCGCCAGCAAATCAGGCTTTCAAGATATTACCGTAGAGAAAATCGCAGATGAACTGGGGCTTGCAAAAAGCAGCCTCTATTCGTCATACACAAATAAAACAGACTTAATCCGTTGTTCCATTCTAGGCGAATTGCAAAAGCTCTATGCAATCATTATCAGAAAACTGAAAGCAGTACAGCAGTCCGACGAAAGGCTCTACGTGCTCTTTCAGGCAGAGCTTGCCTATTTTATGCTGCGCCCCCAGATTCTCTTTATCTTTCAGGCACTGTTTGCCGACGCATCCCTCTATGATGATAAGATCGGGCAGGGAATAACGGATCGCCGCGCTTTCTGCGCTCAAATGCAGAAGCTGAAGCTGCTGGAACGCATTCCCGACATGGGAGTGCCTTTTATGGACGAGCTGCTCATCTTTAGCTGGCTCTCTGTGCTTCCGGGAGTTGTGTACATTCATTGCCAGCGCAATGACTTTTCCCCTGACTTTATGAGGACGGCAATGAGGAGCATCTATCATATGGTAGAATTCGGTATATCGGGGAAGGAGGTCCACTGATGAAATGCCAGAAATTCATGCGCTTGTTTTTTTCCGCACTGCTTTCTTCCTGCCTGTCGCTTTCGCCATTGACAGCGCAGGAGGCAGGAGATGCATCACCGACAGCCCGTTCTATGTCCTTCACGGTGGAACAGGCGGTGGACTACGCGCTCAAAAACAGCCGCACGCTCAAAAGCGCGGACATCGACCTTGAAATAAAAAAGCGCGCGGCTGACAATTCATGGAATGTGCTCCTGCCCACGGTGCAGGTGAGCGGCACGCTGAGCCGCCAGAACAACATTGACTCCGCAATAGATTCCGCCAATGCCAGCGTGGAGATGGCTAATGCGATAGGGCAGCTGATGTCAGCGATAACTAAGATACCTTCTTCAACTACAGAAAAAGTTAAAGCCACCGAAAGCATGCACTGGGCGGCAGTGGGCAACCTCGGCATAAGCTGGAACCTGAGCCTTGCCTACATAGAACAGATGAAGGCGGCAAAGGCGGACTACGAGAGCGGGCTCATCAGCCTGCAGCAAAGCCGCAGGGAGACGGAGACATCGGTCAAGAAGCTTTTCTACGGACTGCTGCTCCAACAGGAAAACATAAGCCTGCAAAAAGCCACGCTGGAAAACGCGCGCCGCCGCAGTGTACAGGCAAGGACAAACTATGAAAACGGTCAGATTCCTGAGCTGGTATATCTACAGGCAAACGTCGCCTATGAAAACCAGAAGCCGGAAGTGCAGAATGCAGAGCGGCTTCTGAAACAGCAGCTGGACACCTTTGCTTTTCTGCTTGGCTTGCCCGTCGGCACGAATATCGAGCTTGTCGGCTCCATAGACCTCTCTTTCATCAATGTGGACGCAGACGAGCTGCTCGCCACCTATGGCGGGCAGAACCTCGCCGCGCAGTCCCTCGCAAGTTCTCTGAACCTCATGCAGAAAAATCTGAATGCGCTGAATTTGTCCAGCTTTACGCCCGCACTGGCCCTGAACTGGGGTCTGCAGCCCATGATAAGCGATGCCTTTAACAAGAGCTGGTTTGAGAGAGATAACTGGTCTGACCAAGGCTCATTCAGCGCCACGCTTGCATGGAACATCACGAATATGCTGCCTTTTTCCGCCAACAGGCAGCAGGCCAAGGACTTAGAGGCGAATATGCGAAAACTGCAGGTTTCCATGGAAACAGTGCAGGAGAACCAGCGCATGGAAGTGATAAAGGCGGTGGACACGCTCAACAGCGCCCGGGAACAGATAGCCGCCATGGCTCGGAACATAGACCTTGCCCAGCGTTCATACAATATGACGGAGCGCGCCTATCTTGCCGGTGCAACGGAACTGCTGGAACTGCGCGATGCGGAAACGCAGCTCTATCAGGCACAGCTTGGGCTTGCAAACCAGAAGTTCACCTATATTTCTGCGCTGATTGATCTGGAAAACACGTTAAATGTAACTTTGAGCAAGTGATTTATGTAACCTTGCTTGCCGTCAGATTGTGTTATATATATATATAGAAGATATTTTTCCAGAAGGAGGAAAGCTGATGAAAAAGATGTTTGCCTGCGCCATGTTCTTCGTGTGCCTTGCCGTGTATTCTTACGCTTCGACAGAAGATACTGCCGCGGAGTGCTATCGCTGTGCAATGGAGCTCTTCGATGAGGGACGGAATGAAGAGGCTGAGCGCTTCTGCTCCTTTGCGGCAGAGATGGGCAATGCTGATGCCCAGTATATGATGGGGAGACTGCGTTTTGACAGCGAGGACTATGCCGCTTCCAAACCATATTTTGAGAAAGCGGCAAATCAGGGACATGCTTGGGCGCAGTTCATGATGGGTGAATTGTATAATTACGCACAATACGGTCTGGGGCAGGACTATGCAATGGCGATGCAGTGGTACAGCAGTGCGGCTTCGCAGGATATCGTCCGCGCAAAGACAATGATAGGGCTCCTGTATTACAAGGGGCGCGGCGTGAAACAGGACTACAAGCAGGCTGTCCAGTGGTTTAGCGAAGCCGCGTGGCAGGATGATGCCCATGCACAGTTCTGGCTGGGTATGGCGTACAGAGACGGCAAAGGCGTAAAGAAAAACAATCAGGAAGCCGCAAGGTGGTTTGAAAGCGCTGCCCAGCAGGGAAATGTCGCCGCAGAGTATGCAATAGGCTATCATTACGAAAGGGGTCTCGGCGTTGAGAAAAATCTTGATACGGCAATAGACTGGTACAGAAAGGCTGCCGCCGAGGGCTACACTGATGCACAGGAAAGGCTCGATGCGCTGTCAAAATCATGGCATGTTTCCCGCTGAGTAATGAAAATATATTTATAGAAAGAAAAAGCCAAAGCGGTAATGCTTTGGCTTTTAACTTGGAGATATAAAATGAAATGAAAAACACAAACTCAGCGGCAGAAGGGAGTCGAACCCTCGTCTCCAGCTTGGAAGGCTGGGGTAATGAGCCGTTATACGACTGCCGCATTACTTATAGTCATAATATATCAAAAAAAATCAGGCAGGTCAAGTAGGCATGCATAATTTTTTCACATTGTTTTTTTATGGCAACCGTGGTATACTTCTTAAACATGTAATGAATCTAGGAGGATCATCATGGAAAAATTCTTTAAGTTGAAGGAGCGTGGTACGACAGTCAGCAAAGAAATTGTCGGCGGTATTACCACATTCCTTGCTATGGCTTACATTCTTGCGGTAAACCCCAACATCCTTACAGACGGAACCGGAATGAACTGGGGCTCTGTATTTACCGCTACAGCAATTTCCGCAGGATTTGCCACTCTGGTAATGGCTTTTCTTGCAAACCTTCCTGTAGCACTGGCACCAGGACTGGGACTAAACGCATTCTTCACCTATTCCGTAGTCCTTGGAATGGGATGCAGCTGGCAGATTGCTCTTACTGCAGTTTTGCTTGAAGGTATTCTCTTTATTGTGCTTTCTCTCTTTGGTGTGCGTGAAGCAATCATCAAGTCTATTCCTGCAAACCTTAAGAAGGCTGTTGCTGTTGGCATTGGACTTTTCATTACGATAATCGGTCTTGCAAACGCAGGCATTGTTTCCACAAACACAGGAACACTCATCGGATTCGTAAACCTTAATATGAGCGCTCCCACTGCAATCGTTGCTGTAATCGGACTCATCCTTACAATCGTTCTTTATGTACTCAAGGTACCCGGTTCAGTTTTAATTGGCATTGCGGCAACTACAATCATTGGCATTCCCTTTGGCGTAACCACAATTCCCGAAGGCTGGACTCCATTCTCTACACCGTCTGCACCTCACTGGTTTGCATTTGACTTTGGCGGAATCGCATCAATCGGAATCGGTAAGTTCATCGTAATCTTCATTACATTTCTCTTTACCGACATGTTCGACACAATCGGAACACTCATGGGTGTTGCAGAGCAGGGTAACCTTAAGGACTCTGACGGAAACATCAAGAATGCAAAGGGCGCACTTCTTGCAGACGCTATAGGAACTGTTGCAGGTGCATGTCTTGGTACATCTACAGTAACAAGCTTTGTAGAAAGTTCTTCAGGTGTTGCAGCAGGAGCACGCACAGGTCTTGCTTCCGTAGTTACTGGAGTTCTCTTTATTCTTTCACTCTTCCTGTGGCCTTTGTTCAGCATTATTCCGTCGGCAGCAACTGCTCCGGCTCTGATTTTCGTAGGCTACCTTATGATGAAGAGCGTTACTTCAATCGACTTTGCAGATCCCACAGAAGGCATCCCTGCATTTATTACCATTATGGTAATGCCCTTTGCATACTCAATCAGCAAGGGTATTGCATGGGGTATGATTGCCTATGTAATCGCAAAAGTTTCTGGAAAGAAGGCCAAGGACATTCCTGTAGTAACATGGATTCTTGCGGCAATCTTCCTCGCAGACATCATATTTGAAGCAGTAAAATGAGATAAAAATGACATCCATGTCATTTTTATCTCGCGAGTTTTTATTGCATAAAAACTCGCATGAATGACAGGGTAAGAATCTTAGGCGGCGTCCTTGCGCCTCTTAGGACAGCCTTGTCATTTCTAACTTGCTAACTATGTGGTAAGAACTTGTGGTAAACTTACTGCCGCTGCTTCTTACCACATTAAAAATTAAAAAGTTTTTGAGAGAATTATAAATGGTTTACTATTACGCATCGCTTTTGGTACTTTCACTTGTTCTGTCGCTAACTTACGCCTTTCAGTGGCATAAGCATTTTCCCGTTTACTTTACGCTCATCTTTGCCTTTGTACCCATTGCAAATTTAGGATACCTTTTGCTCTCTCAGGCAACAACTCTGGAAGCCGCACTTAACGCCTATAAAATCACCTACATAAGCGGATGCTATCTTATTACATTTATAACGCTTTGTATTTTTTCCCTGTGTAATGTAAAACTGAACAACAAACTGGTTGCTCTGCTCATACTTGTTTCTACGCTTACCTATGCATGTGCTCTTTCTATAGGGGAGCTTCCCCTCTTCTACAAAAGCGTAACATTCTCCCGCAGAGACGGAATCAACTCCATAACAAAAGAGTACGGTCCCCTGCACATACTCTTTTACATTCTGGTCATTGTCTACTTCATCATAGGCATGTGCACGATGATTTACGCCTACATAAAAAAAAGGGATGTTTCAAGAAAGACCATACTTCTTCTCTTTATTCCTGAATCATTCTGCTTCTTTAGTTTTTTTGCAGGACGCACAATTACTCCAGAAATAGAACTCATTCCCTTTGCCTATGTGGTAACCCAGTTCATTTATCTAATCATCATAAAAAGAATATGCGTATACGACATTACAGAAACAGGCATTGACTCTCTTGTAAAGGCGGAAGAGTCAGGCTTTGTTTCCTTTGACTTTAAATACAACTATCTGGGAAGCAACAAAACTGCCAAGCAGATTTTTCCCGTGCTAGAAGAAATACATGTGGACACCTCTGCCTACGACAATCCCTTGCTTAAGGAAACCGTAGTAAAGTGGCTGGACACCTTTAAAGCGGACCAGAGCAAGGACAAGTTCCACTTTGAAAAGGACGATCTTATTTATCTTGTGGATGTAAACTTTCTCTATGACGGACCTCACAAAAGGGGATACCAGCTTTTTCTTACCGATGACACTCAGGATCAAAAATACATTGCTCTTTTGGGACACTACAACGAAACCCTGCAGAAGGAAGTTGACCAAAAGACTGCCCACATTGTAGAGATGCACAACAACCTGGTGCTCAGCATGGCAACCATGGTAGAAAGCCGAGACAACTCTACAGGAGGACACATCAAGCGTACTAGCGACACGATCCGCATCTTGATTGACGAAATGAGGAAGGACAGCAGTCTTAACCTTAGCGAAAAATTCTACGACAATCTCATAAAAGCTGCTCCTATGCACGACCTAGGAAAAATTGCCGTAGACGATGCCATTCTTAGAAAGCCCGGCAAATTTGAAAAAGACGAATTTGAAATAATGAAGTCTCATGCAAAGGAAGGGGCAAGAATCGTTCACGAAATTCTTAAAGGAACTGACGACCTGGAGTTTCATCTTATGGCAGAAAATGTTGCCCACTATCACCACGAAAGATGGGACGGCTCAGGTTACCCCGAAGGACTTAAGGGTGAGGAGATTCCTATAGAAGCAAGGATTATGGCCATTGCTGATGTTTACGATGCCCTTGTAAGCAAGAGGTGCTACAAAGAAAAAATGTCCTTTAGCGAGGCAAATGACATAATTATAAAGGGAATGGGAACCCAGTTTGACAAAAGGTTGGAACCCTATTACATTAGTGCCCGACCAAAACTGGAAGCCTACTATGAGTCACTTGATTCAGAAAGCGATGTCATCCACGACATGCACCTTAAAACAATAATTTAGGATGGAGAAAACCATGGAAGAAGAAAAATATCAAAGACCCACTTGGGACGAATACTTTATGGAAGTTGCCCGAACCATTGCAAAAAGGGCTACCTGCGACAGGGGAAGAAGTGGCTGCGTAATTGCAAAAGACAATCAGATTATGGTAACAGGCTATGTGGGAAGCCCAGCAGGACTGCCTCATTGCGACGATGTTGGTCACATGATGCGCAAGATGATTCACGACGATGGCTCCATTACCCAGCACTGCGTCCGTACCGTACATGCGGAACAGAACGCAATCTGTCAGGCTGCTAAGCGAGGAATTTCAATCGATGGTGCTACTGTCTACTGCAAGATGACTCCTTGCCGTACCTGCGCCATGCTCATAATCAACTGCGGAATAAAAAGGGTTGTGTGCGAAAAGCATTACCACGACGAGGCTGACTCAATGTCCATGTTTAGTCAGGCGGGAATTGCAATAGAGCATCTGGAAGATTCCGTGCAGACTTACTCCAATATGTAGGCAAAAAATCCTACAGGTTGGATACAAGCCATTCCTTAAAACTGTCGTAGTCCTTTTCCATAGGAGTAGCCCTGTCTGGAAGGGAAAGGACTTTTTCCAGTCTGTCGGGCATACTGGGTTCTCTGCCTACAGCTTTTACTACCGTTGCACCAAACTTTGCAGGGTGGGCGGTTTCAAGAATGATTCCCACAGCCTTCTTTGAGGTAACTGTTTCTGCCCAGGCAGGAATGTTTGCAGTAAGTCCCGGCTTTGCAGTGTCGGTTTCAACATTGCCAGACATAAGTTTTTCCATGCCTCCTAAGCGAATGTCGTTCCATGCTTTCCATGCAACGGCACCGTGGGGATCTATGATGTAGCCTGTTTTTTCGTTGCACTGCCTTATTGCCTCAAGAGTGCCTTCATCATCAGTCCAGTAAGATGCAAAGAGGTTCCTTACTTCGTCAAGGGAATACATTGCTGCAATGCGCTCATAGTTGGAAGGCGCACCTACATCCATTGCATTGCTAAGAGTGGCAACAGAGGGGCGAGCCTTGTATTCTCCAGTTGCAATCCAGTCGGGAATGGTATGGTTTGCATTTGTAGCCGCAACAAATCCCTTTATGGGTGCTCCCATCTTAAGAGCTATAAGTCCGCTCGTAAGGTTTCCAAAGTTTCCACTGGGAACACTTACAATAATTGAGGCGTCTTCAATTTTTGAGTCATGGGGAATTCTGTTGCGAACAACATTTGCCGCATACATGTAGTAAAAACTCTGGGGCAAAAGGCGAGAAATGTTTATAGAGTTTGCCGATGACAGCCTAAACTTCTTTCTAAGCTCTTCGTCGGTAAATGCAGTCTTTACAAGTTTCTGACAGTCGTCAAAAGTTCCGTTAACCTTAAGGGCGCGGACATTTCCTGTAAATGTTGAAAGTTGTTTTTCCTGAAGGGGAGAAATTTTTCCGTCGGGGTAGAGTATGGTAACATCTATGCCAGGAACATTGTGGAATGCTGAGCCTACTGCACTTCCAGTGTCACCAGAGGTCGCAACAAGAATGTGCAGATTGTCGTTTTCACCTCGGTTAAAGTAGGACATTACTCTGGCCATGAAGCGAGCGCCAAAATCTTTAAATGCGCAAGTGGGGCCGTGAAAGAGTTCAAGAACATAAGTTACCGGATCAATGGGAACAATCTGAGCGTTAAAAGGGTAGGCATCTTGAATGATAAATTCAAGTTCGTTATCGGGGATTTCTCCGTCCACGAAAGGTTTTGCCATTTCAAATGCAGTTTCCCTAAAGGAATGTTCTGGAACCCGATTTACAAAAGTTGGGTCCAAAAGGGGAAAAGATGTGGGAATGTAAAGTCCACCGGTCTTTGCGTTCATGCCGTTAACAACAGCAGTTTTAAAGTCAACCTTAACCGAAGAATCTCTAGTATCTGTATAAATCATTATGCTTTCCTTAAATTTACTTAATTACGATACAGAGTAACACATAGTCCAAGATGTTTCAAGGGTAAATCAGTTTCTACACAGAAATAAGGAGGGTAAAGGCGTAGATTATTAGGTTGTATGAAAAATGGGCGGCACTTCCTGCATAGCAACTAAGGCTCTTTATGCGGCAAAGCCTTAGAATAAGTCCGCACAAGCAGGCGTTTATTACAGCTCCCCATCCCAGATAGCGGTGCGAAAATGCAAACACAAGCAGGCAGAAAATTTCCGTAAAGATATGCCATCCCTTTTTACCTTCTGCAAAAAGGGTAAGGGCGTAGGGCAAAAACTGACGGTAAAGTTCCTCTTCGTAAAAGGCACCCACTGCAAGAGACAAAAGCACATAAAGCCAGCGCAGGGGAGATTCTGGCAGGGAAAGGCTCATGCTTCCGTCTGCAAGAAAAGGAAATGCCATGCAAAGGACCTGCATTAAGGCAAAAACAAGCATTAAAAGGCCCAGACTTATGGTTCCCCAGGAAAGGCTTTTAAAAACTCCTGCAATTCCAAGGGGATGAGTATTTGGCTCAAAAAAAAGCTGATGCTCCACCTCGAGGGCAAGGGCCAGAATCAGCTGAATCAGAACCCACGGCGAAAAATTTCCTGTGGCAGCCCCGGGAAGACCTTTGGAAACAAAAAGTGGCGGAAGGATAAAAAAAATAAAAATGAGTGCAAATTGCACAAAAACATATTTTTTTTTCATCGGATATATGATATACTAAAAGTTAGCAGAGGTCAATTTGAGAGTTCTAATAATTATAGCGGCACTTTTGGTTATTGCGGTTTTCATTCGGCTCATGGTTGTCTTTAAAGACAAAATTGCTTTTTTTTCTACGGGTCTTGAAAATCAGTTTAAATTTGGAGAGGTTTCAACCCTGTGGCGTCTTGCAAAGCATTGTGACTTGGAAGACCCCATGGCCCTCTATGTTTCGGTACCAGCGCTTAACAGATGTATTTCTGATGTAATAACAAAATCCCGTCATAACGGAACCGAAAACTCCTTTAAGATCCAGAACTTTTTGTCCAAACTTTACAAGTTCAGAACTCGCATTGCCCTTGTGGCTGACGGTAAGAGGGGGCTGGAATCAACAAAGTCTCTACAGAAAGACCAGCGGCTCCGCATAATTCTTCCCGGTAAGGGTGTCTTCTTTTCTCGCATTTTGAACAGCGGTCACGAAATGGTAATTTCACTTCCCAGACAGGACAACATAATAAAATACCGTGGTGAAGAATGGGTCAATCAGGACATACATGTTTACTTCTGGCGCAAGGGAGACGCTGGCTATGTATTTGACACTACGGTCGTCAAGTCTGGCATTTTTCTTGGACAGGAAGCGCTTTTTATACGCAACAGTTCAGAACTCCTTCGCACGCAAAAGAGGCAGTCCATCCGTTGCGAATGCAAAATCTATGCCCAGATGTTCATGATAAAAACTGCAACTCCAGACTTTAATGCAGTTGATGACGACGGCGGATTTAAATGTCTGCTGGAAGACATAAGCGAAGACGGAGCACTTATAAGGATTGGCGGAAAGGGACGGAACAATGTGCAAATAAAACTTCAGTTTACTCTGGACGAGGTTTTTATAATGATGTTCGGCGTAATCCGTTCAGTGGAATACAATGCGGCAATGAATCAGTCTAGGCTTCACTTTGAATGCACCCATATAGAACCTGCCATGAAGAATGCCGTTCTTTCGTTCGTATACAATGTAATTCCTCAAGAACAAAAGGAAATGCACGAGGCTCTGGCAGGAACGGAAGAAGACATGAAGGAAGCTGGTGACACAGAAGAAACCCTAAATCAGAATTTACCCGAAGGCATGGAAGTTCCTGTTTTTGATCCCAACCAATCTGAAGACGATATTTTAAAAGAAATTCAGTAAGGAACTTCCTGTTTTAATGCATTTTTTGTGTTTTCCTTTACATACTTAAATACGGAGGCACAAATGACTGCATGGCTAAAGAGAAACTTTCTTCATCCGGTTTTTATAACCGCCCTGCTTACTGCAATTTTTATTTATACTAGAGAAGAACCACTTACCCGAACCCCCTACAGTTCCGCAATTCCCAAAGAACAGGTTACACTTTTGGAGGGTACAATCTGTTCAAATCCTGTAAAAACTTCCAAGGGATGCTACTACAGCATGGAAGTAAAGCTTACAAATGTAAGCATAAGGCAGGAAAACATGAGTCTAAAAGGACTTGCATCTGGGAAGGTAAGGGTATTTGTTTCTTCAAATGATGTGGAGGCCCTGTACCCCATGAGGCTGCATTCACTTTCTACAACTGAAGGTTTTCTTTTTGAAAGCGGAGCCAGAACTAGGCTAGGTGTAAGATGGTCCGACAAAACAAATGCTTTTTATGCGGAAGAAATTCATGAAGTTTTTTTTGACAAAGGATTTTTGGGAAGACTTAGAAAATACAGAGCCTGCCTTAGGCTAATGTTTAAAAGGCTGATGTGTGCGTGGGGTAGTGCGGGAGCCCTTATTCTTTCACTTCTGTCTGGCGCAAGAGAGTATACGGAAGAATCTGTTTCTGATGCATTTAGGGCATCTGGTCTTTCCCACATTCTTGCCCTTAGCGGAATGCACCTTTCATTTTTTTCATCTCTTGCAGGAAACTTTTCTACAAAACTTTTTGGTAAGAAAAAATCCTTTCTTCCCCGACTTGCCGCAATTTTTGCCTTTGTTCTTTTTGCTGGACTTTCACCCTCTCTTTTAAGAGCCTTAATCTGCTCGCTCATAATGCTTACTGCAAAAAAAGTCTTCTGCAGGGAACTTTCATTTTTTCATGTTTTGTGCGCATGCTTTATAATCCACACGGTAATAAAACCTGCCGACTCTTCCAGCTTTGCCTTCATGCTGTCCTACCTTTCGCTGGCAGGAATCCTAGTTTTTTCAGACATCATCAACATTCTTACGGTACGCTTTCTTCCTCCCAAAATTTCCGCCTCAGTGTCAGCCTCTTGCGGTGCCCAGATTGCAACGGCTCCAGTAAGTGCCAGTGTCTTTGGGGCAGTTTCTCCAGTAGGAATTGTTTCAACTGTTGTAGTTTCTCCCATGATAAACATTTTTCTTACAGTTTCTATAATTGCCATCATTTTTTCCCTCTGCATACCTTTTCTTTCACGGCCTTTTGGTTGTATAATGAATGCAGGATACCAGTGCATAATGTTTTTTGTAAATGCATTTGCAAAGGTTCCGTCCATTACATTCAGATGATTTAGGAACAGACATGGAGCACCCTGATTATAATTCACCGTCGGCACTAAAGGAATTTATGGAGCAGAACGGTCTTGCTATGCAGAAAAAATTCGGTCAGAATTTTATGGTGTCTGAGCAGGCAAGAAAAAAAATTGTAGGAAGACTGGAATGCAGTCCCAATGACACCGTCTGGGAAGTAGGGCCTGGCTTGGGCAGCATGACGGAACTTCTTTTAAAGTCCTGTGCATCCGTAACCGCTTTTGAAATTGACAGGGCTTTTATTTCTTTTTTACCCCAGTTTTTTAAAACCTACGAAGAGGAAAAAAAATTTTCTTTGGTGCAGGGTGATGTTCTTAAAACATGGCACAAGGAATGGGAAAAGATTCCACAGGGAAGCAGCCTTAAGCTTTTTGGAAATCTGCCCTACAACATAGCGGCAACATTTATTGCAGACACAATAACAAGGAGAGTTCTTTTTTCAAGGTGCGTCTTTACTGTACAAAAAGAAGTTGCGGAACGAATGGCTGCATCCCCTTCATCAGAAGACTATTCGGCATTTTCTGTTCTTTGCCAGTGGATGTATGATGTAAGGCTTTTTATGGAACTACCACCAGCAGCCTTTTGGCCAAGACCTACAGTTGCCTCGGAAGCGGTACTCCTTACCCCCAAGAAAAAAACTCTTGAATGCGAAGATCCTGCTTTTTTTGTACGCATGGTCCACGCCCTGTTTGCAAGCAGAAGAAAAACTTTGTCAAACAACATAAAGGCAATCCTTCCGCCCTCTGTAGATTCCCAATCCATTTTCCAAAGCGCAGGAATTTCAAAATCCCAAAGGGCAGAAAATCTTACTGTGGAAGAGTTTTTGCTGTTGAGCCAAAAGGCCCGTTCTGCTATCATGGAGGTGGAAAAATGACAGACAGTTTTGTAAAGGAAAATCTTCTTAAGACTCTAGACCAAATAGATCGGGCAGTTGCCGCCTCAGGACGAAAAGCTGGTAGCGTGAGTCTGTGCGCCGTAAGCAAATTTCATCCTGCTCAGGCTGTGTTCGATGCAGTGGAAGCAGGACAGTTTCTCTTTGGAGAAAACCGTGTACAAGAAGCGGAAAAAAAATTTCTTGAAGTAGAAGAAAAATTTCCAGGAAAAACCCAACTGCACATAATAGGCTCTCTGCAAAGAAACAAGATAAAAAAGGCCGTAAAGTGCGCTTCATGCATTCAGTCTGTAGACAGGGCAGAGGTTCTTGAAGATATAGAAAAATATGCCGCAGAGCTAGGTAAAAAAATCAACATAATGTTTGAAATGCACACGGGGGAAGAATCTAAGGCTGGAATCGAAACAAAAGAAATACTCTGGTCACTTTTGGAACGCTGTGCAAAAAACGAATTTGCCCATATAAAACCCTGCGGACTTATGACCATGGCGCCTTTTACAGAAGACGAAAGCCTTGTAAGAAAATCTTTTTCAACTCTTAGGTCGCTTAAAGAAGATGCTAACAGAGACTTTCCCTCTCTTGACATTTGTCAGCTTAGCATGGGAATGAGCGGAGACTTTAAAATCGCCATAGAAGAAGGCTCTACTATGGTTCGCATAGGAACAGCAATTTTTGGAAGCAGAGAGGCAGGTCCCCAATGAAAAAATTCTTTCTTCTTGTGGCACTGGCCTTATCTTTTGCCTCATACGCTTTTGCAGCCGAATCGCAGGCAGACACAAGTCCCTCCCCCTACGAAGAAGATGAATTTCCCCTCTGGGTAAACGATCTGCGCCGCTTTGAAATAATTTCCCTTGGTTCGCTACCTTTTACCATGCTGGGAACAAGCCTTGTCTACAGCGGAATAATGACAGCAACAGGACAGCTTCCTTCTTTTCCCAATCCATTTGACAAAACATCTCCCTCCCTTTCTACAGAAGATCAGCTAAGGGTCTTGGGCATTGCGGCAGGTGTAAGCATTGGCATAGGTCTAACAGATTTAATTATAACGCAAATAAAAAGGGCAAAGGCAAAAAGAATAGAGGCAAGCGAGGAAGAGGAAAGGGGGCATGTTACCATAACGCCCCTTCAAGCCAAAGAGCTTTTAAATCGCCGGTCAGTGGAGGCTTTCTAATGCCTTTTTTTAGCGCAAAAGTTCCCACCTCTTACGAGGGAGAGTCTAGACTTGACGCCTACATTGCATCCCTTCCCAACGGAATGAACCGTAGCAAATTAAAATCTGGAGTAACTGAACTTCTTGTAAACGGAAAAAGGGTAAAACTTTCGTTTAAGGTAAAAGCTGGCGACCAGATTGACCTTCAGTGGGAAGACAGCATTCCCGACGACATAGAGCCTCAAGACATTCCCTTGGACATACTTTACGAGGATGATGATGTCTGCGTGGTAAACAAGGCTCAGGGCATGGTAACTCATCCTGCCTGTGGCAACTGGGACAAAACTCTTGTAAACGCCCTTCTTTTTCATTGGAACAAGGAAAGCATTCCGTTTTTAAAAGAGGGCAGTGCTAACGAAATTCTTACCCGACGCAGACCCGGCATAGTCCACCGGCTTGACAAGGACACTTCGGGAATCATTATTACAGCAAAAAACCGTAACGCAGAAGAATTTCTTCAGAAGCAGTTCCAGTCCCACAAAAGCGTAAAAAAAGAATACATTGCCATCTGCATGGGCCGCCCCCAGCACGCACAGGGAGTAATAAGGACAAGAATTATAAGGGATCCTAAAAACCGCAAAAGGTTTAGGGCAGTTCCTCTAGATGAAGACACATCCTTTGGAGGCGAAGGAAAATTTGCCCAAAGCACATACCGCTGCATAGCCTGCTACGGAGAGTATTCCCTAATGAAGGTACGCATACAGACTGGACGCACCCACCAAATAAGGGTACACATGAAGTACCTTAACTGTCCCATTTTGGGAGATTCTGTCTATGCGCCTAAAGACAGGCTCTTTCCATCCTGCACCCTTATGCTCCATTCCTCAAGGCTAAGAATCACCCTACCTAAGGGAGAAAGAAAAACATTCAAGGCCCCTACACCGGAACGCTTCTTAAAAATCCTAAAGACTCTTCACAGCCAGTTTAAGAAGGTAAAAAAAGACTGATGGAAAAGCGCATAAAAATTATTCTAGAGCCGTCAGAAAAAAATCCCTTTGCAGTGGTATACAAACCCAAAGGTCTTGCCAGTGCACCTCTTGTTCCCGATGAAGATTCTGCATTTACCCAAACCGCTCTCATCTTTCCCCAAGCAAAAAATGTACAGGGAAAAAAGCCTATAGAAGGGGGACTTCTGCACCGTCTTGATACGGCAACCGACGGACTTCTTCTTATTGCAACCAGGCAGGACTGCTACGATGCACTTTCACAAAGCCAGAGGGAAGGACTTTTCGTAAAAACATACAGGGCAATATGTCAGAGCATAAAGTCAAACAGTACATTTCCTCCCTCTCCACAAAATCTAACTCCGCCTTTCTGTACGGACATAAGCTCGGCATTCAGATTTTACGGAAAAGGCTCTAGGCTTGTTCGACCCGTAACAGAAGAAAGTGGCTCCTACGGCAAAAAAAAATCCTCAGGACAGTCTTATACCACTCGCATAGAACTTAATAATCATCAGTCGGAATATGAAGCCATCTGCACGATTGTAAGGGGATTCAAACATCAGGTAAGGTGTCATCTTGCATGGCTAGGATTTCCTGTAAAAGGGGACAGTCTTTACAATCCGCAATACAGAGAGGGGGAAGAACTTTTGTTTTCTGCAGTAGCACTGGAATTCCCCCATCCACTTACGGGAGAAAAATTTACGGTAAGTTTAAAATAAAAAATGCCCGGAACAAGACTTGAACTTGCACACCCGTAAAGGCTCTAGTACCTGAAACTAGCGTGTCTACCAATTCCACCATCCGGGCAGAAATTATGCTCTGATTATATCCAAAGAGAAAAATCTTGTCAATCCACTTGTTTTTAAGGACGACAGCGGATTACAAGGAAGACAATGATAAGAGCCAGCACAATAAGAGACAGAATGTAAAGCCAACGAGGCGCATCATCTCCCCCAGAAGCAGAATTTGCTGAGGAATTTTTCTTCTGGGCAGAAAAAGCCTGCCTGATTTTTTTCTTAGATTCTCTGGAAAGTTTTTTCTTTGATCCGTCAGAAGTTTCAGTTCCGTAAAGTTCAGAAGAGGGCATTGCATAGTGGCACTTGGGACATCCGCCTTTAAATGTTCTGGCATCTCCTGTAAAGCCGCAGTTAGGGCAGCGCACGGAAGAAAAGAACTTTCCGCACTTAGGACAAAACCTTGCCTTTGCCCCCACCTCTGAGCCGCAGTTTTCGCAGAAGTATTTTGCCTTTTCCTGAGCGGCACCCATTACAGACTCTCCGTTCCCTTGTTATCTACGGTGTAGTTGTAAATCTGCCAGATGCCGTCTCTCTGGCGAACATAGTATGTATACAGTTTTCGCTCTGCATAGTTCTTGTAGTTAAACCATTCTGTTACGCGGACAGTTCCCTCTGTCTGGGAATACATTGTTGTGTCTATGGAAAATCTAGCAGGAATTGCCACAATGTCCGTGTCTATGCGGCTTTGCATAAGTTCAGCTTTAAAGGAATCAAGCATGTCAGCGCGGTCAGAGGCACTTGCATTGTTGTATCTTCTGCTACGAGACGGATCACGCTTTAAAAGTTCCTCTAAATCTATGTAAAGGAAGAACTGGTCCCAAAGTCCCTTCTGACGGGCGATAATCGTCTGCTCAACAACTTTGTCGGGACTAATAGCCTCGGGCTGCAAAAGAGAAGCGGAACTAGCCTCTACAGGGAGGAATGAAGAAGATGATGCCGATGGGGAAGGGCGAACTTCAAGACTGAGCCTGTTTGACTGGGCGTAGTTTTGGGGATACTTGTACAGTTCAGGATAAAATCTAAGTTCAAGATAATAAATTGACGGATCAGTAATTTCAAGATAGTCTTTTACATTTTCAACAAAAGAGTAAGCCTCACCTGGTTCAAGAGAGATTTCCCTAAAGTATACAGTCTGATTTGTCGTGCGCTTTCTGCGAAGAACTTGAGTCTGGGCAAGCTGGGTGTTTTTTACATTAAAAGCGATAAAATCTATGCTGAACATGCGGTCGTCAGCAAGCTTAAAGCGAAGCGTTTCGGTTCCGTTGTTGGCAATGGTAACATGCACATACACTGGATTTTCTTCCGCCTTACCCGGATAGTAAAGCGTCCTGTCGTAAAAGCGAACTGCAATCTCTGCAGATTCCGCAAAACTTGAGGAAGAACTTTCCTGAGATGACAAAGACTGGGCAAACAGACACAAAAACGCTATAATGCACAAAAGGGTTCTTTTCACGGCAAAAACTCCTATAGTTTATATATCGGTATAAAATGAACAAGACATTACCTGTTTTCTTATGTAAAGGCATCTCCTCCTGGGACGACATAAAGGCTCCCGTACTGCATGCGGCGGATTCTCCATCTCCGGTTAAAGAGCATATTGCAGGACTTAAGGGAAGCCTTGTTTCCTTTTTTGTACAGGCATATCTTTCTAGGGTAGATGTAAACATAACCCACGCCCTGCAGTATTCTGAAAAAATGCCAGAAGCCTCAAGAACAGTACTTTTGGTTGCTCCAGATATGCACGAAGCCCTTTCCCTGCAGAGCGACCTTTCCACGCTGTTTAGGGCACAGGGTAAGGAAGCGGACATATTGGTCTTTCCTCAGTTTACAGATGTTCCCTACAGGCCGGTTTCCAAAGGCTCCGTAACATTCGGAAAGAGGGCCGCCTCTCTTGCAAAACTGTCAACAAGAAAGGCGGACTTATCACGCCCCCTTATAATAATTTCCACAGAGAGGGCTTTGTTACAGCCACTGCCTCCGCCTGACCATATAAAGGGTAACAGTTTTTGGATACAGAAAGACAAGTCAATTGACCCCCAAAAAACGGCAGAAAAGTTGTCGGAAATGGGTTACTACAGGGTGCCAAAAGTTTCTGTTCGGGGAGAATTTGCACTAAGAGGTGAGGTTCTGGATATTTTTCTTTCAGGGGAAGACCAGCCTTGTCGCGTACAATTTGACTTTGATACTGTGGAAGCAATCAGGACTTTTGACATAGAAACCCAGCTTACCATAACGCCACTAAAGGAATTGCTTGTTTACCCCAACAAGGAAGTGCTCTGGAACGACGAACTTGTAAAAAAACTAGAAGAGATTCTGCAAAAGGAAGACCGAGAGGGCATTAAAAACGACTACGCACGCTTTGATGCAGAACGAAACGGACTGTCCACTTCTGAACTTTATGGTAACAGTTCTGACCCTGCCAAAAGTGAAGAAAGCCCGGCCTTGCTAAAACACCTTTCCTTTACAGATGCCGCAAAAGAACACATGCAAAACGCTCTTACGGAACTAATCGTAAAAAAAGAAACCGAGGGAGAAGAACTTTACTACGGCATTCTGTGGGAAGAAAAAAACACTCTGCTAGACTATCTTCCTAGGGGTAGCACCGTTATATGCTCGGACTACGACAGAATGTGCAACGCCCAAAGGCTTTTGCAGAACGAATATGACTTTTCTTACCGCAAGGCTCGCCTTACAAAAGCAGTGCTTCCACCTCAATCCATGCTTTTGGATTTTGAGACAGAAATGCAAAAGTCCCAGAGACTTGTCTGCCTTAGAAGCATAGAGACAGAAGAAGAGCAGGGGACTGCATCATTTACCGTTCGCTCCCAGTCGGCCCTAAGTTACTTTAACAACCTAAACTACTTTAAGGAGCAACTGGAAAGCCTTCAAAAAGACGGCTGGTCCGTAATAATTTTTGCAGGTAGCGACACCCAGGTTTTGCGTATAAGGGAACTTATAAAAAACTTTACGGAGCCAGAAGATAAAAGCCTAAAGCCCGTAGAAGTTATTCCCCTAACACTTTCGGAAGGATTTTCCATTCCCGATAAAAAAATCGCCGTAATCCAAAACGACGAGATTTTTAGGCGGACTAACGCAAGGCAGAAGGCTTTAAAAAAGGGAACTTCCACTAAGCAGATAGAATCATTCATCGAACTTTCTCCGGGAGACTTTGTAGTACACAAAAACTACGGCATAGGAAAATTTCTTGGGATTGAAAGGGTAAAAAGCACTGGCACTGAACGAGACTACATCAAGTTGGAATACGCTGGGCAGGAGTTTGCCTTTGTTCCCATAGAGCAGGTAAACTTTGTACAGCGCTACATTGGAAAGGAAGGCTCAAAAGCTCCTGCACTGGATACCATAGGTTCAAAAAACTGGAACGCAAGAAAGGCAAAAGTTCAGCAGCAAGTAGAGGAACTGGCAGAAAAACTTGTAGACCTCTATTCAAAGCGTAAGGCTTCCCGGGGCTATGCATTCCCAAAAGATTCGGAGTGGCAGACAGCCTTTGAGGCAGCGTTTCCTTACGAAGACACTGAAGACCAGTATACTGTTACCCAGGAAATAAAGGCAGACATGGAAAAACCCGTACCCATGGACAGACTGGTGTGCGGAGATGTGGGTTACGGTAAGACAGAACTTGCCATGAGGGCCGCTTTTAAGGCTGTCATGGGCGGTAAACAGGTTGCATTTCTTGCACCCACAACAATCCTTGCGGAACAGCACTTTGAAACATGCACAGAAAGGTTCAGGAATTTTCCAGTCAGAGTTGCCCAGCTTTCTAGATTTGTTTCTCCTGCAGAACAAAAAAAGACTCTAGCTGCACTAAAGGAAGGCTCGGTAGATGTTCTGATTGGCACCCACCGCATCATTCAGAAGGATGTGATCTTTAAAGATTTAGGACTTCTTATAATCGACGAGGAACAGCGCTTTGGAGTAAAAGACAAAGAAAAACTTAAGGCGCTAAAGACAAACATAGACTGCCTTGCCATGAGTGCAACTCCAATTCCCAGAACTCTTCACATGAGCATGCTAAAAATTAGGGACATGTCCCTTCTTACAACACCGCCACAAAACCGGCGTCCTGTAGAAACTTTTGTTGAAGAATACAATAGCGACAAGGTTGCAGAAGCCATTAGAGCAGAGGCTGAACGGGGAGGGCAGGTATTCTATTTGCACAACAGGGTGGAATCCCTTGAGGAAACAAGAATAAAAATCCAGAAACTTGTTCCAGAACTTATGGTAGAGGCTGCTCACGGACAAATGACCAGCGACGAACTGGACGATATTTTTAGACGCTTTAAAATGGGCGGATTCCATGTGCTTGTCTCCACAACAATCATAGAGAATGGCGTAGACATTCCCAGCGTAAACACAATAATAATAGACCGTGCCGATCTGTACGGTGTAAGCCAACTATATCAGCTTAGGGGACGGGTGGGACGCAGCGACAGAACAGCCTTTGCCTATCTTTTTTATCCAAAGGACAGGGCCTTAAGCGAAGAGGCAATGAAGCGGCTACAGGTAATAAGCGACTTTACAGAACTTGGCTCTGGATTTAAAATTGCCCTTAAGGATATGGAAATTCGGGGTGCAGGAAATCTTTTGGGACGAGACCAAAGCGGAAATGTCTACAGTGTAGGCTTTGAAATGTACATCAGCCTGCTGAATATGGCCATAGAACGCCTTACGAGAAGCGACTGGCAGTCTCCCAACGAAGTGCTTTTGGAACTTGAATACAGCGGATTCATTCCCGACTCTTACATCCATACGCCTCAAATCAAGATGGAAGTTTACAAGCGCATAGCAGGAATCCAGACTGACGAGGCTCTGGTCGCTCTAGAAAACGAACTTTCAGACCGCTTTGGACCAGTACCGGCAGAAGTTAAAAGTCTGCTTACACTGGCAGGAATCCGCATTCTGTGCAACAAACTTTCCATCAGTTCCATAAAGGAAAAACGGGGAATCCTTACTGTAACATTTGCAAAAGATGCCAAGGTAAACATAGAAAAAGTGCTAGCCATGCTAAAGTCTTCCGCGGGAAGCATACGCCTTGACGCCCAGCACCCCGATACCATGCTTATAAAGACAGGCTCCCTGGAACTTGCCGACAAAGGACAGTTTATCACCGAAAAACTTGAGCAACTTCTGTAAAAGGGCAAGGAAAGCCCTCAAACTATAGTTTTTACCCATTTTCTTTACATCATATAATGTATATTCTGTCTACTAAAATGCCATTTTAGACAATTTTTCATTCTAAAAAGCAAATGTTTACAACCATCAGCACAATGAACAAACAAAACATCATTCAAAAGTCTGATTCTTTTTTCTTTCTTTATTTTTAAGATGCCTTTCTAAAACATCAGGATGTTGGGCATAAAATTCCGCTTTCTTAAGATCAAAAATTTTTCGCCTTTCTATTATCTCTGCATTTTCCCTTGCAATTTTTTCGTAAAGCTCAAAGAAGGAAACTGGCCGCCCTAACTCCTCACTCCAGGACAAAGTCTGATTTTTATAAACAGTACAAAACTCATACCACTTTACCCCCGAAGCTTCCTCAATGCACTTTCTTAAAGCCTTATCTTTTCCGGATTTTAAATTCCCCTTTACAAGAAACACATCTCCGTCCTCACTTTCAGATAGCCCCTCGTCTAAGGCGAAGCGCCTTACAACTTCCAAAACAGAAATGTCTGCTTTTTTAGACAGTTCCAATTTGTTAAAAGTAAAGTTAAAATCTGCACCCCACAAAACAGAACTTAAAGCCTCCCGTTTTTTCTCGTTGGTACAAGCAAAGATAAAAGCCTTACTAAGGGCAAATCCAGCAGGCAAAACAGCATTCATAGAGGCCATAAACTCTTCAGGGGTCATATTGTCATACAAAAGACAAGAAGCAATCTCTTCTTCGGAAACAAGACCTAAAGTCATAGCAGTAGCAAATTCAAGCCGAGGCAGCGGATTAAATCCCGCAGTAAAGACAACCGGAAGCCCAGACCTTAAAAAAGCTTTATGGAAAGTTTCTACCTGAGACAGATAGGCAGTGTATTCTGTACCCATAGAACGCTTAAAGCTAAAGATAACGCGATAAAGGATAGGGATGTTACAGTCAGGTCGAGAAAGAGCCGGTTTTACAGTCTTATTTTGTAGACAGTTTGATACACTTTCTAAGACATCAGTTTTATGGACGGATACAGAAGTGTCTCCCTTGCTTCTGGAGCTGTCGTCATTACAAACTCCGCATCTGTGGCTACAGGAAGTCTCGCACCTTGGACTTAAGGTATGGCTTAGAGAACGGGACCACTCCCTTTTAAAGAACTGTCTTGACGGTCCCAAAGAAACTGAATCCCAAGGAAGTACAGAATCTGTATCCCACTCTTTAAAAATGTCAGAAAGAACATCATGTCCGCTTCGGTCAAAGGCATCATTCCACAGAGGCATGTTAAGGCGCAGATGTTCATCCCAAGCGTCAAATCTGGCCCCATGCAAAAAGGCGTCCAGAATTATGTCTCCTGCATAAAAGTCTCCCCTGCTAAAAAGCCCCTCAAGGATGGTAATGTCAAAACTGAACCTGCTAAGCTTAAACTTTCCTCTAGGAAGACGGGAGGCAATATAGTCTAGTTTTTTAGACGCTTCTTGAGGAGTAATCTGTCTTACCCACTGATAGGGCGTGTGGGGCTTGGGAATAAACACCCCCACATTTACATTGCACTGGATTCGGGGTTTGGCCTGAATTTCAAGAAGAAAATCGGTAATAGCTTCTTCCTCGGTTTTAGAGCCGTCTTTAAAATAGTCCCCCACAGGAAGTCCCACCATAAAGTAAAACTTTGCACCGCTCCAGCCTCGCTTTTTTGCTTCCAGAATAATGTCCGTCAAATGCTGAGCATACACTTCCTTGTTTAGGCTAAGCTGCCACAGTTCTTCTGGAGTTTCTACGGCAAAAGTAAGTCCACTGCGCCTGATTTTGGAAAGTTTTTCCAGTATGGGAAGGGAAAGGCTGTTTACCTTAAGAGATGGAAGCTGAAAGGATACATTGTAGCCCTCGTAACGCTTGTTCAAAATGTCCAACAGGCCTTCTATGTCAGGAAAGTCCGCACTGCTAAGGGAATTAAGGCTAATTTCACGGTAACCAGCATCAAAAACAAGGTGGTCAATTTCTTCAATGATAAGGGAAAGAGCCTTTACTCGGTTGGGCCTGTAATAGACTCCAGCATGGCAAAAACGGCATCCGTTGGGACAGCCCCTCATAATTTCTATGACACCGTGATCCTGCACAGGCTTTAGGGAGGGAAGAGGAAACCAAGACGGAACAGAAGGCACAAGTCCAAAGTTCCCCTGCACTGCCCTTCTTGCAACCTTTCCACTTTCTGCTGTACGCCTTGTCCACATAAAAGGTAAAGTTTCCATGTAGGAAATAAGTTCTTCCCGACTGGCACCTTCGGCTTTTTTTTGCGCAAGAGTGTCCACCATGGGAAACATGCCAGCTTCCGCTTCTCCAATGATAACAGCATCAAAAAACTTTGCAAAGGGAGCGGGATTTGTTACGCCACAGCCGCCTGCAATTACGATGGGGTCTCCCTCCTTTCTATCACAAGCACAAAGTGGAACCTTACCACTCTGCAGCATGGCAAGAACTTCTGTAATGCCTAGCTCATATCCTATGGAAAAGCCAATCATGTCTACACAACAGAGGGGCATTCCTGTTTCAAGGGTATAGAGGGGAACATTGGAGTTGGCAAGAAGTTTTTCAAAATCTACATCAGGGGCAAATACCCTCTCGCACCTAATTCCTTCATAGGCGTTAAGACCATTGTAAATTATCTTTACGGCAAGATTTGACATGCCTATTTCGTACAGGTCTGGAAAGGCCATTGCAAAGTTAAAGAGTTTTTTTTGAGTGTGAGGCTTTACGGTAATTCCGTACTCCATTCCCAAATATCTTGAGGGAGAGGAAACGCTGTTCAGTTTTGAACCAAATGCCTCAAGGGGATTAACCAAACGCATAGGCTAAACCGCCACTGCAAAATCAAGACGGCGAGCATTTATGCTTAAGAGAAGCCCCACGGCTATCATGTTTGTTACAAGGGCAGAACCACCGTAAGAAAGGAAGGGCAAGGGAATACCAGTGATGGGCATTATACCCATTACCATACCAACATTTACCATAAAATGATAGAGGAACATTCCCAGAATTCCTGCGCAGATATAGAGAGCGTAGACGCTGGTTGCATTTCTCATTATCTTTACAATGCGGAATATGATTATAAGGTAAAGGGCAAAAACCGTTACTCCGCCTATAAAGCCAAATTCTTCAGAAATAATGCTAAAAATAAAGTCCGTGCTCTGCTGAGGAAGAAAACGGTAGTGGCTCTGGGTTCCGTTTAAAAATCCCCTTCCAGAAAATCCGCCAGCACCAATTGCAATAAGGGACTGAATAAGGTGATAGCCGCTACCTTCTGGTTTGCTGTAAGGGTCAAGAAAGATTATAAGTCTTTCCTTCTGGTAGGCCTTCAATACCTTATCCGCACCCAGAGATGCAACGAGGGCAACTGCAAAAATGGCGGCAACATAAGTTATCCAATAGTAGTAGCGCTTCTTAAAGAAAATCTGTCCAAGAATACCGATTACCGTAATGGCAAGACTGGCAATAATTACAATTATTCGCAGTTTTATGTTTGTAAGAACCGAGATAACCGCTATGGACCTCTTAAAGATGACGGTTTCCCAGTCGGGAAGAACTGCAAACACTATGGAAAGCAGACCCGTTGCAAGAACAATCATAAGGTAGCGCACAGGGATTCCCGCTATAAAGCACATAAAAAGGAAGACTGCAAGATAGACTGATGCTGTACCCATATCAGGCTGAATCAGTATGAGTCCCATGGGAACAATCATTATGACTGTAGCGTAAATAAAGCGCCTTAGAGGTTTTTCGTTCTGAGAGCGTTCAAGATAGTAAGCAAGAAAGAGAATGAATATGATTTTTGAAGGCTCTGACGGCTGAATGCCCAATCCGCCAATGCCAATCCAGCTTCGCGCACCGTTTATGTCACGGGCAAGAATACGGGTAAGCACAAGAACAACAATTACTGCAGCATAGACATACTTTAGGTAGCGATTGTACTTTCGGTAATCTATAAATGCCACCAGAACCATAATTACAAGACCTACAATAGCCCACATAATCTGACGGAGGTATTCCTTTTTGACAAGAATTCCGTTCTGGTTAATTCCTGAAGAATAGATGAACATTATGCCCAAGGTAACAAGAAGAATGACGCAACCGATGAGTATGTAGTCAAAAGTAGTTATTATTTTCGCCTTCATTTATTCACGGCCTCCCGTCTGAGGTGCAAGATATCTGAATCCCAAAGCGTCTATAGCCTGATCAAAAGTTTGATTATTAAAGTAGCCCTGTATAACAATGTTTGTAGCGTAAGGCGCCCACCATTCCCATTTGTTTACAGCCTCAACCAAAGTTACAACTACAATCTGCTCTTCTACAGGAGCGTCATAGGGTGCATAGGCAACCATCCATGAGTGCCAGTGATTAGCACCGTAACCGTTTACTTCTGCAGTTCCCGTCTTTCCTGCAATCTGGACAGTGCGATTTCCCATGGGATAAATTGCAGTACCGTCAGTAATTGTGTAGCGAAGGTCTGTCTGAACTTGCTTCCATATATCAGAAGGTATAGTTGATTCTGTAAGGACTTCCGGTTCCACTATCTGCACAACTTCGCCAGTTGCTCCGTCACGAACTTCCTTTAGAAGATGGGGCTTGTAAATGGTGCCGCTGTTGCATACCATGGCCATCATGTCGGCAACATGAAGAGGAGTTACTTCGGTATAGCCCTGACCGATTGACATGTTAAGGGTGTCTCCGCCCATCCACTTCTGGTGCTTGCTCCGTTCCTTCCACTGTGCCGTGGGAACAAAGCCCGTTTTCTGAGAAGGCAAATCAATTTCAAGGCTTGAAGAAAAACCAAATTCCTTTGCATAGGAAGCAATTACATCTACGCCAAGTTCAAGACCCGCTTCCCAGAAGTAAACATCGCAGGACTGGGCAAGTCCGTTTTTTAAGTCAAGGCGTCCGTGTCCCGGTTCCTTTACATGGCAGTTAAAAATTCGTCCGCCGTATTCTATTTTTCCAGAGCATTCGATTCTTGTGGTGGGAGAAATGTTTTTTGGATGCTCGTTAAGGATTGCCGTAGTCATTATGGTTTTAAATGTTGATGCAGGAGGATATAGGGCGTCTACAGCGCGATTCATAAGAGGACTGTTTGCACTCTGGGCGATTTTTGTATACTCGGAAGAAAAGTTGTCGGAGGAGAAAATGTTGGCATCATAATAGGGGTAAGACACCATGGCAAGAACTTCTCCGTTGGAAGGCTTAAGGACAACAAGAGCCCCTACCCGTTCACCCAAGGCTTCTTCCGCAAGTTTCTGAATAGAGGAATCAATCGTAAGCACAAGATTTTTTCCAGGCTCGGGAGGTGTTATTATGGGGATGTCGCTTATTATGCGGCCGTTTGCATCTACAGTTCGGCTTTCGTAACCTGACTTACCCTGCAAAAGATAGTCATATTGTTTTTCTATTCCGGCCTTTCCTACCACAGAGTTGTCGGTATACCCCTGATTGTAAAGGGTAAGAACTTCCTCTGGAGAAATGTTTCCTACATATCCAAGCACATGGCTAATGGAACCTGTTTCTACATAGTTTCTGAGAGGTTTGTTTTCCCAGGTAACGCCGGGCAAATCTGTGCGGTTTTCTGCAATGTTGGTAATTGTCTGGAAAGGAACATTTGTCTTTATTTCTATGGCAACAAACTTATCCCGCATTTTTGCAGGAACCTTTTGGTCAATGTAAGACTTTGAAATGCCAAGATATTCCGCAAGTTTTGTAGCCACAGTGTCGTAGTAGCCGGAAGGAATTTCTCCGGGGGTAAGTTTTACGGCAAATGCATCCGTGTTTATAACCATGGGAAGCAAGGCGTTCCTGTCGTATATTTCTCCACGCTGGGGAGTAATTGTATTTGTTGTGGTAGAAATCCGCTCAGCCTGACGGGTGTACTGCTGTCCGTGCACAACCTGCAAGGAAAAGAGTTTTAGAGTATAAACAGCAAAAAGAACAAGCGTCCCAATAACAAGCAGAGAAAGCCGTTCGTTTCCCTTTTCGAGAAGTTCAGTCTGATAGAAGGACGAATTTACCTGCATTACGAAATGCTCTCCGGCTTAAGAAGGAGGGACTTTTTAAACAGGCTCAGGAACTTGAACATGAAGGGTGCAAGAATTGTGTTAAGCCCTATTTCAAAAAGCACGGTCCATGTAAAAGGACTGAATGCCAGTGATGACGCCGGAAACAAAAATGAAATAAGCCAAAGGGAAACAACCTTTAGAACCGAAGCGCAAAGACCAAGCAACATGGGAATAAAAAAGCCTTCCGTGCTTATGGTCTTTGCAAAAAGTCCGCCCACATAGCCAAGGACTGTTCTGTAAAGGCAGTTTAATCCGAAGGGAGCGGCACTTAAAAAGTCTAGAATAAGTCCAGAAATAAAGCCAGTAGATTCTCCCATAAGGCGACCGTTGTGTATCGAAATGAAGAGGACGCATAGCAGAACCAAATCTGGAACCGCAGGAAGAAACATTATGTTTGCAAGTATGACAGATTCAATCAGGGCTGCACAAAGTACGATAAATGAACCTATGGAAAAAGACTTTATCACCGTGAGACCTCCCCTTCTTCTGCCTTGTCGTTGGGCTGGGTCTGGTCAACAACAAGAACAATTTCTAGACGGGAAAAATCAATCATGGGCGTAAGGGTAATGTTCAGGGAAGAATCATAATCAACAACTTCCACCGCATCTATTGTTCCTATGGGAATGTCAGGCATGTAGTTGTCGTTTTCTCCGCTGGTAACAACAATATCACCATGCATAAAGTCGTCCCGATTCCTCTTGTTTATATACTTTAGAGAAAGGACTGATGAATTTACTCCGTTGCCGCTTACAAGACCAATGTCCCTAGTGTTTTGAATTCTTGCAGAAATATAGCACTGAGTGTCGTAAATGGGCATTACAAGACTTGTTCCCACACCGACGGAAACAACCTTACCCACGACACCTACAGTTCCGTTTTGAATTGCAATTACAGGCATGCCTTTTTGAATTCCGTTTCTGGCTCCCCTGTCGATTGTTATTCCCGAATACTGATTGTCTGGATCCCGAGCAATTATGTGTGCTGGATAGTTTTTGTAAGCAGTTTCAGTAGCAAAGCCTAACTGTTCCCTAAGACGCTCATTTTCTTTTCGGATTTCCGTATTGTTGCGCTGCAGGTATTCATAGTCTTCCAGTTTTTTGGTAAGTTCTTCATACTCACGCCTAAGATTTGCGGTTTCCTTTATGGCACCCACCGTACCCGTAACTGCCGAGGTAACTGCATGCACACCCTTCTGCACCGTTGACAAGGCAGCAAAGCCCACCTTCTGAATGTCAACAATGAATCGGCCCGAAAAAAAAGCGAGACATATGGTGCTTATAAAAACCAGTGCTGCAAGAACTATTTCTGGCAGTCGGAAGGAAAACTTGGTCTTAACCCTGCGAATCATAAGGCGGCCTTTTAGCTGTTAAGGTTGTCGTAGATGGAGCGGTCTGTAGACATATCTTTAAACAGTTCAAACGCCTGACCTGCACCAACGGCAACACACTCAAGAGGCTTTTCAACCAAAAATACAGGAACGCCGGTTTCCTTAGAAATAAGCTTCTGAAGTCCTTTAAGCATGGAACCTCCACCTGTCATTACAATTCCGCGCTCAACAATGTCGGCAGCAAGTTCAGGAGGAGTAACGCCAAGAGTACGCTTTATTTCTTCCACGATTTTTGTTATTGGTTCCTTAAGGGATTCTCGGACTTCTACAGAGTCAACTTCAAGACGGCGTGGCAAACCAGTAATTGCATCGGTACCCTTAATTTCCATCTTTTCGATTGTCTTGTCGGGAGTTGCGTTTCCAATGTCTATCTTAAGGCGTTCGGCAGTCTGCTGACCAATTTTAAGGTTGTGTACTGAGCGAACATGCTTGATGATGGCTTCGTCAAAAGCGTTTCCACCTGTGCGGATTGAAGAAGTTGTTACCATGCCACCCAAAGAAATTACAGAAACTTCCGTGGTACCGCCACCAATATCGCACACCATGTGACCTGCTGGTTCGTAAATGGGAATCTGAGCACCAATGGCAGCAGCAAGACTTTCTTCTATAACGCCAACTTCCTTTGCACCAGCCTTAAGAGCTGCAGCTACAACAGCATCTCGTTCAACCTGAGTAATGCAGGAAGGAATTCCTATCTTCATTCTTGTGGAACGGAAAAGACGATGACGGGGAATTATCTTTGAGACAAAGTATTTTATCATTTTTTCTGTGGAATCACTGTCAGAAATAACTCCATCAGCAAGGGGACGGATTGCAGAGATTCCGCCTGGAGTCTTCCACAGCATGCGCTTAGCTTCTGCACCTACGGCAACAACCTTGCCAGTACCCTTTTCAACTGCAACTACAGAGGGTTCGTCAATTACAATGCCCTGTCCGCGGACATAAATAAGGGTATTGCATGTTCCCAAATCAATACCTATGTCCGTAGTAAAATTGTCCCAAAAAGCCATTTTTATATCCTCCCAATTATGTATCTATGTTAACTTGATTCTGCCATTTCTGCAAGCACTCCAGGATGGTTGGGCTGAATTTTAAGCGCCTCTCGCCATTCAGACCTAGCCTTAACCATGTTGCCCTGCTTTTTATATATTACACTAAGTTCATAGTGTGCGTCAGCAGAATTTTCGTTATTTTGCAAAATTGATTCGAATTCCATTTGTGCGCCTTCAAGATCCCCTTCGTCCATAAGGATTTTTCCGCGAAGAATGTGACAGCGTTCCAAAAGGTCGGAATTGTTGGAAAGAACATCAACCCTGTAAATGTACTGCTTTGCTGCCGAAGGCTGACCGTTTGCATAATACTGTTCTGCAATGGAAAGGAGAAGAAAATCGCTTTCCCTGTCAATAAGGGCTTCAGTAAATGCCGCAATGCTTTCCTGAGTTCGGCCCAAAGAGGCATAACTTAGGCCAAGACGTTCCGCAATGTCAGAAGCCCTGTAACCGTGCTCCATAGCCGCAGTAAGATATTCCACTGCAAGGTCTGCATAGTAGTGGTAGGAAGAAATGTCGTCCTTAAAAAAATAGGACTTTCCCAGCATGTATTCAATCTGAGACCGTGTGTCTTCCTTACAGGACTGGAGGGCAATTCTTAGGTTGATTATGGCTTCGTCTAGATAGTTCTGTGCAACAGTGGAGTCTGTCTGTGAAACGGCAAGATAAAAGGCGCTGTAGCCGTGAAAAGTTCTAGCGGTGTTAAGAAAAGGGCGTTCAGAAAGTATGGCGGCGGAACTGGCATACAGTTCTTCATAGTTTTTCTGGTTCCAAAGTTCATAAAGTGATGGGATGGAATTAGGTCTGTGACTGTACCGATATATGATCCGATAGGTAACAAAGCCGAGGACTGTTAAAACTGCCAGAGCGGAAACGATCAGTATAATGTACAAGGGAGCCTTGCTCGGATTGCGCACTATGCCTGTCTTATTCTCCTTTTCTTTCTTCATTCTGTTGTCCCACCCACAACCGTGAAGTAAAAAAAATACATAAGAGCCGAATAAGCCGGGTTCTGGAAAGAGCCCTTACGGACTCCCGTGACCATCTATCCGCAGCACCGATTACCCGGTACTTCCAGCAACCTACCCGCAGCACATGCACGGAAAGCGAACTGCTATGCGGTCTTGCTCCAGATGAGGTTTGCTTATGCCGCCGCTGTTACCAGAAGCGCGGTGGGCTCTTACCCCGCCTTTTCACCCTTACCGCAAAAGACTTGCGGCGGTTATTTTCTGTAGCACTGTCTGTCGGCAGGAAAACTTTCGCTCCCCTACCGCCCGGTTATTACCCGGCATCTTTTCCGTAGGAGCCCGGACTTTGCCTCTCGCCAGCATTCTATCATTAAAACGCCAACGAACGGTCACCGTCTCTTATGCTTTTATTCGTTGTCATAATCAGAAGATGACTTGTCTGCACCAGACTCTCCATCTTCAAATTCACTCTCTTCCTTAAGAAGGTCTTCGTCATACAGTTCGTCTGAGCTGTCGTAGTCTTCCGTGCTAAAGTTGGAGTAAGAAACTGCGTTCTCTTCGTAAAACAAAATGCGGCTGCAGTACGGACAGAACAAAATCTTTTCGCCCTGATGAACTTCGTTTGCAAACTGGGCGGGAAGAATCATGTGGCAACCGTCGCACACATTACCCTTTACGGCAACAATTCCCTTCCTGTTACGGCGGATGATGCGCTGGAACTTGATTACTGTTTCAGAATCTATGCCGTCTGCAATTTTTTCTTCCTTCTTTTTGAGGGACTCAATTTCTGACCTAAAGCCTGTAAGTTCTTCCTCAAGGCTGGCTTTTGACTGGTTGACTTCTTTTTCTGTAGAAGAAATGAGGCTTTCTGTATCCTTAAGGGTTCCAGAAAGTTCTGCAAGAGTGCGCTCTTCTGTCTGAAGTTGCTTTCTAAGTTCTTCTTCACGGGCGGCTGCTTCGGTAATCTGCTTTTCAAGAACCTCATACTCGCGGTGAGTCTGGGCGGCATCCATTCCCTTTTCGCCTTCCTCGCGGTTTTTTATGGCCTGATCCAGATCAAACTTAAGCTGATTAACCTTAGCCTTTTCTTCTTCATAGTTTTCGTTAATCTGAATGAAATCTTTCTTAAAGCGCTCAAGACTTTCTATGCTTCCGTCAAGAGACTTCGGCAGTTCTTCAATTTTGCCCTCAAGTTCATATTTCTGAGCAAGAACATCCTGCAATTTCTTGAGTTTTTCAAGTACTTCTGTCATCTGCATGAGTACAAACCTCTAATTTTATGATTGGGAACTAACTAAAAGTTCCCGATACTATACAACATTTTCGGCAATCGTGTCTATAGGGTTTTACCCCTACAGACACAAAGATAGGAAGCTGCTTCCCAATTACTGGGGAAGGTAGTCCCTTAATCCTGACGCACGGCGGGGGTGACGCAGTCTTCTAAGAGCCTTTGCCTCTATCTGACGGATTCGTTCGCGGGTAACATTAAAGTAAAGTCCCACTTCCTCAAGAGTAAGGGAATATCCGTCGTCAAGTCCGAATCGCATCTTAAGAACTTCCTGCTCACGGGCTGGCAAAGTGCTAAGAACTTCCGCAAGATGTTCCTTAAGCATAGTGTATGCCGTCTGGTTTGCGGGATTCTCAACTTCCTTGTCCTCAATGAAGTCTCCAAGCTGGCTGTCTTCCTCTTCACCAATAGGCGTTTCAAGGGAAATAGGCTCGCGAGCAACATTCTTAACCTGCTTTACCCTGCTTACTGGCCATGAAAGCTGCTGGGCAATTTCTTCGTCGGTAGGCTCCCTTCCCAACTTCTGCATGAGCTGGCGGCTTTCTCTAACCACCTTGTTTATCTGCTCAATCATGTGAACGGGAACGCGAATTGTACGGGCCTGGTCAGAAATGCTTCTGGTAATTGCCTGACGAATCCACCAAGTTGCATATGTTGAAAACTTGTAGCCCTTGCGGTATTCAAATTTTTCAACAGCCTTTATAAGTCCAATGTTTCCTTCCTGAATGAGGTCAAAGAGCTGCAATCCTCGGTTTGTATATTTCTTTGCAATGGAAACTACAAGACGGAGGTTTGCGTTTATAAGGCGATTCTTTGCCTGTTCCATCATGGTCTTTCCGCGCTTGATTTCTTTTGTCATGTCGATTATTTCTTCGACAGAGTTTTCAAAATCGTACTCTATGCGGCGGAGCTTTCTGTCTATCTTCTGAATCTGGGTATACACCTCACGGATTTCGTCTGCCGTAAGTCCAAGGTCCTTCTCAAGTTTTGCAGCCTCTGTGCGGATTGCAAGACGGCGACCAATGCTTCTTAAACCAGCAGGGTCAGAAATGCGAAGTTCCTTCATGCGCTTTTCCTGCTTAAGGTGATACTCTTCTATGCGTTCGTTTGCCTCAAGGAATTTAGAACTGAACCGCTCGATTTCTTCAGTCTGAATTTCCATTTTCTGAAGAGAGGGGTAAATCTTTGTCCTTAGGGAAACAATCTGAGGATTCTGGAAGATGTTCATGGTCTGGTCGTTTTCGCTAAGCTGCTTCTTAAGGGCCATGTACTGCTTCATTTCTGGCAGAACGGGCTTAAGGTATTCGCTGTAACAACTCTTAAGGCGGCGTTTTTCTGCCATTTCCTCATTTATTTCCTTTCTAGGGCGACCGGGTTCGTGAATGTCTATGCGGGTAAATGCCTTCTGTGCCACTCCGAAGAATTCAGGAATCATCATGCCAGAATGCTTTATTACATCCTTTATGATATTCTGACCGTCTTCCATCTTGCGAGAAAGAATTACTTCCTGGTCCGCTGTAAGAAGATTTTCCTTTCCTATTTCGCGCAGATAAAGGCGAATTGGATCGTCAACACCCGACTCCTTGTCGTTTGCAACAAGCCTGTGCTTTCCTGCGTCATCAAGGCTGGACTCGTCAGAAATTTCACCTTCAGAAGTTCCCAATTCCTCATCGTCATCGGCACCCTCTTCGTCATCCTCGTCGTCTAGAAGCGGCTCCGTCTCTTCCATAACCTGAATGTTGTTCTGGGTAAGGAGTTGAAGCACTTCTTCCATGCGACTGGAATTTACAAAGTCCTGAGTAAGTATTTCGGTTATTTCGTCCCAAGTAACAACCTGTCTAGGGCGAGCGTAGTCAAGCAGTTTCTGAACAGCGGGATCAAGTTTTTCGTCCTCATCATCGTCCATGTCGCCTGCTGACATGTCTGCCTCATGAGCCTGAGCCGAAACAAGTTCCTTTGTTTTGGGGGAAGATTTTTTTGTTCCCTCAGATTTTGAAGAGTTCTTTACTTCCCCTAAAGATGAAGCCTTCGCGCTCTTTGCAGACTTGGGCTTTTCTTCTTTAGGTGCGGCATTTGCAGAAGACTTTGCCTTTGTTGCGTTAGTCTTAGGAGCGGCACTTTTTGAGGCTGCTTTCTTTGTAGACTGAGTGGTCTTTGCAGAAGAAGCTTTTGCAGAAGTTGCCTTTGCGGAAGCCGACTTTGCAGAAGTTGCCTTTGTAGAAGTAGTCTTTGCAGAAGTTTTTGCCTTTGAGGCAACAGTTTTGGTTTCCTTTGCCTTTGCAGAAGTGGCCTTTTTTTCCTTTGAGGAGGCCTTCTTTGCTGATTCTGCCTTTTTAGACTTTTCAGTCTTAGGGGCGGTCTTTTTTGTAGTACTTGTCTTTGTCATAGTTTTTTTTGAATTATCATTTTTTGAAGTCTTCGCTTTTGAAGACACCGTTTTTACAGTTGTTTTTTTAGCAGCCTTTTGAGCCATTTTACATCCTTTTAAACAAAGCGATCTGATTGTCCAGTTCCATCTTCTGCGAGAGTGCTTCCATAAGCTGAGTCTTGTCTTCCGGCAGAGCGCTGCGTTCCAACCTTCTTATACGGTTAAGCAATTCGCTCCGTCGCCTTTCAAGCACAGTCTTCTTTATGTACAATATGCTGCTTTCCACCGTCTGCGCAATTACAGCTTCCGAGTCGCCTGCATTTGAGTATGCCTGCGAAGACTGGAATATAAGCGCCTTTAATGCGTCGTTATCGCAACGATCCAGTATATTGCTTACGGAAAACGCACCACTTCTGGAGCACTCCTCCATAATGATGAACAGTTTCTTTGCCTGAATGTCATCAAGATCATCAACCGAGATTTGCGTTCGCATTTTTTGAAAAAAACTTGGATTATCGGTAACCGCTGTAAGTACAGCTCTTAACTCGGCAGTCAACTTTATCCGTGAAAGTTCCGGCTGCCCTTTCCTTACCCGATTTTCTGTTTTAGTCGAACGATGAACACCCTGCTCACGCCGTTCCCGGTTGGTAAAATCTTTTCTGGCAGCCTCCAGGTCTATGTCGAATGCCTGGCACAATTGTTCCAGACAGGCGTTTTTCTGCACATCCGACTGCAGGGCGTCAATATATTCAAAGAAGTCCATGGATGCGGCCTTTTTGCCTTCAGGACTGTCTTTCGGATACAATACTTGCAGTTTAGACAACAGAAAATCACTATCTAAGATAGCAAGTTCTACGTCTTTTGTCAAGACTTCAGCACCGAAATTCAGCATAATTTCTGCAGGATCTTTTGCACCCGTCAACTGTATTATGCGCACGGGAATGTCCTGTCTGCGGCACATAAGAATGGCCCGCCTAGTGGCGTTCTGTCCGGCTTCGTCACTGTCAAAGGAAAGAAGGATTTCCCTAACAAAAGGCTTTACCATTTTTATCTGTTCGTCAGTAAGGGCTGTTCCTAGAGGGGCTACGGCGTAAGTAATTCCGCACTGATGGTAGGCTATACAGTCCATGTAGCCCTCGCAAAAAATCACCCTTCTAGAGTCACGGATTGACTGTCTGGCAAAATTAAAGGCGTACAGGGTGCTGCCCTTCTTGTACTGAGGAAGGTCGCCAGAGTTAAGGTACTTGGGAGAATTTTCAGAGTTACCCCTAAGAAAGCGTCCTCCCATGGCAACCACATCCCCCTTCCTGTCAAAAATGGGAAACATGAGCCTGTCCGAAAAAAATGCTATGTCAGGATACCGTTTGCTAAAAAGTCCAGAACCGTCAAGAAAGGAGTCGCTGTAGTTTTTGGAAGAAAGGAATTTCCTTAGCCAGTGCCTGTCCTGAGGACTGTAGCCCAGTTTAAATTTTTCGATTGTCTCTCTGGTAATTCCCCGCCTTGTAATGTAGTCAAGAGCAAAGGCTCCTGCATCGGTGCTTGTAAGCATGTAGTGAAATGAACCGGCAACCCTGTTGTAAAGTTCTGTGTACTCGCTTCTTAGTTTTGCGGAGGGGTCTTCCTTCTGTTGGGGACGGCCTCCATCGGAATACTTTATTTCTATACCCTGCCTTTTTGCAAGAAGGCTTATGGCTTCTGGATAGGAAAGTTTTTCCATTTCCATTATGAAGTTTACAGCGTTTCCTCCTGCATGACAGGAAAAGCAGTAGTAAAATTTTTTTTCAGGAGATACGCTAAACGAGGGATTCTTATCGTTATGAAAGGGACACACTCCCCACCAATCGTTTCCTTTTTGGGTAAGGGGAACATAGTCGCCTACAATGCGAACAATGTCTGTCTTGGAGTTTACTTCGTCTATTGTCTCCTGCGAAATATAGCCAGCCATTAGCACCCCTTATTTTTTTGTTACATAGGAAGTGTTTTCTGCGGCAATGTGGGCATCGAAGGTTGAGGAAAATGTATGGCTTCCTGCATCGGCATCGGTTAGCACGAAGTAGTAGTAGTTTGTTTCTGCCGGATGGGCGGCTGCATAAAGCGCAGTAAGTCCAGGATTTGAAATAGGACCTGGAGTAAGGCCTGCCCACTTGTAGGTATTGTAGGGACTGTCTATGGCAAGGTCATCGTAGGTAATGCGGTCGGGATGAGGCTTACCCTGAATTTCGGTTATTATGTATTCGATTGTGGCGCAGGAATAAAGCCCTATGTTTTCCTTTAGGCGATTTGTAAACACAGAGGCAATAAGAGGCGCTTCAGATGCAACCCTATACTCCCGTTCAACGATTGAAGCAAGGGTAACAATTTCGTGTAGTCGGAGGGCGCTTGTTTCAGATGGCAGATCAAGTTCTTCCACTCTGGAATAGAAAGTGTCGATCAGCCTTTGAACAACCACAGCGGAATCAGTCTTGGGGGCAAAAAAATATGTGTCGGGAAAGAGGTAGCCCTCGCAGTTTTCGGCAGGAATGCCGTACTTTAGAAGTATACTCTGATCCTTACAGGAAGAAAGAAAATCCTCTGCAGAACAGATTCCCGAAGACTCCAGAATTACCGCAATCTTTGACATGGTAAGACCTTCTGGTATGCTTACCGTAGTGTATTCCTGACTGCCTGACTGGAGCAGTCCATACACCTGAGAAAGAGGCATGGAGGGAGTTACCGTATACACTCCACTTTTAAGAAGAAAGCCTTCCCTTTTGCGATTAAAAATGTTTATGTGCCAGCGGTCTGCAACATAGGCCGCAAGATAAAGAGCATTTGCTGACCTGATAATTCCATTCTGCTCAAGTTCCTGTGCCACTGCCCTTACCGTGGTGTCGTCGGGGACACGGAGTTTGTAAGGCTCGGAAATTTCTTCGGCATTGGGAGTATCAGAATAGGACAGTACAGGAGAAGTCGTGCGGTTCCAAAATGCAAGGGCGCATACCACAAGAACGGCAACAAGAGCAAGTAGCCAAAGAAGTATCTTTACAACAAGGGGAACAGAACTTTTCTTTTTTGTCACAGGTCAAACCCCTGGCCTTCCACGGCTATGTCTACCTTGAGCATGGAGTGGGCTTCGTATTCTGCGTACCAACGGGCGGACTGCAGAAGTGAATGAACCTTCTTGTCGTCATACATGGGCTCATGGTGGAACATGTAAAGATGCTTTATGTTCCAGATGTTTGCAAAGTCAACGGTATTGCAGAATGAGCTGTGCCCCCAGTTAACTTTCTGCATGGCTTCTTCCGCAGTGTACTGGCTGTCTATTACCATGGCGTCTGCATCTTTGAAAAAGCGATTCCGAGGAATTTCAGTATCAAAGTCGGTCTGCTCAAGTTCCACATCAGTTGCATAGATGAATCTCTTGCCGTCTTCCTCAAAAGACATTGAGTAGGAGTTGCCCGGATGCCTCATCTTGTGCATAATTATTTTAAGTCCGTCAACTTCAAAGGGGGTGTCGGGTTTAACAAGATGGAAGGTAAACTTTGCATTAAGATTGTCCCAGCAGGCGTTTGCAGGAAAATAAGGAAGCTGGCTCTGGGCGGCAAGAATTCTTTCTGCGGCTGGGAATGTGGAATATATGTCGAATGTTGCGTTGGGATAGTAGGTTTGGTCAAAGAAAGGAAATCCCTGTAGATGATCCCAGTGAAAGTGAGACATAAGGATGTTGTAGTGCATGGAAGCAGGAGGCTGGCTTGCCTTAGACATGGCACGAACTCCCGTACCCAAATCAAGGATAAAGCGGGCATCATCTTTGGAGCGTACTTCTACGCATGCTGTATTGCCACCCACAGTTCCGTAAAGCCATTCAGGAAGGGAAGCAAGGAAGCGCTGCTTTGATTCAGAATCTTTTGCGTCGTTAGGCGTCATGCGAGAAACAGCAGCAGAAATTTTTGCCTGCACCTGTTGCGGAGTCAACGGACTTGGAACTGAACCTCTCACTCCCCAGAAATTGATACGCACAAAATCCCCCTTTTAGTCACGAAAGTATAGCATAAAAGGAAAAGACTTTCAATTGATTTTCGGGGAAATTGTAAGACTTGCAAAAGGAAACAAATAAAAAAGAGGCTGTCTTACGACAACCTCTGCTTGGGGAGTGAAGGATTCGGACCTACGAAGGACGAGCCAACAGATTTACAGTCTGC
>CALCRU010000034.1 GCA_937894335.1 uncultured Treponema sp. | reverse complement strand
AAAACTCCAAGCGAGGTTGCTGCTTAAACTGTCCTAAAATTTGGGGTCAGTTCACATAAAATTAGCTATACTTATGTACCCCCCCCCGAAAAGTCCAGCAAGCCCATCTGCCGCGCGTTCCACACCGCCTGGGTTGCGGAAGAGGCTTCCAACTTTGCGTAGATGTTCTTGATGTGGAATTTCACCGTGTTCACGCTGACCAAAAAACATTCGGCGATTTCTTCCTTTGACTTTCCCTGCTCCAGCAGGCAGAGGATGTCGGTTTCGGTCTGCGTGAATTTCTCGGTTTTCTCGCACTTCTTTTTGAGGTAGAGCGGGTGGCGGATTGCCATATTCCTCGTGATTGTGATGATGTCCGTCAGAAAATCAGACTCGCCTTTTTCTTTTACATAGTCAATCAGAAGATGAAGGATTGCGTCCCCTTCGTCCGCGACAAGACGGTAATACTTTCGCCGCCGTGCTGTTTTGAGTGCGCGGGACAAGGCTTCAAAGGCAAGCGGCTTTTCTTCCGCGCGGTAAAAGGCTGTCGCAAGGAGCAGGTCAAGCTCGCACAAGTCCATGTGCCGCTTTCCCTTTTCGAGCAGGTGGCGGAGTTTTTCGGCAAGAGCTACGACAGCGGTGTATTTTTTGTTCACGATGTAGTAGCGCATTTTGACCATGTAGCGGTACAAGTCCAGCATGTTGAAGTCGGCGAATTCGTCGGGGGCATCGCTTTCGAGCCAGTCTGAGATGACTTCGCTTCTTCCCTCGTAGAGTGCGCTCATCGCTTCCGCCGCGTCTATGTTGAACGAGAATTCCGCCTCTCCGACCTCTTTCACGAAATTCCGTATGTCCGTTATGTAGCTTCCCGCGTCCACGGTCTTTCCGCTCGCAAGAAGGATTTTCATCTGAAGGTACAGCGCGGCGAACAAAAGCCTTCGCTCAGCTTCTTTGTCAAAATCCTTTATCACGCGGCTCACAATCACTTCCGCATCAAGAACCCTGTTCTGCTGATAATAGGACTCGGCGAGGCACAAACTGTAGATTGCTCCGCAGGTTGAAGTTTTGTAGAGAAAAGCCAAGTCGCCGATAATCCGCTCGCGCTGCCGTTCCAAAAGCGGCGAAAGCCTCGTAAAGTCGTTGAGGCCGTTGAGCACGGACGGTCGCCCCGCCGTAAGGACAACCCTGCTTGCGGAAGTTCCGTTCTTTTTGAGCCGTTCAATCGTTCTGACAAAAGTGGCGAATGAAACGCAGGGATAGACGAGGGTAAGGCAGTCGCGCAGAAAATTTCCTTCTTCCATAGAATTGATGATTTCCCCAGCCTTTTCAAGATTGCCGTCCATCACGAGGTTCAAAAAAATCCCGCAGAGACACAGTGGATTTTCTTTGACATCCTCTTTTGAAAGCGAGAAGAACGCTTCACGGTCTTTCCGTATATCGATAAGATAATAACCGCTAAGAAAATTCTGTATCCGCTGACTGAGTTCGCCCGCCGTGGAAAGATGAGATTGCGCTTGCGGTGATTTTGCGGTATCCGCTTCTTCCGTATTTGTCATACAGAAAGGATAGCACGGATTACGGTGAATGTACCTACCCGAACGGGTGGGCATATCTTTTATTTCCCTTCCTCCGTTTTTCTGTTCCCTGTGTTCACGCTCTCCTCCACCGTCCGCGCCACATTGAGCCTGCCGCAGCTTCGCACAAGCACGACAATGACTCATACTTATTGGACAGCCCCTTACTGATTGGTAAGAGTCTGACGGAGCATCCCTGCTCCTACCTTTGAACAGGAGATTATGCTTAGATTCCGCAACCTCGGTAGAGGGCTTCCTTGTAGACATCCAGATACTGCTTTGCCGCTACATCCCAGCCGAAGTAACTCTTCATGCCTCGCTCCTGCATTTTCTTTATGTCGTTCTTTTTGTTGTAGTAAGCCCAAACTGCCCATCCTACAGTGTCATAAACAGCACGGGGAGTCAGCTGGTCAAACATGAAACCTGTACCCTCGCCTGTTTCCTGATTGTAGTTTTGAACAGTATCAGCAAGACCACCAGTACGACGAACAATGGGAAGTGTTCCGTACAACATGGAGTAAATCTGATTAAGTCCGCAGGGTTCGTATTTTGACGGCATAAGGAAGAAGTCGCTTCCTGCCTCAATAAGGTGACTAAGATTTTCGTCGTAGCCTATGTAGGCCCTCATGTTACCAAGCTTTGACTGCAAAGTGTTGATTTCGGCCTCGCACCATTTTTCTCCGCTGCCTAGAACAACAAACTGTACATCCATTTCTGAACAAATCTGGTAGAGGGAACCGTAGGTTGGAGCAAAAACTTCTGCAATACCCTTCTGGTCAACAAGGCGAGTTACAATTCCAAACACTGGAACATTTGGGTTCACAGGAAGCCCCATGCGCTTCTGAAGTTCAGCCTTACACTTGGACTTTCCAGACATGTCCTTTACAGAATAGTTGAATGGTATGCGCTTGTCCACTTCGGGATTCCATTCCTTTGTGTCGGCACCGTTTACAATTCCCCTAATAACTTCGTGGCGAACACGCAAAAGTCCGTCCATTCCAAATCCACCTTCTGGAGTCTGAATCTCGTGGGCGTAAGTTGGAGAAACTGTTGTAATCATGTCGGCAGAAGAAACGCCTCCCTGCAGTAAGTTTATTCCTCCGTTGTGTTCAAGACCAGCTCCGTAGTAAAGACCCCAGTCTATGCCCAAAGCGGGGAATTTGTCTTTTCCGTACTGCCCCTGATAACCCTGATTATGGATTGTAAGGACGCTTGCTGTTTTTTCAAATCCGCAGAAACGGCACACATGCTTCAGAAGAACTGGTGCAAGACATGCAGACCAGTCGTGGGCGTGAATTATATCTGGAATCCAGCCCAACTTTCTGCACAGTTGGAAGGCTCCGTGGCACAGAACTGCAAAGCGGTAGGGGTTGTCGTGGAAGTCTGTCTCGCTTCTGGTTCCGTAAATTCCGTCACGGCCAAAGCACTGCTCATGGTCAATAAAATAAACAGGAAGAGTTGGACATCCCGGCATAGTTGTCTTGTAAACTGCTGTCCATGTTTCTACCTGTCCTGCTGCAACGGCCATGGGTCCTTCCAAAAGCTCCAGTTTTGCCCTATCGATTTTATAGTAACGAGGAAGCACGATTTTAACATCATGTCCCATTCTAGAAAGTTCTATTGCAAGAGCGCTTACGGCATCGGCAAGTCCTCCTGTTTTTGCAAAAGGTACCACTTCTGCACTTACCATCAATACTTTCATTCTGTGCCTCCTTATTTTATGTCTTTCATTGCGTTTATAAAGGCCTGTCGTGAACCTTCTATGCATTTTTCGCTTACACAGTATGCAAGGCGGAACCAACCCTTTCCGCCAAATCCACTTCCAGGAGCGGCAAGAATAAGGTGCTTCTTAAGGTGTTCGGTAAAGGCCATGTCATCTCCGTTAAACGAGTCGGGAACCTTGCACCAGAGGTAAAAGGCTCCTTCTGGGCGAACATATTCCATTCCAGCATCGTCAAGATTTCTCATGAGCATGTTCCGTCTTTTTTCGTAAAGGGAATAGTCTGCCTTTGCACTCCAAGAGCGAGCCACAACCTTCTGCATAAGGGCCGGTGCATTTACATAGCCTAAAATTCTAGTGGTAAATATGCAGGCCGCAACAAGATCCGTTCTGTCGGGACAGGCAGGATTAACGCAGATGTAGCCTATTCGCTCTCCTGGCAGGCTTAGGTTTTTAGCAAAGGAAGTTACCACCAGGGCGCTATCGTATTCCTTAAAAGCAGAGGCAACCTGTTTTCCGTCATAGGCAATGGCCCTGTAGGGTTCGTCACAGATAAGGTAGGGCTTTCTGCCACATTTTTCAGCATGGTCATTCATAGCCTTTGCAAGATTCTTTATGTCTTCCTGAGGATAGATTCTTCCTGTGGGATTGTTGGGGCTGTTTATAAGTACCGCCGCCGTTTTTGGAGAAAGAGCTTTTCTTATGGCATCAATGTCAAGAGAAAAGTCTGCCTTGCACGGAACTTCTACAAGAGTGCCTCCAAAGTTGTGCACATAATGCCTGTATTCGGCAAAAAAGGGTGCAGGGACAATTACTTCGTCTCCTGGCGAAAGAATTGCCATAAGAGTGCAGTTTAAGGCTCCTGCCGCACCTACGGCCATTACCACACAGTCACCACTTACGGGAAGAGCCTGTTCTGACTCTGTCTTTTTTGCCATGGCTTCTCTTGCTTCGGGATAGCCTGCATTGGGCATATAGCCGTGACAGTTTTTGCTTCTGTCTTTTGCAATGTCTTCTATTGCGTCTGCAACCTGAAGGGGAGGATCCAAATCAGGATTACCAAGGCTAAAGTCAAACACATTGTCCGCTCCGTGAACGGCCTTAAGTTTTATGCCTTCTTCAAACATGCGCCTTATTACGCCTGCCTGAGGACTTGTCATCTGAGAATATATGTACGGTGAAACTGGCATTTTTCCCCCTTTTTTTGTATAATCGCTGTAATTATACCACAGTTGGGTGGTTTATTCAAATGAAATGTTCATGAGGAGGTTTTTTTATGAACCAAACAAAATTTACAGTAGCAATACTTGTTTTTGCCCTTTCCCTCATTGTATTTCCAATATGCCTCCATGCCCAGGTCTTTAACGGAAACCTAAGCGCCACAGAGCTTGAAACAATCCAGTCTGGCGAAGTACTTATCCGCAATACGGGAAGCCTTAACCGCATGTGTGTAAACTCAGTTAATCCAGTTGTAGAAAAGGCTCTTGCAACTGCAAAAGCAATAAAGCCAGCCTACCTTGCAGAAATCGTGCAGGTTCGTCCCTATGTTCAGGGAGAAAACATAATCCAAACCTTTGAAGATCTTATCATGGATATTCAGTCCTATGTGGGAATCCCCTACTACAGCGAGCATAATGGCATCTGGGTAGACCTGTATGCTTCTGCAAACATTCTTTCGCTAAACAGGACAGACAAAGGTTCAGACGCAAGAGTAGATTTGTACATGGAGCCTTTTGGAACAATCACCACAGCAATCCACACAGAATTTACCCCTGAAACCTACTACTACGAGTCAAAGAACGAAAGCAAGGTAAAGTACAATGGAATAACCTGTGTAAACAAAAACAACATGCGCAGCATAATAGTCATTTTCCAAGACGGAGACAATCTGGTCTTCTACGGAATAGGAGCCGTAAATGCCCCTACTTTTTCCTTTATCCGCGACAGGGTGGAACTTTCCTTCATGAACCGCATAAAGACTTTCTGCAACTTCTTCTTTGCAAAACTTAACGAGGCTGACTAACATCTGCCTGTTGCAAGAGCCGTGAAAATGTTGTATATTTGAGGCGGTTATGGAAGTTACTGTTCAGAACAATTCGGCTTTTCATTATTTCAAGCTGATGCTCGACTTTGTAATTAAAAATGCAGAAGTGGGCATATTCTGTCTTGTTTCATTTGCAATTTCAGCCCTACTCATTCCCATAATCATAAAGGTCTGCGAAAAGCACAAGCTTTACGACACCACAGGCGGACGCAAAATCCATTCGGGAAACATTCCCCGTTTGGGAGGACTGGCCTTTGTACTTGCCTACTGTACCACTGCCCTAGCCTACGCCCTCATCTTTCACGACTGGATTTCTTCCACAATTCCCTTTGTTCTTTCGGGATTCATCATTTTTGTATTTGGATTCCTAGACGATATATTTAACCTTCGCGCCATCCTAAAACTTTTAGTTCAGGTGGTTGCCGCACTTATCGTTGTATGCTCAGGATTCTGGTTTAGGAACATAGGCGCAATCCAACTTCCCATGGTGGTGGGAATGACAGTTACCGTACTTTGGATTATAGGAATTATAAACGCCTTTAATCTTATAGACGGCATGGACGGCCTTTGTGGAGGAATTTCTGTACTGATTTTCCTTACCCTTGCGGTAATATATTCAATTTCTCAGGAAAAGGCTGCCGCAATGAGCCTTATTCTTGCCAGTGCAGTTTTTGGATTTTTGGTCTACAACAAGCCCAAGGCAAAAATCTTCATGGGCGACGGTGGAAGTCAGTTTTTAGGTTTTATGATTGCAACCCTACCCCTTTACCGTACAACAGAGAACTTTGAGTACAACAAACTCTTTATAATGATTACCCTCTGCTCCATTCCCGTACTTGACTGCATTGCCGCAATATGGAGGCGCACAAGGGAACACAGAAGCATAATGTCTGCCGACAGAGCCCACTTGCACCACAAGTTGCTCTACCTAGGACTTACTGTAGAACAGGCACTCTTTTTCGTGCTTCTTCTGCAGTTCTGTCTGGGAATAATCTGCTGTCTTGCCATGTACCTAAGGAGTTTTAACGCCGTAGTCCTGCTCTTTACAGCCTTTACCTTTATTTCAATTATCTTTGGAATGATACACTTCTTTTACCGAACAAGAATGGCAGAAAAACACGACACAGATCACGAAGAACCAGCAAAGTAAAGTCTCCTCTTATTGATATTTTGTATGCATTAGTGATATACTCTTTTGCATGAAAAGAAAACTTGTAACTTCGGCCTTACCCTATGTAAACAACATTCCTCATCTTGGAAACTTAATACAAATGCTGTCTGCGGATGTCTTTGCACGATTCTGCCGCAACAGGGGCTACGAAACCCTTTATGTCTGCGGAACCGATGAATACGGAACTGCAACAGAAACTCGCGCTATAGAAGAGCATAAAACTCCTCGGGAACTCTGCGACTACTACTATGCCCAGCACGACGAAATTTACAAGTGGTTCCACATTGCCTTTGACAAATTTGGACGCACTTCCAACGAACAGTGCACAGAAATTACCCAACAGTTTTTTAAGGATTTGGATAAAAACGGATTCATAAAAGAGCACTCAAACAAGCAGCTCTACTGTCCCAAATGTTCCATGTTCCTTGCAGACCGCTTTGTAAGGGGAACCTGTCCCAAATGTGGCTACGATGACGCCAGGGGTGATCAGTGCGAAAAGTGCGGTTCCCTTCTTGACCCCATTGAACTTAAGCAGCCTAGATGCTCAACCTGTGGCACAACTCCAGAAGTCAGAGAAACACGGCACCTTTACATAGATCTACCTTCAATAAGCCCCAAACTTGACGGATGGATGCAGAAGGCCAGCGTAGACGGTCAGTGGTCAGAAAACGCCATAAACATTACAAAGGCTTGGATTCGTGACGGTCTTAACGAAAGAGCCATTACTCGCGACTTAAAGTGGGGAATTCCAGTTCCCAAGGAAGGCTACGAAAACAAGGTCTTTTATGTTTGGTTTAATGCGCCCATAGGATATGTTTCCATTACCAAACAGTTGGCAGACGAACTTCGTGCTCAGGGTAAGCAGAGCTTTGACTGGAAAAGCTGGTGGATTCCCGAAGAAAGCGAAGAAGCAAAGGGAAAAGAGCCTGTAGAACTATTCCAGTTCATAGGAAAGGACAACATTCCCTTCCATACGGTTATCTTCCCCTGTAGCGAACTGGGTAGCGGACACAACTGGACAAAACTTCACCACATGTCTTCTACGGAATACCTTAACTACGAAGACGGAAAATTTTCAAAAAGCAAGGGAGTAGGTGTCTTTGGAAGCGATGCAAAGGAAAGCGGCATAAAGGCCGATGCATGGCGCTTTTACATCTTCTACAACAGACCCGAAAAGCAGGACTATCAGTTTACATGGAAGGAGTTCCGCGAAAAGTACAACGGAGAACTCATTGGCAATTTGGGAAATCTTGTAAACAGAACCCTTCTTTTTGTTACAAGATACTACGATGGAATCATTCCCGATGCCCCAGTTGATGAGGAAATGTGGGCTAAAATCCGTGAAAAAGAAGCAAAAATTACAGAACTTCTGGAATGGGCAAACCTTAAGGATGCCTTCCACGAAATATTTGCCATAAGCGACATTGGAAACAAGGCTTTTCAGGACGGTGAGCCATGGAAGACCCGCACTTCTGATCCAGAAAAGGCCGCCCGCCTCATTCACAACCTGTGCTACATGATAAAGGACCTTATGATTATGGTTCATCCCTACATGCCACAGTTTTCAGAAAAAATTCTTTCTTATCTAGGTAAGGAAGTCAGTGAACCCTGTTTTGGAGAAGAAGCTATTGCCGGTGGACTAAGTTGGAAGGATCTTGGCGTAACAGAAGGTCTTTCTACCGTAAGCCCTACAGAAGTTTTCTTTACGCCCCTTGACCAGAAGACTGCCGATGCATTCCGCGCAAAATACTCAGGAAGCCAGAAAGACAGAAAGGAAGGCGACAAAAAAGAAAAAAAGCAGAAGGCAAAAAAGGAACCTTCACTTGCCGCTGACCAGGTGGCCCACTTTAACGAGAAAATTGAACTTAAGGTTGCGGTAATTACAAAGGTGGAAAACAATCCTGAGGGAGAAAAACTTTACATAGAAACTCTGGACGACGGAAGCGGAAAGCCAAGAATCATTCAAAGCGGACTTAGGGAATTCCTTAAGCCAGAAGAACTTTTGGGTAAGCACATAATTCTTGCCTCAAATCTTGCGCCAAGAACCATGAGGGGTGTGGAAAGCCACGGAATGCTTCTTGCTGCAGACTACACTGATAAGGATGGAAAAGCCTCTGTAGAACCACTGGAGGCTCCTTGGGCAAAAGCGGGTACACTTGTTACCCTATCTGGCTCCACAGAAGTAGAAAAGCCCCAGCAAATTTCTGCGGATGACTTCTTTGCCGTAGAAATAAAGGTAAATGATAGAAAGGTAAACATTTCGGGTACAGTCCTCTGCGCTGACGGTAAAGAAATTACAACCCAGCATACTGTAAATGGTGAAGTACACTGATGAAGCGTTTTTTACAAACTCCCTTTTGGGCGGAATTTAAGGCCTGCCACGGATGGACTCCTCTCTACTTTGTTGAAGATTTGGAAAACGAACGGTCGTTAAAGCCCTGTACTTTAAGTCAGGCTCAAACAGAAGACAAACAAACGGTAGTTAGTGTTTTAACACGCTCCTTTTCTCTGGCAAAGTTAAAGTTTTCCTTGGCCTACATTCCTATGTATCCCGAGACGAAAAATAAAGACGGACATCTTGCAAGCGAGGAAGAAAAAAAAGCCTACTTAGAGCACCTTATTAGCCTTGCAGACATCCTAAGACCTCACCTTCCCTCCAATACTCTTTTCGTACGCTTTGACCCTCCCCTAGACTTTGACACACTTGAAGAAAGAAAGGCCATGCAGGAACTTTCCGTAAAGGGAATTAAAAAAAGCCATGTAGACATACAACCTCCAGACACCACAGTGCTTGACCTTTCAAAATCAGAAGATGAACTTCTTTCTGCCATGAAGAACAAGTGGCGTTACAACATAAGGCTAGCATCAAAAAAAGGAGTAAGCGTAAGCAAGCACTTTGCCTCAGACCCAGACTTTGACCGCTACTTTGACATTTTCTTTTCTCTGTTTAAGGAAACCAGCGAGCGAGACGGAGTTCAGTTTCATGCAAGAGACTACTATGTTGACCTTCTAAAAAGAGGAGCCCCAGATTCCGCAGACAGGGAAAAGCCCCTTATAAGTCTTTACCTTGCAAGTCACGAGGAAGATTACCTTGCAGGAATAATAACCCTGTTTTTTAAAGGGGAGGCAGTTTACCTTTACGGTGCCAGCGGAAACAAAAAGCGCAATTATATGCCAGCCTATCTTTTACAGTGGACAGCCATTAGGGATGCAAAGAAATATAAGTGCCAAGTTTACGATTTTTACGGTTGCCCGCCAACAGAGGATGCAAATCACCCTATGCATGGTCTCTTTTTGTTTAAAACAGGCTTTGGAGGAAGTCTAATCCACAGGCCAGGTTCTTTTGATATTTCAACAAAGAAATTGTACAACTTATACTTATTTGCAGAAAAGTTTAGGGCATGGTGGCATAAATTCTTCTTAAAAAAAATTGCCGGTAGGTAATGCTTTTATTTTTTATGTCTTTTTTTTACTGGAATTATACTTAAATTTATTGTTTTTTCTGTTGAATGCCCGACTGCCAGGTCTATATTCCAACAAAACTGTATGGAAAGAGTCTTTGAAACTTCATCAACATCAACAAGCCCTTCAGGTGCAAGTTGGGTTACAGGACGCTTAAAAGTAAGGGGCTGGCTAAAGAAACCAGATTCTTCATTTGGTTCAAAAAGAAACGCTATTTTTCTAACTGAATCTGTAACCTGCAGGACGGAAACCCCATTTTCTGCATGAAAACTTTTTTCAGCAAGAAAAACCTGCCTGTTTCCTTTTAAAATCAATTCCGAATGGTACTGACTTTCTTGCTTTTTTGAATCAAAATCAGTTTGTGCAAAATTAACTTCAACAGAAAAAACACCTTTTACAGCAAAGGGACTTTCATTCTTTAAGATATATTGAACTACAAAACCATCAGAGGAAACGATATAATTCTTATTCAGGCTAACAGGCAATTTTTGACGGGAAAATAATCCTTTGCCAGCTAGGTGAATTTCATTGCGCCTAGAATCAAACTTTGTCTCTACAAAACGAGTGTTTGCAAAGGTTTCCGTTTTTAGCGCTTGTCCCTTAAAAAAAGATGAAGATTCTGAGTTTTCAAATAAGTGCTCTACAAAAAAACCCCTATAATACTTATCATCGTCTCCATCGAATTCTTTTATTTTTGATAAATTTGCAGCATAATTTGCAAAGACGCTGATAATGTTTAAATCACAAATCTGTGCACCTATGGGAGAGATTACTGCATGGAGCTTTTTTAACTGGCAGACATACTCATTAAAACCATCACTATTATAATCAAAAGTTGTTAGAGATTCTTTTACTTCCTTACTTTCTCTAATAAGTTTTTCAGCTTCATTTAATAAACTGTAAGCTTTTTGACGCTTTTTTGCTATAGCTGGAAGACCAGAAGGCAAATTTATATAATTAAAGAGACTCTGTGATTCCCACAACTTTTCTTGAGCAGCTTTTTTACGCATCTTATCACCTCCGTGGCATTGGGCAATAAACATGCTTATATAAACCATTCGATCGTAAAGACATCGGTTCTGCATATATACATTTAAATAATCATAAATAGTCAAAGAAGGATCGTTTTTACTTTGGGAATACCTATAACAATTCTTACCCCAACGGCTGAGATTTGAATCCATTCCTGCTGGGATATAGGCTGTTATATAGGAATCTACATTTTTTAGGTAAGTTTGAGGAAGTGTCAAAACTATATTAGAAAAATCTTGAGTTTCTAGTTCTACTTGAAGTTCTTTAAAAAAATCTGAAGAAAGTAAACTTGCCAACTCTTCAATTGATAAAGTTATAAGAACAAAGGAGTTTTCACTTGTATTTGCTTGAAGATTTAAGCCTAAAGGAAGGGATTTTAACCAGTTTCCCCCATTCTGTCCGCTTTCCGGCTTAAATTGATTGGAAATGGGTAAGATTTTTAAGGTTTTTCCCTGTTCACTAGTGATTATTGGCTTAAACTTTCTATAATGAGAGGGAATTAGAGCAGAATCAATACAGACATATTCTATTCCGCATGAATAAAAAGTGGTAATTAAAGAGGGTTCCCACAAACTTCCTAAAAGCAGACTTCCCCGTGGTCGCTTCCCTATCGTAGAGCGTATAGCTGAATTCATCTTTTCAATTTGACCGCTTCTGTCTACAGGAAAAAGCAGGGGCAATGCTGGTTCGTAGTAGCCACCGCCTAAGACTTCAACTTGATGACGACTAGTAAGTTCACTAAGCATCTGTATAGCTTCGGGGTGAGAATCTTCACAATAATCTAGCTGACTTCCAGGAAGGGAA
>CALCRU010000033.1 GCA_937894335.1 uncultured Treponema sp. | reverse complement strand
ATACTGCAAATTCGTTATTTTGAAAATTTATTGTCCAATTTCTGGACTTAGTATATTCCTGCCATGACATTTTTTTTATAATCGATTTCGTACATTGATTTTAATGTTCCGTTTTCGTTTATAATGTCAATCAGTTCCTGCTTGGTTGCCCTTCCTCCAGAGCTGTAGGAAAGGAGAATGTAGTGCGCTTTTGTCTGCTCTATCAGTTTTTTAATGCTCTGCATAGCAATGAAGTGTCCGCTTTCATCCTTCCTGAATTCTTCAAAAATCGAGGCTGACTGAGTGTCCCTAGAGTCACATCTTCGTTTTACCTTTCCAAAAAGTTCAGGTCTGTCATTTAGGATTACTGTTGTCCAAATGTGGTAATATGCTGCATAACGAACCCTGCTGGGTGGCATTTTTTCATTGTTTGAACCATAAGGCGGGTCGTAGTATACGAAGTCGTAGGTGCAGTGTATGGCATCAAATACATCACCTTTAATGACTTTGTTTTTTGTTGTGATGGGAAATCTGTGTGGAAGTTCAAGATGTAGGTCATTGTAGGAACGGGGAGACCATTTTGCAAGATATGAACTGTAATGCCCCAATGTACTGTCAACTTTATCAAGCGCAAGAATAAGGCTTGTAAGAATAACATCTTTATCAACCGTGTTTAAATCCAGTTTGTCTATTTCATCGCGAATTGCGTCAAGTTTCTTTGTGTTCTTTAATTGAAAAGGTTTTTTTTCTTCGGATTCCCTGCCTCCGTAGTTTTGAGAAAACCACCCTTCATAGCCTTTCAATGAGTTAAGATGGTCGATTATCTGCTGGTAGTAGGAATCTTTTTTTTTAGACATAAGGTAGCAGTTTGCAAAAGTTTTTGACCATACTGATATGTCATTGCTTGCCGTGTCATAACCCAACTGTGCAAACATTTGCGATACTCTTGTAGTTCCGCTAAAACCGGACAGTACAGAATGCACTTCTGGAAGTTCGTCCACAATACCCTTTATGTATGGGAGGAGTTTTAGCTTAGAGCCTGTGTATTTTATTCCTTCCGTTGTGGGAAGTTCTGCATGGCCAAACAAGTCACGCATTGGGATTTTCCTTGAATGTGTCAATTTCTTTTTGAAACAAGATGCAAGCCTCTTCGTGAGATTTTTCTGATGCAATAAGGGCAAGACCAAGCATTTTTACCAGAACTTCGTTTGTCCTGTACGAAATCCAACCGCCCGTAAGGGAGTTGAAGTATTCGGAGGCGTTTTCTGTATGCGTCCATGCACCCCTCTGCAGTGCATTTGCAGAAGCGTTTCCGTAACGCACTTCAAATACATATTTTCTTTCAGACAGAAACAAGATGATTGGATGCTTGTGGCCACTCCTTTGTATAATTGTTTCTGTCGTTGGGTCATAGGTTTCGCCGGCATCAATAAATGCAATTTCATCAATGGAACTTTTTGCCTTTTCAACATCGAAAATCATTATGTTGCATTGCTTTTGTTTTTCGTCATAAATCAGGGGCATTACATTTAGTGTGAAGCATTGAATTATTTCTGGAGAGTTTAGAATTTGTGATATTGTATTTTTGTCGGTAATTTTGTTTGATTTTTTAAACTGATTCTTTAAGAAAGGAAACAGAACGGCATCCTTGTCTGTTGAAAGTTGCAGATAACCGGCACCGTAGGCTTTTAAGCTGATGGGAATCTGTATGTTTTTGTCAAGTTCGTTTGTAACAAGAATGTCTTCTTCATGTTCCTTTGCCCTGTATAAATCTTTTCCTACATGTTCGCTTTTGTAGTCGTACATGAATTGATTTATGAATTCCGAAATTCCTATTTCTGCAAGATCACCATGAGTTTTGTTTCCTATTTCCCTCATTGAAAAAATATTTTCTAGAGTTCTTATTATGTTCTTCGGATTTTTTGAAAAAAGCAGTTTTAAGCGGTTGGTAAAATCTGCATAGTTTGTTATTGATTCTGACGACATTATGATTTGATTATAGGTGTACAATTTTCATTTGTCAACACAAAAAAAAAGCCGCACCTGTTAAAGATGCGGCTCTCCGTGTGCAGGCGACGCTTTACCAGAACTAGAATTTTCCCTCATCGGCATCGCAGCCAATAAGTTCGTTGTTGTCCTTTATGAACTGAATCACTTCGTCAACCTTGCAGAATGCTAGAGCTACTACTGTGTCTGCGGCTCCGTAGTAGATTGCTATTCTTCCGCTGGACTGGTCGGCTAGTGCAGCTACAGGGAATGTTACATTTGGAACAAAGCCTGTGGTTTCGTAAGGTTCTTCTGGTGTAAGCATATAGCTTCCCGAACGGTAAAGAACCTTGCTGGGATTTTCTAGGTCTAGAAGTGCGGCGCTGAATGAATAGACATAGCCTGAGCATGTAAGGCAAACTCCATGGTAGAATAGGAGCCATCCTTCATCAGTTTCTATGGGTACGGGACCTGGTCCGATTTTTAATCCCTGCCACCAGCCCTGTCCGCCTTTTTGCATGACACATCGGTGTTCACCCCAGTATTTTAAGTCGGGACTTTTGCTTAGCATTATGTCGCCAAAGGGAGTGTGTCCTGAATCTGAAGGTCGGCTGAGGAGCACATATTTTCCGCCGATTTTTCTAGGAAAGAGCACTCCGTTACGGGTAAAGGGTAAAAGGGGATTTTCCAGTCTGACAAATGTTTTAAAGTCTTTTGTCTTTGCAAGTCCCAGTGCGGCGCCGTTAAAGTCCGTGCACCAGATGATGTAGTAAGTGTCGTCTATTTTTATACAGCGTGGGTCGTATGCGTAAAAGGGATCCCAGTCTTTTCCTTCTTCGTCCTTCATGTGGATTTTTTCTGTTTCGTATTCCCAGTGGAATCCGTCCTTTGAGCGTCCAAGGTAAAGGTATGGGTGAGCCTGATGAGTTTCGCCCCTAAAGACTCCTATAAATCCTCCATTGAATGGAACTACCGCACTGTTAAAGATTCGTCCCATTCCCGGAAAAGGGTTTCTGTTTATGACGGGATTTTCGCTGTAACGCCATACAGGAAGCGTCCATCCTGCTGGCCTGTCTTGCCAAGGCATGTTTGGAATGTCTGTTCCGTTAATAATTTTACTCATAACAACCTCTCTTGTTAAGTAAGTTTAAGTAAAAATATAATTACATAAGGTAATAAATTTGTCAATACTTTTTAGAAAATTAAGTAAATTTAAGTAAATCTGATTAAGGGGAAAGTGTTCCTTTTCCCTAGTCTTGCCGTTTACGCAAAAAAATAAGCGTGCTATAATCACAGAATGAATTACAACAGAAAGGTTCTTGTTAGAGTAAGCTGGTTTTATGGCGGAATCGTAATAGCAGCAAACATACTTGCCAATCTAATTCAGGTTGTCATTCCTTCTCCCGTTTACAACAGCCGTTCCATGGAAGTGTGGCTCCAATTCCTTTCTGGCAATCCCCAGCTTCAGTTTATTACCTCCCTAAGCTACATTGTTCCAACTGCACTGTGCGTTATCTATTCGTACAAAAATCTCCGCAGGGAAGAAAAGGCTGCCAAAACAATCCTTACCATTCCTCTTTTTTATTCCCTTGCAACTGCAATCGGATGGGGATTAAATTTTCTGTTCGAGCTGATTGCCCTTCTTTTTGTAAGGCGCATCTACGGAATCGAAGTGGGGTCAATTATTCTTACAAGTCTTATCTACATGTTTTTTTCAACGATTACGGTTTTTACAACTTCCTATCTTCTGATTGACCTTGTAAACCGCCGCTATACTTTACCTAGGCTTTTTCCTGATGGACATCTTTCACAAATTCAGGGAAGTCACCGTGCTCAGTTTGCAATGCTCTTTTCTCTCTGCTTTATTGTAATGACAGTGCTCCCTGTCTTCTACCTTCTGTCTGGTACGATAAACATTCAGAACGAAAATGGAATTCCTGTGCATAGGGGACTTGTTGCAATGAGCATAGTCTTTGTTCTTGTTTCGCTGCTGATTGTAATTTCGCTTCTTAGGCTTATCGTCTATCCTCTTAAGGCACTTACCCGTGAGGCCCAGAACATTCAGAAAGGCGACTACGATTCCCGAGTAAACATTGTTTCAAATGACGAGATTGGAGTTTTGGCAGACAGCTTTAACGACATGGCTTCGTCTCTTGCAGAAAAAGAATTTATGCGGAGTACCTTTGGAAAAATTGTAGACCCTGCCGTTAGGGATTATCTGATGAAGGGGAATGTTTCTCTTGGCGGAGAAGAGCGCGAGGTAACAGTCCTCTTTTGCGACATAAGAAGTTTTACTGCAATGAGCGAACGCATGCAGGCTGAGTCCGTGGTTTCACTTTTAAATGAATACTTTACTTCTCTTTCAAAGTGCATTACTGACAATCACGGAATTGTAAACAAATATATTGGGGATGCTGTAATGGCGATTTTTGGCGCTCCTGTAGAATCTGCCAATCACGCTTACGATGCCTTTTGTGCGGCTAGGGACATGAGAAAAGCGTTGGTTCTGCTTAACGAACATTTTGCCCAAACAGGACGACCTTCCATTTCTTTTGGCATAGGAATTCATTCTGGTGTAGTGCTTGCGGGAAACATTGGCGCCCAGAACAGAATGGAGTATACCGTAATAGGTGATACCGTAAACACTGCTAGCAGAATTGAAAGCCTTTGCAAGACTTACCACACTGACCTGCTTGTGTCGGAAGAGTCAGTGCGCCGTATGGGTTCTGCAGGGGAAGTTTTTACTCTTGTTGATCAGCCTTCAATCCGTGGAAAGCAGGAAAAGATAAAGCTCTTTACATGCGCTTCATAAGTTCCATGCAACATCTTCCGTTGTGGTAGCTTGTCTTCCAATTGCCGCCCTTTGCTTCTTTCTTTACAGGTCTGCCTTCTTTGTCTACGGCGTTAAACCATTCGCCTCGTTCCCTGTCCTTCTGCTTGGTTAAAATCCATGTCCAGACTTTTTCCGTGGCTTCTGCAAAATCATCCCGTCCAGTAAGTTCCCATGCATTGTAAAATCCGTTTAGGGCTTCCGCCTGATTCCACCAAATGCGTGTCGTGTCTCTTTTTCCGTTAAGCATGAAGTTTTCAAATCCACCGCTAGTTCCATCAAATCCTTCGTTAAGGGAAACTTCTGCAATTTTTATTACAGTCGGCTTTAGAATTTTTTGAAGTCCTTTTTTGCCAAGTTCCGTTGCCGCTTCCCACAAAAGCCAGCTTGCCTCAATGTCGTGTCCGTAAGAAATTTCGTCCTTGCCCATGAGCTTCCAGTTTTTTGTAAAATACAGGTTCAGGTGAAAGTCTTTTTTGCTTAGGATTTTTTCCGTGTGTATTGTGATGAGCTGTTCAAGTGAGTCGGCTACAAGTTTGCGCTCTTTTGTTTTTTCTGGAAAGACAACGGGAAGGTTTCGCAAAAAGTTTGTGTAGGCTTCCATGACATGAAGATTTGTGTTCATGGACTTGTCGCAGTCTATGTCCTTTTCGCTAAGTTTTGTTTCCTTTGTCTCTCTCCAGTCCTGAGCCCTTGCCTCCCAGTAGCCACCGTACTGTCTGTCCTTTGCATGTTCTTCCAGAAGATTAAAAATGCTTAGAGAATGTTCCATTACAATTTTTGCAGGAGTGATTTCTTTTTTTATTTCTTTAAGCGCCGCTCCGTATTCAGAGAGGGCGTAAAGTGCAAATGCGTTTCCGTAAATCTGCTTTCTTGTTACAAGAGGCTTCCCGTCTGCCTTTACCGACCAGTACATTCCTCCGTAGTAGGAATCGTAAAATGCTGACATCATGTAGCGGTAGGCGTAGTCTGCCATGTCAAGATAAGAGGCGTCCCTTAAAAGTCTTGCGGCTGCACTGTATGTCCACAAAAAGCGGCTTACCATGACGATGCTTCTGTATTCCCTTGGATTGCATTTGTTGGAGTTGTCAATGCTTCCGTAAAATCCTCCGGTGGACTTGTCTTTTGCGTGCTTTTCCCAGTATGGCAGGATTGAATCCGTAAGTTCTTTTTTTAGCTCGTCGTAAAATGTCTTCTTCATTTTTTTTACCTTTGCTCCTTTATGAATTTTACAGAATCACGCTTGATAAGTTTTCCTGCAATTACGGAATGGCCGCTGTTGTAGGGAAGCCCCGAAACTTTTTTTAGAATAAGGTCAACTGCCGCTCTTGCAGTAGTCTGTGCGTCAACGGCAACAGTGGTAAGTGCCGGCTTTGAAGCACCCTTTGCAACATAGTCATCAAATCCAACGACGGAAACATCTTCGGGAACACGGTAGCCTTTTTCGTTCAGCTGCTTTATAAGTGCCACTGCAGTGTCGTCACAGTTGCACACAAAAGCTGTCGGCATTTTGTCTGGCAGTTGGGGAGTTTTTAAAAGTCCCTTCTTGTCACGGTCGTTTATGATTTCGTCAAAGGAAACATGCAGTCCGTTTTCCAACATTGCCTTCATGAATCCCATAAAGCGGTCCGAGATGGAAGTTGTGGCGCCAAAGTTTCCCACATAGCGGATGTTCCTGTGCCCTTGGGAAATGAGGTAATTTGTCATCAGGTATTCGCTGTAAAAATTATCTGTGGTAATTGAATCTGTTTCTTCGTCTGAAATGTAAAAGTCTAGAAAAATAAAGTCGGAGTAGTTCTGTGAAAAAAAGTGGGCGTAGTCGTTGCTTATTTGTCCTAGCATGATGATTCCGTCAACTTTTTTGTCCTGCACTATGTGGGGCAGGGAAAGATCAAATTCATCCTTTTCGTCTAGCTGCTCAAGTATGGCATAAAATCCCTTGGAAATAAGTTCCTTTGAAAGTGCATTGTACATGTTCCAGTAAAAGGAAGTGTTGGATTCAAAAAAGCGAGAGGGAATTACAATGCCAATGTTGCCTGTTCCCTTTGACAGTCCTAGGTGATTTTTTGACGACTTCTGATGATAGCCCATTTCTGCGGCAATCTGCTTTATCTGCTCTCTAAGCTCGTCTCCGACTCCCTCCTTGTTGGAAAGGGCCTTGGAAACCGTAACTGTACTTACCCCAAGCCTGGAAGCAATGTCTGCTAGCCTAACTTTATTAGTCTTTTCCATAAGGTTACTTTAGTAGTTTTTACTTAAATGTGCAAGCGGATTTAAGTAAAAAGCATGCTAAGGGTTTGTTTGGTGCCTGCTCTTGTTTCCTGCTGGACTTTCTGCTATCTTATGCTGATGAGTAAAGAGCGATTGGATAAGGTTCTTGCAAACAACGGTGTGGGAACCAGAAAGACTGTGAGACCTCTGATTACCCGAGGTAGGGTTTGCGTTAACGGTGAAACTGTACGGTCTCCTGATGCAAAGGTTGACGCTTCTTGCGACAGTATTTCGGTCGACGGAGAGAAAATAAAAATCAGGACGACAATCTGCCTTATGATGAATAAGCCTTCTGGCTATATCTGTTCCACAAAGGAAGGCTGTTTTGAAACCGTATTTGACCTTCTGCCAGAAGACCTTCCTCGTTCCTATCTTGACGGAGACTTGGGCATAGTTGGTCGCCTTGACGCAGACACAGAAGGACTCCTTCTTCTTACAAGCAGCGGCGAACTTAACCACAAACTCTGTTCTCCAAAGCATCATGTTCCAAAGACATACTTCGTGCGCCTTTCTTTTTCTGTCTCAAAGGATGACAGCACTCGCTATCAGAAAAAACTGCAAGAGGGAATCTTCATAGCTCCTTGCGATGGTGAAGATGGTTGGAACTGTCTTCCCGCCACAATACAATGGACCGACTTAAATTCTCCAAAGCCAGAATGCCTTATTACCGTACACGAAGGAAAGTATCACGAAATAAAGCGGATGTTTTCTGCATTGGGAAACACAGTGGAATACCTTAAGAGAGTAAAGATAGGAAGCCTTGCCCTAGACGAAAGCCTTGCCCCCGGTGCAGTAAGGGAACTGTCGCCAGAGGATTTAAAGGCTCTGTTTGAATGAGCGGAAGCAATAGTCTGTTAGAAAAGTCCCGAAATGATTCCGTTGTCGTCTACATCAATGTTTTGTGCAGCAGGCACTTTGGGTAAGCCGGGCATGTCTACCATGTCTCCTGCATAGGCAACAATGAATCCCGCACCGCTAAAAAGTTGAACATCCCTAATTGGGAAAGTATAGCCTTCTTCTGGTGCACCAAGCACGGATTTGTCATGGGTAATTGAATTCTGAGTCTTTGCCATGCAGATTGGGAGTTTCCCGTATTCAGTCTGGTAGGAGGCAAGTTTTTTTACAGCCTTTGCCTCGAAAGAAACTGAACCAGCCCGATAGAGTTTTTTTGCAAGTGTTTCTATTTTTTGCACAAGGCTCATGTCGTCAGGGTAGAGTGGAGTGAATGCGCTTTTTTCTTCGCACAGTGAAATCACTTTTTGCGCAAGGTCTTTTGCACCCTTTGAACCCAGTGCCCATCCGTCGCAAATAACAGCAGAACATCCTTCTTCTTCGCAAAGTTTTTTAACGGCTTCAAGTTCTGCGTCAGTGTCGGAAGAAAATCTGTTTACGGCAACTGTAACGGGAATGCCAAACTGTCTGGTGTTCTGAATATGAACTCTAAGGTTTTCAAATCCTTTGGTAAGGGCTTCAAGGTTTTCCTTTGAAAGATCCGCCTTTAAAACTCCTCCGTGCATCTTAAGGGCGCGCACTGTGGCAACAATAACCGCCGCATTGGGGCTTAGTCCGTTCTTTCTGCACTTTATGTCAAAGAATTTTTCTGCTCCCAAGTCTGCCGCAAATCCCGCTTCGGTAACAACATAGTCTCCAGTGGCAAGGGCGCAGATAGTTGCGTTAATTGAATTACATCCGTGGGCAATGTTTGCAAAAGGTCCGCCGTGAATAAAGGCTGGCGTGTGTTCCAGAGTTTGTACAAGGTTTGGTCTTATGGCATCCTTAAGAAGTGCCGCAATTGCACCAGTACACTTTAGCTCGCCAAACTTTACGGGGCGCTTTGCATATGTTTCGCCTATGGTGATTGAACTGATTTTTTCTTTAAGTTCGCTGATTGATTTTGACAGGCAGACTATGGCCATTATTTCGCTTGCAACGGAAATCTGGAAGTGGCTTTCCCGGGGAACTCCGTCTATGCGGCTTCCCAAACCAATTACCACATTGCGAAGGGCACGGTCGTTTAAATCTACGCATCTTTTCCATGTTACGGTTCTAGGGTCTATGCCCAGTTCGTTACCCTGTTGCAGGTGATTGTCTATAAGGGCTGCAATAAGATTGTTTGCCGCAGTAATTGCATGAATGTCGCCTGTAAAGTGCAGGTTTATGTCTTCCATGGGAACAACCTGAGCGTATCCTCCGCCACATGCACCTCCCTTTACTCCAAAGCAGGGACCAAGTGAGGGTTCTCGTAAGGCAATGACGGTCTTTTTTCCAGCCGCCTTAAGTGAGTCGCCAAGAGCAATTGTTACAGTTGACTTTCCTTCGCCAGCCGCAGTAGGAGTCATGGCGGTTACAAGGATAAGCTTTCCCCTTGAGGAAGGATTTTTTGCCTTTTCCTGTAGGGCGTTCAAAGTCTTAAAAGTGAGTTTTGCCTTTGTGCTTCCGTAGCATTCCAAATCATCATCCTTTAAGTTGATTGATGAGGCTATGTCTGAAATAGGTAAGAGTTTTGCACTCTGGGCAATCTGAATGTCTGTAAGCATATAGCCTCCCTTAAAAAATAAAGTTAGTTTATTTCCGCCAGAATGGCATTAAGCAGGTCGTCGTATTCTTCGTAAGCCTTAAGGTCGGGATTGTTAGCCTTTATCTGTTCAGTGCTTCGGAAGAGGAATCCTGCCTTGCTTGCTTTTATCATGGCCAAATCGTTATGGCTGTCTCCGCTCGCAATGGTTGTAAATCCGATTGACTGGAGAGCCTTTACGGTAGTCAGTTTGCTCTGGGCACACCTCATCTTAAATCCTGTAATTTCTCCGTCGGGTGCGACTTCAAGAGTGTTGCAGAAAATTGTAGGCTGACCCAACTTTCGCATAAGGGGAGCCGCAAACTGAGTGAATGTGTCGCTTATGATTATTGTCTGGCACTTGTCGCGCAGTTTGTCAAGAAATTCCCTTGCTCCGGGAAGAGGATCTATGGTTTCGATTACATCCTGAATTTCTTTAAGCCCAAGATGATGTTCCTTTAGAATCCCAAGGCGCCACTTCATAAGTCTGTCGTAGTCAGGCTCGTCACGAGTGGTGCGTGTAAGTTCGGGAATGCCGCTTGCCTTTGCAAATGCAATCCAAATTTCAGGAACTAGAACTCCTTCCAAATCCAAACAGGTAATGTACATTTCGTTTGCCATAATGCCTTAGTTTAGCATATTGCCGCATAAAAAGCAAACTGTCAGACCCGGTGGCTTTTTGGGGAGGGCACCCCCTCTTGAGAAAAACGCATTTCTTCTATATGATAGCGCCCATGGACGAAAAGATAGAAATACTTGATTCAACATTACGGGACGGTTCTCAGGGTGAGGGCATAAGCTATTCTGTTCAGGATAAGTTGCACATTGTAGAGGCTCTTGACGAACTGGGCGTTACCTACATAGAGGCGGGAAATCCGGGAAGCAATCCTAAGGACATGGAGTTTTTTCAGAGGGCAAAGGAACTTAAGCTAAAAAATGCAAGACTTGTTGCCTTTGGTTCAACTCGCAGAAAAGACATTCCCTGTGCGGAAGACGCAAACCTCCAAAGTCTTATTGCGGCCGGAACTGATGATGTTGTCATATTTGGCAAGTCTTGGGACTTTCAGGTTACGGAAGTTCTTCATGCAACCCTAGAAGAAAACCTTCAGATGATAAATGATACCTGCGCCTATCTTAAGGGTGAGGGCAAGAATGTAATGTACGATGCGGAACATTTCTTTACTGGCTTTCAGAAAAATCCCGACTATGCCCTTAAGTCTCTTTCTGCTGCCGTGGAAGGTGGTGCGTCAGTTTTAATTCTTTGCGAGACAAAGGGCGGTGCTCTTCCTGACGAATGCCGGGAAGCAACACAGACTGTCTTTGAGCGCTTTGGAAAAAAAGTAAAAATCGGAATCCATACCCACAACGACTCGGGACTTGCTGTTGCAAATTCTCTTATTGCTGTGCAAGCTGGTGCCACCCATGTGCAGGGTGTCCTCCTTGGCTTTGGAGAACGAACGGGTAACGCAAACCTTTCCACAATCATTGCTAACCTTCAGCTTAAAATGGGAAAACAGTGCATTCCTCAGGAAAACATGGCACTTCTTACTCCCATCTGCCGCCGTGTTGCGGAAATAACAAACATTCCCCTTGAGCAGGGCATGCCCTATGTTGGACAGAATGCATTTGCTCATAAGGCTGGAATGCACATCGATGCTGTGTTAAAAAATCCTGTCGCCTACGAACACATTTCTCCTGATGCAGTTGGTAACGAACGGGTCTTCCTTATGAGCGAGGTTGCAGGCCGTAGCATGATAATAGAAAAAATCAAGAAGTTTGATTCTTCTATTACAAAGTCAAGCCCTGTGGTTTCAGAAATAATTGCAAAGGTTAAGGAACTTGAACATAACGGATACCAGTTTGAGGGTGCTGATGGAAGTTTTGAACTTTTGGTAAGAAAGGCAATTGGAAAGTATCAGCCCTTCTTTAAACTTCACTACTACAAGACAAGCGGAGAAATTCCTCTGGTAGAAGAAAATCTCTATTCTTTTGCCCAGTTAAAGATTGATGTGGAAGGAAGCATCCGTGTTGCAGCAGGCGAGGGTAACGGTCCTGTTAATGCTTTGGACAATGCGCTTCGTTCAGCCTTAAGTACCTTCTATCCAACAGTGGAGCAGATAAGGCTTACAGACTACAAGGTTCGCGTTCTGGATTCAAAAAGTGCAACGGCTTCAAAAGTCCGCGTACTTATAGAAAGCTCTGACGGCAATGACAGTTGGACTACAATCGGTGTAAGTTGCGATGTTGTTGAGGCGTCATGGCTTGCCCTTGTGGATTCATTTGAATACAAGTTGATTAAAGACATAGAAAAGAAATATCAGAAGCTGATATAAGAGGAGTTGTTATGCGCAGATTTGTTGGTTTTGAAAAAGGTATAAATTTAGGCGGATGGTTTTCACAGTGCGACCATACTCAGAAAAGATACGACACCTTTATTGTTGACAGCGACTTTGCGGAACTTTCCACATGGGGACTTGACCACATTCGTATTCCAGTTGACTACAATCTTGTAGAGACAAAAGACGGCACTTACATCGAAGAAGGATTTGCTCGTCTTGAAAAGGCAATCAATCTGTGCAGACGCTACAAGCTTAACATGGTTTTAGACCTTCATAAGACGGCAGGATTTTCTTTTGATCAGGGTGAAGCCGAAACAGGATTCTTTTCTGACGAAAAACTTCAGGAACGCTTCTACCGCCTGTGGGAAGAATTTGCCCGTCGCTTTGGAAAGTATTCCGACACTGTTGCCTTTGAACTTCTTAACGAAATTACTGAAAAATCTTTTTCTTCCGTTTGGAATTCCATTGCGGGAAAATGCATAAAGCGCATCCGTGCCATCTGCCCCGATGTTTACATTCTTGTGGGCGGTTACTGGAACAACAGCATTGACGCCCTTGAAGACTTGGAACCACCTGCAGACGACAAAATTGTTTACAACTTCCACTGCTACGAGCCGCTCCTCTTTACCCATCAGGGAGCCTATTGGGTTAGGGAAATGCCCCGTCACTTTAGAATGAACTTTCCCGTCTCTGTAGAATCTTATCAGAAAAATGCAAAAGCCTTGGAACTGCATTCAACTCCCCTTGTTAACTCCCTTCCCGGTCCCATGGTGGACGGTCAGCTTTTTGACGCTCTCTTTGCAAAGGCTGTTGCGGTTGCCGAAGAAAGAAACGCCCTCCTTTACTGCGGAGAATACGGCGTAATCAACCTTGCAGAAGTAAAGGATACCCTTGAGTGGTACAAGGCAATAAATGCTGCGTTTGTAAAGTACAACATCGGTCGTGCTGCGTGGAGCTATAAGGAAATGGACTATGGTCTTTCTGACGAACATGCTCGCCCCATCATTGAGGAATTAAAGAAATACCTATAAAAATTCTGTTATTAGATGATTTATAACAGTTTCTTTATCCAAAATTATAGCCTATTTTAAGGCGACTGTTGTATCTTAACACTATGATGAAACACGGAAAGACGTTTGCATTCATGGTGTGCCTCCTCATGGCTTCGGCTCCACTTTTTGCGGATTCCTACTCTGTCGAAGTCCTATTGGAGGGCTACCTTAAAAATGACCTGTCCCTTAAGCAGCTTTCTACCTCTCTAGAAAAGCAGCAGCTTAACTCGCAGATAACCCAACTGAACAACGGTTTTGACATTCAGATTTCCACTGGCACAATTACAATCCGTCCCGGTAGCGAAGGCTCATCCTTTTCTTTTAGACCGTCGGCAACGGCTTCAATTCCTCAGGCGTCAAATCTTGGTCTTTCTGTAGGAAGTTCGGTTTCTGTAAAAAATGATGATGCCTCCGTAAGCGACACTAGCATTTCTGTAAGTGCGGACATAATAAGCAGTTCTGTGGCGGAGCGTTCCGTTACCCTGCAAAAGTCAGAGCGACAGGTTCTTGAGGCTGAGCGGAAACTTTCCAACGGTTATCTTACCGCCGAAAAACAGTTTTACAACGAATTAAAGTCCCTGTACAATGCGGCCTCTTCCGTTATCAGTGCGGAAAAAAGCCTTAGCGAAGACCGTATTTCCTTTGAGCAGATTGTGGCCCAGGGGTACGCAAGCACAAGTTCAAAGTACAGGACTGCCTACATGAAGGTTCTTTCTGACGAGCGCTCGGTAGAAACTGCTAACCGCGAACTTGAGCGTAAAGTTTCTGTCTTTGCGGCAAAGTGTGGAGTGGAATATACTTCAGGAACTGCAATGAATTTTCTTCCTACAGAAATTCCTCAGGTAGAGGCGGTGGATGTTCTTTCTTTTGCAAAGGAAAACTACACTGAACTGGAAAGCGCATTGTGGACTCAGTACATAAACGAGGCTTCAAGAAATGCAAGTTCCGACATTACCCTTTCTGCAAGTGCGGGCTTTACATTTGATAACTCCCAGACAAAATCAAATTCCCTTGATGCATCCGCAAAGTTTTCTTGGAGCAATTCCCTTTCGGTAACGGGAGGTGTCTCTCTTCCAGTGGGTGCGGAAAATGCAAGCCCTGTCATTACCATGGGCATTACGGTAAATCCTTTTGGCTTTAAGAAAACAGACTTGCAGAATCAGGTTACGGAATTAAATGCCCTTCAGGAAGAGTACGACATTCAATCCGCAGAAAAAAACTACGAGACAGCGGTCGTAAATCAGCAGTCTTCGCTTTCTGACATTTTGTGGTCAAGACAGACAAATGCAGAATCTTACCAGCTCTATTCGGAACTTGCTCGGGACACAGCGGAATGGTACGCTCAGGGAATTGTAAGCAAGTCTGAATATGATGCGGCTCTTGTAAACGAAGAAAACTACAGGCTTAAGTGTCTTATGAACGATATTGATTTAATCATCTATAACAACGAAACGGAACTTTTGTTCTGTAGGGACGGTGAATAATATGAAAAAGAAAATGTCAAAAAAGGTGAAGGTTTTAATAGTCATTCTTACAGTGACTGTAATTCTTGGATTAGGTCTTGTAATTCTTCGTAAGGCCCTTACAAAAAAATCTTCTCTAGAAACAACCACATATACTGTGCGCACGGAAACTTACGAAAATGTAATAGAAATTTCGGGAACTGTTTCTGCCGCTCAAAGTCAGTCTTTACAGGCACTTTCTTCTGGTACGGTTGTAGGCGTTTATGTTCAGCAGGGTGACTATGTAAAAAAAGGAGACCTTCTTGTTCAGCTTGACGACACGACACAGCAGTACAATCTGGCTCAGCATGACTACAACATGGCGACAAAAAAAATAAACGGTTCGGCAAAAGAAATTGAACTTATGGAAACCCAGCGTTTGGCTCTTGTGCAGAAAATAAATGAGTGTAAGGTAATTGCCACATTTGACGGAGTTATTGCAAATCTTAAGGTTTCTGTGGGAGACTCTCTTGCGGCAAAAGATTCCATTGGAACTCTTGTAGATGTTTCTTATCTTACCGCAGAAGTTGAAGTTACCGAAACAGATGTTGTAAAACTTCAGGAGGGGCTTCCTGTTGAATTTACTTTTCCTGCTTACGACGGAATTGTAAACGGCTATGTTGTAGGATGGCCTGCCATAGGAGAAGTAACTAGCCGTGGTGCAACTGTGGTAAAAGTCAAACTTAGAATAGACGAATATCCTGATGTAATACTTCCAAACTTTTCTTTTAGCGGAGAAATAAAAGTTAGTCCCGATGAAAACTATGTGCTAGTGGAACGGTATGCTGTTGCTCAGGACAAGGATGGTGCCTATGTTGAGCTAGCCCGTACGGGAGAGCGGATTGCGGTAACTGTTCAAAATTATGATTCCACTTATGTAGAAATTCTTACGGGACTGAGCGGAGGAGAAGTTCTTAAGGCTCAGAGCGAAGTGCGTGCTTCTGGCATGAACCGCAACAATGCAAACAGAACTTCTTCTGGCGGTAACGGAGCTCGTCCTTCTGGTAACTCTCAGGGTGGCGGTGCGCCCGGTGGTGGAGCAGGTGGACCTCCGGGAGGCTTTTAATGGAACTGAATGAAGCGCGTGAAGTAATCCGCATGCAGGATGTAAAAAGGGAGTATGCAATTGGGGACACAACCGTGTATGCCCTTAGGGGAATTTCTTTTACAATTAGGCAGGGGGAATTCGTTACCATAATGGGCCCCTCTGGTTCGGGCAAGTCTACATGCATGAACATGATAGGCTGCCTTGACCGTCCCTCTTCTGGCATAGTGGAAGTTTGCGGTAAACCCACTGCATCCATGTCAGAAAAAGAACTTGCTGTTCTTAGAAACGAAACTGTAGGATTTGTCTTCCAACAGTACTTTCTGCTTTCATCCATGACGGTGCTAGAAAATGTCATGCTTCCTCTAAGGTATGCTGGCGTTGACAGAAAGGAGCGTGCTGTTCGCGCAAGGGAGGCTCTTGAGCGTGTAGGGCTTCAGGACAGAATGAACCACAGACCCCATGAACTTTCAGGCGGACAAAAACAGCGTGTGGCAATAGCAAGGGCAACCGTTACCCGTCCTCAGATTATTCTTGCCGATGAGCCAACTGGCGCATTGGATACGGCAACAGGTAAGGCTGTAATGCAGCTTTTTAACGAAATAAATCAGAGCGGAACAACTGTGGTAATAGTTACCCATGACCCTAAAATTGGTGCAAGTTCCAGAAGGTGCATTAGAATTCTTGACGGAATGATTCAGTCCGATGACATTCAGGAGGCGCAGAATGTTTGAAGATTTCATCAACTCCTTGCAGAATTTTAGGCGTAACAAAATGCGCACCATGCTTTCAATTCTCGGCGTAATCATAGGCGTTGCTTCGGTCATTGTTATAATGAGTCTTGGCTCAAGCAGTACAAAGCAGATACAGGACAGCCTTGGTTCAACTGGTCTTGATGTGGTAAGCATAAGTGCGGGCTTTATGTCGCGAAGGGGACAGTCAACAACAATCACCTTTAACGAAGAATTCCGCGAAAAACTTTTTGACAACATTCTTAACATAAAAAAAATCTGGTACAAGAATACCTTAAGCGCGACAATTTCTTACGGAGCTTCAAGTGCAAGCGCAAGTTGTTCTGCAATAGAAACGGGCTACCTTGAAATGTACGGAATACAGCTAGATTCTGGAGAATACTTTTCTGTAACTGACAATGTAAAGGGTACGCAAAAAATAATTCTTGGAAGCGACATAGCATCTTCTCTCTTTCCAAACGGAGATGCTGTGGGAAAAAATGTGCTTCTTGTTGCCAGCAATGTTACATTCAACTTTGAAGTTATTGGCGTCCTTAAGGAGCAAAGTTCAGGAATGGAATCAACTTCTACAGGTTGTTACATTCCCAGAGGATTTTATTCTAAAAAAATTACTCCCAACCCTACCGCTTCTTCTGTAATGGTGCAGGCAGTTTCAAAAGAAAATGCTGTTACTCTTGTAAGCGACATAAAGGAGTACTGCGAAACTCTTACCGGCTCGAGCAGTTCCGTAAATGTAATGAGCATGCAGTCCATGATAGAACAAATGTCCAGCGTAACAGGCACACTTTCTGCAATGCTTGCCGCTATTGCTGCTATTTCACTTTTAGTTGGTGGCATTGGCATTATGAACATAATGATTGTAACAGTTACTGAACGAAAACAAGAAATTGGAATCCGTAAGGCACTAGGTGCAAGTCCTGCCGTAATAAAGCAGCTCTTTCTTGTGGAGTCTGCCAGCATTACGATTATGGGGGGCATTGCGGGAATCATTTTGGGAATTTTAATCAGTCTCGCAGCGGAATATGTCATGTCAATTTCCTTTGTTATAAGCGGTAACGCCTGCATCATAGCATTTTTCTTTTCCGTGTTTGTGGGAATCTTCTTCGGATTAAGTCCTGCTTCCCGTGCAGCAAAACTTGACCCTGTAAAAGCCCTTTCTGGTGAGTAGAACAAGTTGTTTTAATGTGATATACTCACACCGTTAAAAGGAGATTCTTATGGAAAAAAACATAGCGTTGATTCCGGGAGACGGAATTGGTCCTGATGTCGTTGCAGAGGCTGTAAATGTTCTTGATGCAGTTGCAAAAAAATACGGACACAAGTGGAACTACACAAAAGTTACTGCCGGTGGAGAGGCCATTGACAAGTGGGGCAATCCTCTTCCCAAAGATCAGCTTGACATTTGTCTAAAAAGCGATGCAGTTCTTCTTGGTGCAGTGGGCGGTCCAAAGTGGGACAATGTTGCTCCCGAAATCCGTCCTGAAAAGGCACTGCTGGGTTTGCGCGGTGGCATGAAAGTTTATGCAAACCTTCGTCCTGCAGTTATGTTCCGTCAGCTTAAAGATGCCTGTCCCCTTAAAGACGAAATCGTAGGCGATGGTCTTAACATTTTAATCGTTAGGGAACTCATAAGTGGCATTTACTTTGGCGACAGGGGAACTGCTCCCGACGGAAAAAGCGCATGGGATACTGAAAAATATACCTGGGAAGAAATTGAACGCATAGTCCGCATGGGATTTGAATTTGCCCAGAAGAGAAAGAAGCACCTTACCGTAATTGACAAGGCAAACATTCTTAACTCAAGCCGTCTGTGGCGCAAGGTTGCAGAAACTGTTCACGAGGAATACAAGGATGTGGAGCTTGACTTTTTGTACATAGACAACGCCGCAATGCAGCTGGTTAGAAATCCCCGTCAGTTTGATGTTATTGCAACAAGCAACATGTTCGGCGATATTCTTTCTGATGAAGCAAGCCAGATTACAGGTAGCATAGGCATGCTGGCAAGTGCTTCACTTGGTTCAAGTGGTCCTGGACTTTACGAGCCCATCCACGGTTCCGCTCCTGATATTGCAGGAAAAGATCTGGCTAATCCTCTTGCAACAATCCTTAGTGCCGCAATGCTTTTGCGCTATAGCTTCAATCTGGAAAAAGAAGCAAAGGTTATAGAAAATGCAGTTGATGCTGTTCTTGACGAAGGCTGGCGTACTGGAGACATTGCCGGCAGTTCAAGAGATGCTGTAAAGGCCGCTGGAAAACTGGTAGGCACAAAGCGCATGGGTCAGCTTGTGGTTGAACGCATATAGTCTTACGCAAAATCATCCTGATGCCCGGAGCTTGGTCTTCGGGCATTTTTTTTCTTGCAAAAACATGTCGCCTGTGTTATCATTTAAACTAAACCAAGAGTATAAAGTTTAGATATGGATGTTTTGGTAGTAGAACAGCTCATTACGAATTTCTCAGTCTTTCTGTCGGTACTGTGCCTTGTTATTGCGGTCTTACAGCCGTCTTCCACCGAACAGAAACTTGCCATGTCTTACGCTGTGTTTTCTCTCATAACATGCATCGGATATTTAGGCATAGTCTATTCTGATGCAGGATTAAAACTTCTTGTTTACGCTACAAAGTGTAAGTACATCGGTTCAATAAGTATTTCTCTTGTCTTTATTCTTCTTCTTGATTACATGCATGTTTCGGTCCCCAAGTGGGTGTTTGGAATTTTTTCAGGAATAATAGTTTTCCTTCTTCTGATGATTATCAGTTTTGACAGTCCTGCATCTTTTACTGCTTCCAATCCACACTCATGGCTTTCCTTTATGCATTCATGGCTCTTCAAGGATTTTTATCCTGAGGTTCTGCACGGAATACCCTACCTTCACAAAGTGAACAACTGGGGACATACAGTTTACATTCTGTTTATTGCAAGCTACATGGTCGCCTATACTCTGGTAGTGGTCCACACCATAAAGACAAATCTTGCAATGGATGTAAAAAACTTAATCAGTCTTTATCTGATTATCATGCTTCCTGCCCTCTGCTACATTGCGGAAAAACTGATTATAAAAATTACCGGAGTAGAATCAATTCCCATCGTGCCTGTTGCATTTGACATTTCCAACTTGATTTTCCTCTACTTAATTTTTGTGCGCCGCTTCTGCGATGTAAACGCCCTTGCAAATCCCGCCGTATTTGACGCAATAAATTCGCCTGCCTTTGTTCTAGACAAAAAATATCGCATCATGAACATAAACAAAAAGGCCTTTGAAATTTTTACCCAAGTTACCGAACAAGATTTGGGACATCACCTTTTTGAAGTTGTAGAGCAGATGAATGTTCCTATTATGGATGCAATGCTTAATGTGGGAACTCAGGTTGATTCGGATAACGAGTATATCATGGTGAACAGCAACGCCTATCATCCCCGCATGCTCGTCCTTGGTAATTCAAAAAATCCAAAGGGCTATGTCATATGGCTTGAGGATGTTACCCTCATGCATGACTACAAGGAAAACCTTGAGGCGGAAGTTGCTAAGAAGACAGAGGAACTTCAGTTTACTGCCGACAAAATGCGTGCCATGCGTGACCAGATGGTTATAGGATTTTCTGCCATTGCGGAACGGCACGATCTTTCTTCAAAAGGACATCTTCGCCGTACAGCAAACTACAGCGAGGCCATTGCCTTTGAGCTTATGATAGAAAAGCAGTTTCCTTCTCAGATTGATTTTTCATTTGTTGAACGAATGGCACAGATTGCCCCTCTCCACGACATTGGAAAAATCTACATCGACAATGCAATCCTTAACAAGACCGGTTCCCTTACGCCCGAAGAACGCCGCACTATGGAACAGCATACAATCTTTGGCGCAGAATTTATTGAACGCACCATGAAGGAAAATGTTGACCCCCAGTACATGCAGATGGCAAAAGATGTTGCCCTGTGTCATCACGAATGGTGGGATGGAACGGGTTACCCCAATCATCTTTGCGGAAACGCCATACCTCTTTGCGCCCGTATAATGGCTGTTGCAGATGTTTTTGACGCTCTGGTAACTGAGCGTCCTTATAAAAAAGCTTTTTCTGTAAACGAAGCCTATGACATTATTCGAAAAGGCAGAGGTTCACATTTTGATCCTCGTATTGTCGATGCGTTTGAGGCAATCCGCTCGCAGATAGAAGAAATTCAGGCCAATGTAGGCGACGGTTCAGAAATTTAGTCTTGCTTCTCCATCTGAAACTGAACAGCATTTTTTATGTCAACTGAATCGCACAGTTCCGTAATGTCAACAGACTTTCCAAACCTAAGGTAATAAAGCACGCACTTAATTTTTTCTGGCGCAGTTCCCGTCATCTGGCTTAGGGCGTCCTTGTAGCATGCAAGTTGCATCAGATAAATTTCTGGCTCTATGGTCTGGTTTGTCTTGTAGTCAACAACGGTGTATCCTCCGTTGGAATTTTTGTACACAAGGTCAATCTGTCCGTTTAGAATTGTGCTTCCAATTCGGCTTTTAAATGAATACTCTGCCTTGTGCCATTCAGATTCAAGGGCTTCCTTTCCAATTTCTGTCTGCATAAACTGGCTCTGCATTTTCTTGCATATTTCGTCTATGATTTTTTTCTTCTGGGAACTGTTTTTTATTCCGTTGTAACATACAGCAGGAACATTTGGACTTGTACCTGTAATTGCCGCTTCCATGTAGGCGTGGGCAATTGTTCCAAAGTCGTTGTACCCGAATTCTCCTCCAGAAGATTCCACCAGTGCGTTTATTTCCTTCATTGGAATGTCTTCCGTCTCTTTTGTTGCCGCTGATTTTTCTTCGTCTTCCTCGTAAAGGTGGCTTGGCGAAATGTAATTTGACTTGACTTCTTCTGGTAAGAGAATTTTTGCATCCGCATATATTTCTTTGATTCTCTGCAAAAAGTCTGTCCTTGTTTCTTCACCAGAATTAAGTACAGAAATTGAGGCCTGAGGAATTTCTTCAAATGTAAAGGGACTTGCTTTTCCTTCTTCGTCCGCCATGTAAGTTGCCAAAACCGGCTGAATTGTATCTAGTAAAGAAGTAATTTTTCCGCTAGTCTTAAAGTTCCCGCTCCAGCAGCCTGTAAGAAAAACCTGATCTTTTGCACGAGTTAGGGCTACATACAAAAGTCTTTTTAGTTCCGCTTCATTTGTTTTTTCATTTTCTTCCTTTGCCATGTTAAAGAAAAAGTTTCCCTTTGAAGTGCTGCCACTTACATACTGGGGAGTATTTATGCATGTTCCAAATTCTCTGCTTAAGTAAACAGGTGTCGTACTTGATTCCGACTTTGGAGTCTTATGGGCACCGCATACAAATACTACTGGATATTCAAGACCCTTGCTTTTATGTATGGTCAGAAGGTGAATGCCGCTTTTTTGTTCCAGAGGAATATCCATATCTTCTAATTTTTTTGTTTCATCTTCAAAGGTGCGCACACTGTCAACAAATTCTGCAAGGCTGATGTTGTCTTCGTCTGCAAGCCGGGCAAGTTCAAAAATTCTGTCGTACAGGGTTTCGTACATGTTTACCTTTTCGTTCCACAGGGTTTCGTAACGATAGCCTGCTTCGTACCACAAATAGGTTACCATGTCTGCAATTGAAGAAGTTTCGCTTTCTTTTTTTATTTTCTGGTAAAGTTCCTTTGCTCTCTGGTAACGGTTCATACTGTCACCGTCAATCAGTCCGCATTCAAAATCTTCAAAGGGCAGAGCCTTTATGCTCAGTATTGCGTTTGCCTCTTTTGTCGTAAGGTTTACAAAGGGGGAACCTAGCACTTTTGCATAGGCCAAAGTGTCGTTGGGAAAAGCACACAGTCTTAAGAAAGAAAAAATGTCGTTTGTGGGACCGTCAGAAAAAAATCCTGCAACGGTTTCCGTGTTGTAGGGAAGTCCGCAAGAAAGCAGAATCCTTTCGCACTTTGGCTGCATGCTGTATGTTTTAAAAAGAATTGCAAAATCTTCAGGTTTGTAATTTTCTTCAGCCATAAGGGATTTTATTTTTTGCGCTATCCAGTAAACTTCTGCTTGTTCAGGGTCAAGAAGTCCTTCGTTGCTTAAGTTTTTGTTGTAGAGGGCGACATGCATGCGGCGCTTCTTGTAGTCAGGTTCTTTCTTTTCTTCGTCTTTATTCTGTTCAGGCAGAAGCACTTTATGGTAGACGGCTTCGTAAGAAGGAACGCTGTCGGGATTTTCTTGCTGCTCTTTTTCTGTAATGAATACGCTGGGCAGAGTCTGTCCGCAGGCTTCATTTGTGGGATATGGTATTCCTCCAAACACAGTGTTGAATGCGGCAATCAGTTCTGGCTTTGAGCGATAGTTTGTGCTTAACTCAAGGTTGCCTTCGCTAAAGTCTCTTGACAGCGCTCTGAACACGCTTACATCCGCACCCCTAAAAAGATAGATGCTCTGTTTTTCGTCGCCAACAAAAAAGAGCTTCTGAGGGCAAAGGTCTTTTACTTCTGGAATTCCAGGTTCCATTCTTTCGGGATTTTCTGCAAGCATAAAGAGCAGGTTGCGTTGGGTCATGTTGTTATCCTGAAATTCATCAATCATGATGGCCTTGTATTTCTGCTTTTCCTGCCTTCGTATTTCGGGATGGTCGCGGAGTATGCATGTGGCAAGTGAGACTGCATCCTGATATGTGATGATTTTTCTTGAGCGCTTTATGTCGTTTGCAATTTTTTGAAATTCCTCAAGAAGTAAAATTATTTTTTTTGCATCGCTTAAGCCTAGTATGAAATTTGCAGTTAGGGAAATTTTGTCCGCAGTATTTCTTATAGCTTCTAGATACTCGCGGATTTCATCAGCTTGCTTAAGGTTTCCCGGTTTGGGATATTTTGCAAGCCTGTTTATAAATTCTGCAACAGCCCTTACTGAATCAGAAACGGCTTCTGTGTCAAAGTTTTCGTCAAGTTCTGGGTACTCTGGAAACTCTTCATTAAGTACTGGAAGATATTTTTTGAATGTGGAAGAACTTGTGTTGCCGTCAAAGTTTTGTACTGCATCTTTAAATCCATTAAAGCATTTTGTGGCTTCACTTACTGTCCTGTTCCATACAGAGCATACAGTCTGCTTTTGTTTTTTTAGCATGTCGTTAAAGTCTGCTGGTTCTGCAATGGTGCTGCCGTTAAGTATGGGGTAGGCTATAAGTGATTCTGCTATTTCTGACAAATCTTTTGTGCCTGCAATTTTTCTTATAGCCTCGTTGTCAGAATGTTTTAACAGGAAGGGGAGCGCCTCAGAATTTATTGCTTCCGTTACTGCGTCTATATCAACGGTAAAGTCGGGGCTTAGTCCGTAGTAATGGCATCCGGCCTTTGCAATGGAAGAACAGTAGCTGTCTAAAGTTTTTATGTTTGCCTTGTAAAAGTTCTTAGCTTTTTCAGGTGCCTTTTCGTGCAAGGTCTGATAAATTCTTCCGTACATTTCTACGGTTGCTTTTTTTGTGAATGTAAGGGTGAGTATTTCTTCCACATTTAAATTCTGCTCAATTACCAGATGAGAAAATCTTTCTGCAAGAACTGTGGTTTTTCCCGAACCAGCACCTGCACTTACAACTGCATTCTGTAAAATGTTTATTGCCTTTTTCTGATATCTGTCAAATTCCCTTTTACCCATCTTATTCTCCTGCAACTGTAAATGTCTTTCTGCATGCCGCCATGTAGGGACAAGAAGGACATGTTTCCCAAACGTTCAGATTTTCATCAGGCTCAAACTGAAGGTTTTCAATTCGTTCCGCAAAATCGTCTGCAAAAGAAAGCAGAACTTCTTCTGTCTGCTCCAGAGAGTTGTTCCCCTTTGCACCACATCCTATTATTGGCCTAAGGTTGCCTTCCTTTACAGAAAAGAATGCACAGTTTTCAACTGTCCGCGGATTTGTTCCGTGCTCAAGTATGTAATGATATATGGCCATTTGAAAGTTTGGAACGGGAACATCTTCAGTTACAAAAAATCTTCCCTTGGGAATTGCGTTTTCCGTTGCTTTAAAGTCTATCAGTGTGTATTGACCTGATGTTCTGTCGCAAAGCAGACAGTCAATCTTTCCGTAGAAGAAATAGTTTTTTTGAGGGAACTCAAGTGTGTGCTCGCACTCTGTTTCCGCTACAAAACATTCGCCTACAGCCAGACTGAATTTTAAAACCGCTTCCCTAATGAATTTTGTTATGGACTCTTTCTGAACTTGAAGGGCATCCCGTGCTATGCTGCTTGCTTTAAAATCCTTTAGGACCAGGTCTACGCTCTTTACAAGAAGTTCCTCATGTTCAGGCGGAAGAGAGTCTGCAAGTGTCTGCAGTGGAATGTCTTTTTCTTTAAGCGTTTCAAGGTATTTGTGCAGAATGTCGTGGTAAAGGTTTCCCGTTGCAAATGCATCCATAAGGGTTGCCTCGTTGTTTTCTTCTCTGACATAAAGCGCACTTGATAAAAGCCATTTTCTTGGGCACTCAAGAAAATTGTTCAGCGTAGTGGGAGAAATTCTTATTCTGCCGTTTTTTATGATTTTTTTCTGAACCTGAGTTTTCAAAATTTTACGGGCACTTTCTGTTTCCAAACCCGGATGCAAGCTTTGTATGCTCAGCCAGTTTTCAAAGCTCTGCTTCTGTTTTTCTGTTGCAACGGAAAGTTTGCTCTTGCCTTCTTTTTGCAGAAGGATTTCTTTTTCTTCCCTGTAAAAATTGTTTTCAAGGTTGAGACCTTCTTTTTTCTCCAAGGCACTGTGTTCCAGCGAGTATGAAGAAAAAGTTTTTTCTGCAAAGGAAAAGTAAATGCTTTCAGAAGCGTTTAATGCGTACAGCCTAAGAAACAGTGGGGAAACATCGGTCTCGTCCTTTATGTTAAGGTGTCTTCGCTTTTCTTCGTTAAGAAATGCCAGCTGCTGATATGTAATTGAAACTCCACTTTGGCTTGCGTCTATTACAGCGTGACATTTGAAAGGTGCTGCCGCCGCAAGTCTGTAGGGCAGAATCTGTACGCCAGATTTTTTTGTTTGGGGTACATACATTTTTTGCGAAAGATAGTTTACAAAAAACGAATAGGGTGAGGAGAGTGTGCAGTCTGGGTAGGAGGTTTCCAAATCTATGAGCGTGCTAAGTTCAGAAATGCATCGGCTTATAATCAGATTACTTGATTCCTCAAAGTTTTCCATGTCAAAAAATGTTTCGCGAAATTCAAAATACTTTTGCCTTATGTCGTAGAATGTTCCTGCGTTAACCATTGCTTCAACATGTTTTTTAAGCATCCTGTAATAATTTCTGACCAGTTCGTTTACGCCTTTTTCTTTGGGCCTTGCAAAAGAGTCTTCCCATGTGTCGTGAGGCCTTCCGTCTTTTTCGTATGCGCAGATGCAGTTGTTTTCTTTTCCAAATTGAATTAGTTCCTGAATAAGGTTAGGACTTTTCCATGGAACTGCCGTATTAAGAAGAAGTCGCTTTACGCTTTCGTAAGAAAAATTTCTGGCAACGCAGTTTTGTGCCACGTTAAAAAGCGAGCCTGCCCTTGTTGCCGAATATGCCTTTCCGTTTTTGCGTACAAAAGGAATCTCAAAAAGAGAAAGTTCCCGTTCTATGTAGGGTGCGTATGTGTCTAGGTCAGGAACGTTTACTGCAATTTCCTGCCATTCAATTTTTTCTTCATCGTGCTTTTTTCGCAGATAAAGTGCCAACTGCTTAAGTTCGTCACGGGATGTCCTGTAACCGTAGACCGGGCTTTTTTCTGCTTCTTCTGGTACGCTGATTATTTTTATTGTATCGGAAGAAGAAAGAATTTCAGCGTACTCTATGTAGTCCATTAAAATTTCAGGAAAGAAGATGATGTAGTTTTTTCCTTCATCTTTAAACGGGGGAGTTTCCCATGCAGGATCAAACAGATTGTGCGACTCAAGAAACTTTGAGTAGCGTTCGTACAGTTCAAGCAAGTCCCTGTCTTCATCGTCTGGAGAAGAATTGTTTTTTTCAAAGTGTTTTTTCCAAAGTGCAAGAGATGGAAGTAGGTCTGCAATCCAGTCTGAAAATCCCGATGCGTTTTCTGCATATTCTGGCACAATGATGTTGCGAAGAAATGGCTCCCTTGCATTCTGGGCAATGAGCATGTTTGCAAAAATTGTCCTTAGGGCTGATGGGATTGAATTCTTTTTTTGCTGGCTACTTCTTATGGAACTTCCCTTAAAGTCATCCCATGCAATAAACCTTTCCAGAGGAACTGCCTTTACATCTGTAATAAGGGTAGCCCTGTCTGCCCAAAGAGTTGCCGCAGTCTGTGTGGGAAAAACAAAAATTGTTTCTGCTTCGTGAATGTGGGCTGTGATTGTTTCTTCTACGATTGTCGCTTTGTTTTTCATGGGCTTTAATTATACCATGAAATTTCCGCTTCGTAAATGTTTTAACCGCAGCCCCTAATCCTTAAAAGCAGAGTGTCTGTATGCTTCTTGGTGGTGCCTTGTAGCGCACGGAACTTGCTCCGGCAATGCTTAAATCGTACACCATGTCCGCCTCTGTTCTGTTTGAAATTACGATTACAGGTTTTTTGTCTGGGCGGATGAATGCTGTTGCCTCCATGGTGTTTCCCATTCTGCCGTCTACAGTTGCCGGAGTCATGTAGGGAGTCATGCTTAATTCCACTCGTCTTGATTCAGGTAGAATGTAACGGCTAAAGTGACCGATTGCATAAAAGGAACTTTGATAATGCAGTGTGCCTTCCTTTGTGTCTACTAGAACGGGTGCATCACAGTTGTTGCCCACATGATTTGGTCCGCCTTCCATGTTAAGTGCAATGTTCCAGTCAATCCATCCTGTGGCTCCGCTGTTCAGATCGTTGATGATGTTGTGTGCATAGCGCTCACCTGTAAACCATGCTCCGTTTCTTGGGCCGCCTTCCACACAGCCTTCGGTAAAAATAAGCTGCCTGTCAGGAAACTTTCTGCTTACGGATTTTACATTTTCGTACTGGTCTCCAGAGTACCAGTGATAGGCCGCTCCTGCAATGTATTTGTCTCCGCCGGGAACAGACATGCTTTCTTCAAACCTTTCTGCAAGCAGATCTCTGTTGTGATCCCAAACAAGTATGCCTGCCTTAAGTTTTGCCCTTTCAAGTGCTGGTCCAAGATTTTCTGCCGCAAAGAGGCCTTCTTCCTTGGCAGACCAGAGACATGAATCCCACGGCTGATTTGCCGCCGCTTCGTTTTGCACAGTGACGAATGCCGTTTCAAGATTTCGTTTTTTTAGTTCCTGAATGTAGCGTACAAAATATGCCGCCCACAATTCTCTGTACTGAGAAAGAAGGTGTCCCCCGTGATTCATTTCGCCGTTGTCCTTCATCCATGCAGGAGGAGACCATGGACTTAATAAAATGCTGAGTGGTGAGCCTTTTGCCTTTTGCGCATCCTGCATGAGAGGAGTAAGGTAAAGGTCGGGCTTTTCCATAGAAAACGAAGAAAGTGTTTCGTCTTTTTCTTCTACACATGCCCAGTTGCCCAGTGAAAAGTCGCAGGAGTTTAAATGCGTTCTTGCAAATGTGTAGTTGTTTCCTCCTGACTCTGTTGGTGCAAAATATGAAGAAAGCACTTCCTGCTTTTTTTCTTTTGGAAGAAGTGAAAGAACATATCCTGCCGATTCTGTAAGCGCTCCTCCAAAGCCCAAAAATTTCTGATAAGATTTTGAAGTGTCTATAATGATTGCACACGAAGGATTTGTTCCCGAGGAACACAATCTTTCTGAGGCGTTTACTTCCTGCATCCTTACAGAATTGTCTTTTGACGATTCCACAATTTTCTGAACATTCATTTTCTTCCTCCTTATGCCTATGCAAGGTTTACGCATATTTTGCTTATGGTTCCTTTTCTTCCAAAGAGCATCTGGCTTTGTTCTTTTGTCAGGAAAGCGCCTTCCTGAGATTCAGCTTTTCCATCCGTATAGATTACCGTTACGCTGGGATTTTTTTTGCCTTTAGCATAGACAACTCTTGTTCCGCACCATGTGAACGAAAGACTTCCGTCATCAAAAAATTCTTCATCCTTAAGAATGCTGGGAATGAATGCTGCCCTACCGTCAATTATGCATGCACCCAGTTCTCCCCAACGGGTAAGAATTTCTTCCTTAACCTGACCTGTCATGCCGGGTTGTTTTGCTCCCTGTAGATAAGGTGTGTGGGAGTAAGGATCGCAGGGAAATGCTCCGTAAACTTCTGGTGTCTTGTTAAAACTCAGTCCTGAACGGATACGGTAGTAGGCGTCGGTAAGTTTTTGCGCAAGAGGACTTTTGTTTTCGTTTGCCCTTAGTGCGTATTCCTGTACGGCAAGAAGAAGCTTGCTTACCATGTGCCAGTAAATGCTTCCTAAACCTTCGTAGGCGTAGAATGTTCCTGAGCGTCCTGTAAAACTTTTGTGGTTAAAAGTTTCTTCATACAGCCGGCAGAGAAGGTCTGTTTCTTCTTTTGTAGGTTTTTCAGAATCAGAAAGCATGGAAAGTTTTTCCCTCATGATTCTTTCGTTCTTGAACTCTGGTGCAAAGTGGTAGAAGCCTTCTTCATCCTGAATAAGCACTGAGTTTTTTGTTCTTTGGATTAGGGGCTTTAATAGCTGAACTTTTTCCTCGGGGACTGTATTCTTTTTTATGAAGAGCGGAAGTTCCTTGTTGGGATACAGCATGAAGGAATTCTGACGAGGTTCGTACATGCGACTTTTTTCAAGGGCGGTTATCACATCCAGAGTTTCTTCTTCTGATAAAAGTCCGCTTGACAAAACTGCAACCTGGCCCTCCAGCATTTCCTGCAGACGGTTTATTTCCATGCCATCTTCAGATAAAATCATTGTGTTGTAGGTGTGGTAGAGTTTGTCTTCCCTTTTGTTTGAACGAATGCTTCTTTCCGCTTCAAAATGAATTGCCTTTAGTATGCTGACAATCTGTTTTTGCGAAACCAAAGTAATTTCTTTGTAGCCGTTTTCGTACAGCTGATTCCGTTCTGCTTCAAACAAAAGTCCTGCGGCATCTGTAAAGTTTTTGCGTTCCTTTGCACTGTAGATTCCCCTGCTGTTTCCTTCTTCGTACAGTTTGCCCAACTTTATAAAGCATTCCGCTTCTGCCTTGGGAACTTCATATTCTGTCTGGGGTGCGCCTTCATACAGTCTGATGAGGAATGAAAGCATGCGGTACAGGTAACAGAGTGTGACTACAGAAAGTCCCCAGCCTGCAAGGGCGTTGTTTGCATCGTTCCATTCGGGGCGCTGTGTGTTCATCCAGATTCCGCCGTCGGGTACGAGGTTTGCCGCTTTTGCAATTATCACCTGAATCAGTTTTGCCGTCATTGTAACGAGTGCCGGACTTCCGTCCTTGCCTTTAACAAGTTTTTCATCGCTTCCATTTTTGCCTGCCGCCTCTATCAGTTTTGTACTAAGGGTCTGGTCAAAGATTATGGAGTTGCGCGGATCCTTTAAAATTTCACTGTAAGATTTAAGCCTGTAGGGGACATTTGAACTTGAGTAAAGGGGAATGTTTAACGCTTTCTGCAGACCAATGCTGTCAGTCATGGAGTAAAGTTCTAGAAATTTCTGAAGGTAAATTACCTGATGGTCTCCCCAGTAGCCGTATTGTGCCCAGGGATTTTCGGGGTCTGGTGTTTCCCAGTCTATGCCTTCTCTTGTGATGCGGTAGGGATTGAATCCTTCTGCCGTCATTGCGTTTAAAAACTTTGCAGTAAAGGACGGGATGTATGCAGGATAAGACCATGCCAGTGCTTCCCAGTTTTGAAAAATGTCCCGCCAGTTTCCTTCGTAGTTTAAAAGCGGATTTCCGTCATTATCTTTAAGCTGAATGTTGAATCTGTTCCAGGGACGGCTTGGGTCTCCGTGCCTGCGCGAAAAGGTAAGAGGAACATATTCAAGAAAGAGCCTCATAAGCTGAGCGTCTCCGCTTTTTTCCATGGCATCTCTTACTGTCGACCGTTCAAGAATTCGTTCGTTCGGAAGAGCTTTAAAAATTTCTTTTACGGAAGCAAGTTTTTCCTTGCTGCGGATTTCTACAAAAGAAATGTAGTCGCTTACATTTACCTTTCCGTCTTCCGCACAGACTCCGCCCCTCATGATGTTGAACATTACATTTGCCCTATGGTGCAGTACCGTCATAAGTTCCCTGGTGTTTTGAAGTCCGTCTGCTTCTGCAATAAGGGCTGTCATTTCACTGTCGGTCTGTGCAATGTCTTTAAGAAGTTCATTTCTTACGCTACTACGGTTTTTTATTTTATGCTGAAGGTGGACAATTCCTGCCGCATCTAAAGCCGTGTCGAACACCTGTTCCCAGCGAGACTCTTCTCTTGCAGAAAGATTTACCGTGCGCTCTACAAAAAATACTGGGCGCTTTCCTTTTAGTACGGGAAGTTCCTGAATTGCAGAAAAGTTTCCTCCGCTTACGGCAAAGTTTTTTATTGCACTGTCATTAATCGTAACCGGGTCTTCCGTAGAAAACCAGCTGATATTTGCATAAAGTCCTTCGCTTGGTTCTGCCTTGTCGGTAACAACTGAAGACACTGCAAAGAGTGCAAGTTTGTGGGAAGAGTCAAGGTCAGTTTTTTTGTATGCATCAAGAAGAACGCTGTTGTCGTTTTGAAATGCTGATGTGGTAGCCGCTGCCATTATGTTCCGTGCGCCGTCAAGAATTTTTAAAGAGCATGATTTGTTCGAGTTGTTTTTTATGCAGCAGAGCCTTACAAGTCCAAACTCTTTGGAAGAAGTCCATCCCTGTCTGAATGAAAGTCCAAGAGTGTCATTTGTTTCTTCAAACCAGATGCATGTTCCGTTTAAATTTCTGTAAAGCGAACGGTGAATGTTTTCTGACTGAATGTATGACTGTGCCCCTGCGCACAAAAGCTGTGCAAAGGGTTCCCATAAAGTTGTGGAGGAACCTTGGGTAACCGCAATGGCAGTGTAAGGACCGGTAACTCCTTTTGAGTCGCTCACCTTGTCTGCCGTGTAATAGGGAAATATGGCATGGTCAGAATTTTTGCGTCCTGCTGTTAGGCCTCCGTGAGACCAGCAGAAATTCCAGACATCGCATGAACTTGTTACCGTCATGAAAAAATCATCCATGCAGTCGTAGTTTTCTATCCTGTAAAACTGTTCGCCGTCAAGCGTTACAAAAGAACCTTTTGCCTGTTTCATCCGTTACCTCCAGATTGGTTTTAATCGTACTTACGACAATAACGCAGGAAATTTGTGCCGTCAATTAAAAAATGACCAAAACCGAAATTTGAACACCATTCCGAAAATTATCTGACTTTCTTTCTGGACGAGGGTGCCATATACTGTGAAGCGTAGGGTTGAGAAACTAGAAAGGAAGGTGGTTATGGAAATGACAAAGACAGGAGCAATTCCGACAGCACTCAAGAAAAAAACTTTTGTGCAGCGTTTTCGGGAAGAGAAGTACCTCCAGATTATGGCACTCCTTGGTGTTGTCTGGATGTTGATTTTTAACTACGCTCCCATGTACGGTATCTTGGTTGCGTTCAAGAAAAATTACCGCATTACAATGCCTCTGTTCAGTTTTGATTTTTTGAAGTCAGAATGGGCAGGTGCTCACGGATTCCAGCACTTTATCAATTTCTTTAAGGACAGCGAGTTTAAGAACATAATGATGAACACTCTGGGCATTAGCCTTTTAAAACTGTTCATCTGCTTTCCTCTTCCAATCATTTTTGCATTGCTGCTTAACGAAGTAAAGAATCCGACATTCAAGAAGTTTGTTCAGACTGTGTCCTATCTTCCACACTTTTTGTCATGGGTTGTTTTGGGCGGAATCCTTACTACATGGCTGGATAGCAACGGCATGCTTAATCAACTTATGGTAGACCTTGGCATTCTAGACGAAGGCATTTCCTTTCTTGCATATCCAAAGTACTTCTGGGGAATTGCGGTTACATCAGATTTATGGAAGGAACTTGGATGGTCTGCAATTATTTATCTTGCTGCAATAAGCGGAATTGACCAGGAGATGTACGAGGCTGCGGAAGTTGACGGTGCAAGCCGGTTCAGACAGCTTATTTCAATTACGCTTCCGTCAATCAAAGGAACAATAATCATCATGCTGATTCTTCAAATGGGCCAGATGCTCAACTCTAACTTTGACCAAATATTCGTTCTGTGGAATCCCCTTAACTCTGAACGAAGTAATGTAATTGACATCTATACATATACGACTGCAATGCGCGGCATGAGGTATTCTTATGCTTCTGCAATCGGTTTGTTCAAGTCTGTGGTGGCTTTCATTCTGCTGTACATTACAAACACCATCACAAAAAAGGTAAACGATACATCGTTGTTCTAGGAGGCGGAAAATGACGAGCACTAAAAAACTTGTAAAGGTATCGGCTTCAAGGGCTGTAGGCGACGGCATTATTACTGCCATAATGATTGTAATCTGCTTTCTTGCACTGTATCCGATATGGTACACGCTGATTGTGTCACTTAACGATTCTGCGGATTCCCTTCGTGGAGGAATTTACTGGCTGCCCCGTAAGTTTACTCTTGAAAGCTACAAGGCTGTGTTTCAGGATTCTGCAATCATAAGGGCATTCGGCGTAACAATTGCACGCACGGTTATTGGAACAGTTACCAGCGTTTTCTTTACTGCTATGGTTGCCTATGCTCTTTCAAAAAAGCACATCATGGGAAACAAGGTTTACCTTCTTCTTGGAACCATAACAATGTTCTTTGGCGGTGGACTTATTCCATATTTCATTCTTCTTAAGAACATGGGATTATACAACAACTTTCTTGTTTACATAATTCCAAACCTGTTCAACTTTTACAACATGATAATCATCATGTCATTCTTTAGAGAACTGCCTGCCGGTCTTGAAGAATCTGCTCGACTTGACGGAGCAAATGACATTACGATTTTTATAAGAATCGTTCTGCCGCTTTCAATGCCTGTTGTTGCGACAATTGCCCTGTTCAACGGAGTCTATCACTGGAACGATTATTTTATGGGCGTTATGTATATTAACGATGCAAACTTGCAGCCCATTCAGACATTCCTTTACCGTGTGGTTGCAAGTGCTAGCGCAAGCCGTGCTGTTGTTGCCATGCCAGCTGGAATTGCTGCTCAGCAGGTAAGTTCTACATCAGTACGTCTTGCAACAATGGTTGTAACTACTTTGCCGATTGTGTGCGTCTATCCCTTCCTGCAGAAGTATTTTGTAAAGGGAGTTCTGATTGGTTCAATAAAAGGGTAGGTGTTTTGGCTTTCGTTTTTGCGAAAGTGCAAATTATAAAAGGATCTATCAAGGGCTAAGGTTTTTAGTCCTTGTAGTAAAATAGTATAATTTTTCATAGGAGGAAGATATGAAAAAAATGAAGGCTGTTGTAGCTGGTTTGGCACTTGCACTGTTGGCAGTGTCTTCGATTGGGCTTGCCTCTTGCGGCGGTAAGGACAAGGCATCTGGAAAAACAAAGGCAGGTACTGCAAAAGAAGCAGGTTGGAAGGCAAATGCTGATGACCCCATTACTTTTGACTGGTACATCAACTTCTCATGGTTTGCACGCCACTGGGGTGACAGCAAGGTTTCAAAGTACATCACCGAAAAAACTGGTGTAAATGTAAACTTCATTGTTCCTGCCGGTAACGAAGCGGAACGCCTTAACACCATGATTGCTGGTGATGCCCTCCCTGACCTGATTACTCTGGGATGGTACGAGGCACAGGTTCCCATGTTGATTGATTCGGATCTTGTTTACGCTCTTGACGAACTTGCAGACAAGTACGACCCCTACTTCTACACAGTCGCTGACTCCAACAAACTCGGATGGTACCGCCAGGCTGACGGTCATGTGTACGGATATCCTAACGCATCATACACAGCCAACGACTACGAAAAGTATGCCGGAAAACTTACTTCCAACGAAACATTCCTTGTTCGCAAAGATATGTATGAAGCACTTGGAAGTCCCGACATGACTACTCCCGAAGGATTCCTCGCTGCACTCCGCGCTGCAAAGGCAAAGTTCCCCACGGTAAACGGTCAGCCTCTTATTCCCTTTGGAACAAATGAATTCACCGACACCGGTAACGACATGATTCAGAACGTACTTTCTCACTTCCTTGCAATTTCACCAGAGCAGGACGGAAAGTTTGTTTCAAAAGATCTTGGCTTTACTGAAAACCCAGAGTATGTCCGCTGGCTTAAGGCTCTTCGTCAGGCAAACAGCGAAGGTCTCATCCCTACAGATGTATATGTAGACAAGAGAAGTCAGATTGAAGAAAAGGCTGCTCAGGGACGTTACTTTGCACTTCTGTATCAGAACTGGGACATGCAGGCTGCACAGATGGCCCTTTATGCAAACGATCCCAACAGCATTTACATTGCAGTACCGGGACCAAAAAATTCAAAGGGTGACGATCCTGTTCTTGCAGGTTCAGGAATTGCTGGCTGGACAATTACACTCATCTCTAAGAACTGTAAAGACCCTGCCCGTGCGATGCAGTTCCTTACATACCTCATCAGCGAAGAAGGACAGATGGATACAAACTTCGGTATTGAAGGCGAGACCTACACTTATGTAAATGGAATCCCAACCCTTACTCCCGAAGTTAAGGCTCTTGACTTGAGTGACAAGAACGCTCAGGAAACAGACATTGGTGTTCAGTATACATACTGGATGCTTATGGACACGGCTTGGCAGGCTCAGTGGGGTGTTGAATACTCACCGGCACTTGAACAGCCTCAGCTGTGGACTCGTCCCTATGTTCATTCTTATGCCGCTTATGACGGACTTACACTCCCTGTTGGTTCCGACGAAGATCTGATTTTCCAGGAAATCCAGCGCCAGTGGGGTAAGGTTCTTCCCGCCCTTATGCGTGCCTCTAGCGAAAGCGAATTTGACAAGATCCTTGCTGAATACAATCAGTTCAAAAAGGATAAGGGCATTGATAAGGTTCAGGCTGCACAGACAAAAATGATGCAGGAAAATAAGAAAAAATTGGGCTTGTAATATGCCACTGATGTAGGAAACCGCCTCCTGTGTTTCCTACCCACCCCTCGTTTACGGAAGCGTGCTGACTATTCCTGTTGTCGCTGGCATGCTTCCGTTTTTTTTTGACGAACTGACCTAACTGTGGTAAGATGATAGCATGAACAAGAATGCAAGAGGCCAGGCAATTCTTTTGCGGCTGAAGAACAGTTTTTCCACTCGAATGATTTTTGTCTATTCATTCATTGCATTTATTCCCATCATCATCTTTTTTGTTTTATCTGTTATCTTTATAGGAAAAAACAGTAGAAAGGAACTTTATGAGTCAGTAACGGACTCACTTTCTTCTGACGTGCGCCACATTTCAGACGCTTACGAAAGTATGCAGCTCCCATATTTGGTCATAAGGCAGAATGACAGGCTCATGCTTTTTCTTACCATCCCCGAAGAGCGGAACCCTGATGAAATTATAGAAACGACTTTAAGCGAAGTAACTACAATGGAACAGATTCTTTCTGTTACCCAACTTTATGCAATAAGAATTTTCTTTAACAGTTCTGCAATTCCTGAACGATGGCCGATTTTTCTTAACAAAAATCGTGCGGAAGTTTCCTTACTTGACGAATGGGAATACAACTATCGTGCAGACTTTATGGGCAACGCAGAAAACTTAAAGCTGCCTTCGGTGTGCATGACGCGAAAACTTTCCAGAAGCGGCCGTGATGTAGGCTACCTTCAGATTTGTGTAAAGATGACTGACTTTTTTCCATTCCTCTACACAAGAAACGATGTAGACCAGCAGACTTTTGTGTTTAACATTCATGACGGTTCCTTTAGCCAGATAAGGGACGAAAAAATTGACGAAGTTCAGGTTCCCCTTTCTAAAAAAGACGGAGAGCTTTTTGAAAAACTGTATTCCAACGGAGGACGCAATTCCCGTAAGCCAAATTCTGTTCCTCTTTCTTTTGGAAGAAGTCTTGTCTGTTGGGAAACTGTCCCTCAAATGGATTTGGTTGTGTTCAGGGTTAATTCTCTTAGGAAAAACATTCTTGGAATTTTCTATGCGGTTATAGTAGCGCTCTTTGTGCTCATTCTTTCCACATTCATCTTTTTTACTGTTGTTAAATTTTTTACCCTGCGCATGACAAACGGAATCTATTCCATAATGAACGGAATGAAAACCGTACAGGGAGGAAATGTTGATGTTCTTATTCCCGTTAACGGTCACGGCGAAGTAGGTGAGGCCCAGCATGCATTTAACGACATGACTCTTAAACTTAAAAATCAGATGTTGCAGATAAAGCAGGAGCAGGAGCTGATTGCAGACACTGAACTTAAGGCAATGCAGAATCAGATTAACGCCCACTTCCTTTACAATGTGCTAGAAACAATTCGCATGCAGGCTGTTATTGCGGATCAGGAAGAAATTGCAGAAAGCATTATGACTTTGGGAAAAATGATGCGCTACTGCCTTCGCTGGAGGGTTCATGAAGTTACTCTTGCCCAGGAAGTTGAATACATTCAGTCCTACATTCATATACTTAATGTGCGGAACGACTACACCATTACGCTGAATGTTTCCATTCCCGAAGAACTTATGACTCACAGCATTCCAAAAATGCTTGTACAGCCGATTGTAGAAAATGCCTTTGTTCACGGAATAGAACCTCTTGCAAAAGATGCATCGATTCACCTTTATACGGAAGTTGATGAAGCCAATGGAAAACTGTGGCTGTGCGTTAAGGATACGGGACTTGGCATGCCGGAAGAAAAACTGCTTTCCCTCCGCAACTATCTTGCAAACAGAACTTACGAGCGGGAGACGGAAGGTAGCATAGGCGTAAAGAACATACAGCAGCGCCTTTTTATGTTTTACGGAGATTCCTATGTGGTGCATGTTGAGACTACAGTGAATGAAGGTACGCTGGTAAAAATCCCTGTGCCACTTGCCTTAAAAAAAGGAGAACCTGATGCAGATTGTAATAGCTGATGACGAAAAACTTATCCGTGCTGGAATAAAGAAAATACTGGAATCCGCCTTTAAGGACCTTGAAATACACGAGGCAAAAAACGGTAAGGAAGCTTTTGACCTGTGTGCCAGCATTTCTCCAGACCTACTCATTACCGACATCCGCATGCCCATTATGGACGGCGTGGAACTTATGAAGCAGATTTCATCATTAAGCACTCCTCCTTACATCATTGTCATAAGCGGCTTTGATGACTTTTCTTATGCAAAGGCGGCAATTGCAAGCGGAGCCCTTTCCTATGTCCTTAAGCCTGTAGACAAGAACGAACTTCTTTCTGCAGTAGAAAAAGTAATGTCGCTGACTCAGGCACAAAGGGAACGGCACAATGCAGAAGCCCTTAAGCAGGCAAGTCTGTCTTCCAGTCTTGTGCACGGAGGAAAAACCGAACGCATTCAGTTTCCCGACGGCATGTGCTGTCTTGTTTCTTACGGTGAAAACTGCCAGAGCGTGCTTAAGGAAGTGTTTAAAGACTTTACGGTTTATGTTCTTGAACAGCATAGCCATTACATCTGTCTAGTTATGCCGGCCTCTCTTATGGAAAGCGTAAGAAACGACAAAAGGTTTTCAAATCTTGTTACGGGGCTTTCTTCGGTTTCCAGTTCTTCGGATGACATAAAGAAACTTAGGCATCAGGCTCATGTGGCTCAGTTGTGTTCCTACTTTACAGACGAGTCTGGTCTTCGCACAAACGGTGTGTATGTGTTTAAGGAAGAATGCGAACTCCCTGACTATGCGGATATGGATGACATTTACCAGAAACTTCTTCTGCGTATGGACCTGCTTTCTGTTACTGATGTTTTAAAACTGATTGACACCGTGTTTGACTTTTCTGCGTATCCAAACTGTCAGCGAGCCTCTGTTCTTCTTTTTCTTCATGATGCCATAGAGAACAACTTGTTTAGGCGCTATGCATTTGCGGCACAGGAAGACAGTTATCTTCATGCAAAGGAATTTCTAATCGGAAACATAATTCAGTCTTCTTCCATAAAGGAATGGAAGTCCTATGTAAGCGACTACATCATTTATACGATGATGCTGCTTAAAAAACAAAACGGAGAATTCCCCTACATAACAAAAGCCCTTGCCTTTATGCAGGAGCACTTTACCGATCCAGAACTTACCATGGCCACGGTTTCTAATGAAGTGGACTGTAACTACACCTGGTTTAGCGAAAAATTTAGGGAACAGACAGGGCTAAACTTTAACGACTACCTTAAGCGTATGCGTCTTGAAAAGGCAAAGCAGCTTCTTGAGGCAGGAACCTTCAAGGTGTACGAAGTAGCGGAAAGGTCTGGATTTCATGACAGCAAGTACTTTATGAAGGCTTTCCGTGAGGCTACTGGCATGAAGCCCAGTGAGTGGGCAAAACAGGACTAGACTTTACACACTTGCCTTTGTGCTGTAAAATTGCAGTATCATTTTTTTTACAAGAGGTTAAGGTATGTCAAAACGAAGCGACAATGCAACAAAAGGAATCGCGCGTGCTCCCCATCGCTCACTGTTCTATGCAATGGGTTACACTGATGAAGAATTGGAACGCCCCTTGGTAGGTGTCTGCTGTGCAAAGAACGAAATTATTCCCGGACACTTTGACTTGGATAAAATAGCCGATGCAGTTAAGGCTGGAATCCGCATGGCTGGCGGTACACCAATTGAATTTCCTGCTATAGGTGTCTGTGACGGAATTGCCATGGGTCACGAAGGAATGAAGTATTCTTTAGTTACTCGCGAACTTATTGCAGACAGTGTTGAATGTGTTGCAACCGCCCATCAGTTTGATGCCTTGGTTATGATTCCCAACTGTGACAAAATTGTTCCCGGTATGCTTATGGCCGCCGCTCGTCTTGACTTGCCTACAGTATTTGTTTCTGGCGGAGCAATGATGCCTGGTCACCTGCCCAGCCACGAAGAAGGAAACCCCTATTCAGATAAAAACCTTTCCCTTACCGACATGTTTGAAGGCGTTGGTGCTGTTGCTTCTGGAAAAATTACTGAAGCCCAACTGTGCGAAATGGAACATGTTGCCTGTCCTGGATGCGGTTCCTGCTCAGGTATGTTTACTGCAAACAGCATGAACTGTCTTACCGAGGTTTTGGGACTTGGTCTTCCTGGTAACGGAACTATTCCTGCAACTACAGGAGCCAGGCTTGCCCTTGCAAAACACGCTGGAATGGCAGTTATGAATCTTTACAACAAAGGCATTACTGCTCGCAAAATGATGACGGCAGACAGCTTTAAAAATGCACTTGCGGCAGACATGGCATTGGGCTGCTCTTCCAACACCATGCTTCATGTTCCTGCAATCATGCACGAAGCGGGACTTACTCTTGACCTTCACGAAGTAAATGAAATTTCTGAGCGAACACCAAACCTCTGTCACCTTGCTCCAGCAGGACATACCTTTATTTGCGAACTTAATGATGCAGGAGGAGTGCAGGCTGTTCTTGCCGAACTTGCAAAGAAAAATCTTATCAAAACAGATCTTATTACTGCAACCGGAAAAACAATTGCAGAAAATATAGCTGGTGTTAAAAACCGTAATCCTGAAATCCTTCGCCCCATTGAAAATCCCTTTAGTGCAACAGGTGGCATTGCAGTGCTTTTTGGTAACCTTGCACCAAACGGAACTGTAGTAAAGCGCAGTGCCTGTGCTCCTGAACTTATGAAGCACACCGGTCCCGCCAGAGTGTTTAACGATGAAAGCGAGGCCATGGAAGCCGTCCAGCAGCGTAAGATAAATCCCGGCGATGTGGTTGTAATTCGTTACGAAGGCCCGAAGGGTGGACCTGGTATGCGCGAAATGCTTGCTGTAACAGCCGCTCTTGCAGGTCAGGGATTGGACAAGCAGGTAGCCCTTATTACGGACGGACGCTTTAGTGGAGCTACCAGAGGCGCTTCTTTAGGGCACTGTTCTCCAGAAGCGGCAGACGGTGGACCAATAGCTCTTGTAGAGGAAGGCGACAAAATTACGCTGGACATAAACAACTACAAGATTACCCTTGAGGTAAGCGACGAAGAACTTGCAAAAAGAAAGGCCGCATGGAAAGCCCCTGCTCCAAAAGTAACCAAGGGATATCTGGCACGCTATGCAAAACTGGTAAGCTCAGCCGACAAGGGAGCCATTTTACAATAATGCTAACCGTTAGCCATAAGTCTGCGAGTTTTTGCAATGCGAAAACTCGTGGGGAAGCAGAATGCTTACCCGGGCCATTTTACAATAATGCTAATCGGTAGCCGTAAGTTTGAGAGTTTTACAATAACAAGGAGTTTTACGGATGAAAAAGATTTCATCTCTGCTTGACAAAGTTCAGAACAAGCATTACCTCGCGATTTTTTTAACCTTTCATCTGCTTGTCATTCTTGCATTTGCCGTCACTTTTTTTGCAAATCCAAAACGCATGGGTATTGACGCAAATCTTATGAACATGCTGCCTGCCTCTTTTGAGCAGAAGGCTATTACAAAAGCTGATGAAATGCTTACCGGCGACAGAACAAATCATGTTTACATTCTTGTGGCAAATGAAGATTTTGACTCTGCACGGGAAACAGCCGTCAAGGTGTATGATGAGTTGAATTCAAAGTATGCCTCCAAGTTTAAAAACCTTACGCTGTATTCAGACCTTGCTGCTACTGGCGACATAATTGACTTCTTTTACAAGTACCGCTGGAACATGCTAGATGAAAAAACTGCAAATGCAATCCTTAACGGTGGTGAAGAAAACTTTGCAGAAAACGCCCTCATACAAATTTTCTCTGGATGGAATCTTACGGGGCTTGATACACTTGAAACCGACCCCTTTATGCTTACCGAATTCGGAATGAATCGCTTCCTGCAGAATATACAGCAGTCAGGAACTGCAATGAGTGTAAAGGACGGAGTTCTGGCTTCCCACTTAAACGACTTGTGGTATGTAATGATTTCCATAGACTTAAGCGAAGAAGGCGCCCAACTTGCAAGCAAGGAAAACGGCGTTGTAAAAATTTACGAAGTCTGCGGTCAGTATGAAAAAGACGGAACCCGTTTTATATATCAGGGAACACCCTATCACAGTTACAAAAACTCAACAGAGGCTTCCAGCGAAATTACCATCATTTCGGCAGTTTCAATGCTTGCCGTTATTGTCATTTTGTTTTTAGTATTTAAAAATCCTATTCCCATTGTTACATCTCTGGCTACAATTTTAACTTCCATACTTACCGCCATTCTTTCCAGTCTGACGATTTTTGGAAAAATTCATATCCTCACTTTGGTGTTTGGAACTTCCCTCATAGGTTCTTGTATAGACTACAGCTTGCACTTCTTTATAAACTGGAAGGCCAATACAGAACTTCATTCTGGTAAGGAAATCCGTCGCACAATACTTAGAGGACTTTCACTTTCCCTTGTTTCTACTGTGCTGTGTTTTGGAATACTTATCTTTGCACCCTACACGCTCCTAAAGCAGATGGCAACATTCTCCATCTTTGGACTTGTGTCTTCTTTCCTTACTGTAATCTGCGTGTTCCCCCTCATTCCAATTCCCAAAGAAAGTGAGAGGGTAATAAGGTCTCTTAAACTTTTAAAAACTCCCTCATGGTATAATAAAAAAATCGTGGGGAGAATTGTTGTTTCTGTTTTGTTTGCTGTTCCGATTATACTGTTTGCTGTATTCTTTAAAAATGCAGGAATCGAAAACGATCTGAATAAACTGTATTCAATGGAAGGTCGTCAACTTGCGGATGAAATTGAGGCTGGCGAAGTGCTTCAGTATAATCCATCGGGATGGTTTATTATCCGTGGCGACACAGAAGCTGATGTTCTTTCCAAAGAAGAAAAACTTTCTCAGCAGATGAGAGAGCACTGTATTAAAAACCAGCAAACTGCATCTTATCTTGCCGCAACACTTTTTGTGCCTTCAAGATATACTCAGCAAAAATCAAAGGATGCCTGCGAAAAACTTCTTGCCCTTGCGGAAGATCAGTATGACGCCATTGGTTTTGACCCCGAAGATGCAAAAATGCTTAGGGAACTTTTTGAAGCCGACAGAAACGAGTTTATTTCCTTTGAAGAAAACACAGTGCCCGACTTTATTCTTGATTTGATTTCGGATGTGTGGCTTGGAGAAATTGACGGTAGCTACTATTCTGTAATTGTTCCTGCCCTTACCATGGATCTAGAAGCATACAGAAACTTTGCCGACGAAAGCAACGACATTTTCTATGTAAGCAAAATCGAAGACACTAATGCTGATTTGGACAAACTTACAAAGATGATTTTAATCCTCTTTATTTCGGCCTATGTGGTCATATTCATCATCCTTAGATTCTTCTACACGACCAAGCAGTCTCTAAAGATAATTTCCATTCCTATTTTAATTCTGCTTACTGTTGCCGCAATTTTTGCAGTTGCAAACATAAAGTTGGAATTCTTCTCCATAGTGGGAATCATTCTTGTCTTTGGACTTGGCCTGGATTACATAATCTACATGATGGAAAACGAAAAAAGAACTCAGAATACCATTGATTCGCTTTTGGAACCCTTTGCAATTCTTTTGTCCTTCATTACTACGATTATTTCCTTTGGCGCTCTTTCACTTAGCAACTTCGCGCCCGTCCATTTGATTGGTCTTTCAATCTTCATAGGACTTATTACGGCGTATCTTTGTTCTGTCTTCTACAGCAGAAACTGAGTGGTGCGGTAAATGAAAAAAGAAAACTATTTTCTAAACCTCGCAGACGGAACCGAACTGTGGATAGACCGTTGGATTCCTGATGCAGGTAAGGAAATAAAAGGCATAATTCAGTTTCACATTGGCATGGAGGAGTGGACAGGCCGTTACGACGAACTGGGCACTTTCTTTTCTGAAGCAGGCTATGTCTTTAATACTTACGATTTTCGCGGTCATGGAATTACAGCCCAGAATGCTGTAAAAAAGAGAAAGGGACTCTTTGGAAAAATTGCAGATAGGAACGGATTTAATACTGCCGTTGAAGATCTGCATCTTGTCATAAAAAACTGTCTTGAAAGTTTTCCCGGTAACAAGGTAGTACTTATTGGTTACTCATTTGGCTCATTTGTGTCTCAGGGATTCATAGAAAAATACGGAACAGAACTTGCCGGCTGTGTTCTGTGCGGAACAAAGGGGCCCACTCAATTCATTAACTGGATAAGCACTCTTATTGGTCGCATAGACTGTCTGTTTGGTCGGGATAAAAAAGCTTCTGTCCTTGAAAAATTTCCCGACAAGGTGAATGCCCGCCGACTGCCAAAAGAAATTGCAAAGAAGAATCGTCTTGCATGGATGGCCGCTGACCAGTCTGTGGTAAAGGCTTACCTTTCTGATCCTATGTGTAGTAATGGTTTTGTACGCTCATTTTTTGTAGATATGATGGGTGGCTGTCTTCAAATTCACAAAAGGAAAAATATTCAGAAAATTCCTACAGAACTTCCTGTCCTGTTTGTTTACGGAGAAGACGATCCCATTGGAGCATACGGAAAAACAATCCACCGCTTAAAGTCTCTTTACGAAAAAAACGGAATGACGAAAGTTGAAGTAAAAGCATACAAAGGTTGCCGTCACGAAGTGTTTCAGGATTACTGTAAAAAGCAGGTTATGGCTGACATTTTGACTTGGCTTGAGGCCTAATGCGCTTCCGCTAACCTTGCACAATAAGCCTTAAACCGTTACAATAGTGCAAAGGATGTTTATATGAAAGTTAACGGTTCTCAGATTGTAATTGAATGTCTTGTTGAGCAGGGAGTTGACACCATTTTTGGTTATCCCGGAGGAGCGATCCTTAACATTTACGATGCCCTCTATAAAAATTCTGACAGAATAAAGCACATTCTTACGGCTCACGAACAGGGTGCCGCCCATGCCGCAGACGGATACGCCCGTGCAACAGGTAAGGTTGGCGTTGTGTTTGCCACAAGTGGCCCAGGTGCTACAAACCTTGTTACAGGCATTGCAACTGCATACATGGATTCAAGTCCTGTAGTTGCAATTACATGCAATGTTCCCACATCCCTTTTGGGAAAAGACAGTTTTCAGGAAGTTGACATTACAGGAATCACCATGCCCATAACAAAGCATAACTTTATGGTTCATTCCATTGAGGAACTGGCTCCTGTAATTCGTGAGGCCTTTGCCATTGCAAAAAGCGGTCGTCCCGGTCCTGTTCTGATTGATATTCCAAAGGAAGTAACTGCCGCCGAAATAGAGTTTGAGCCTCTTAAAAAAGCTGAGCTTGAATCTTTTGCAAAACAGTTTGAACCTCAGACACTTCCCTCTGACGAAGAAATTAAAGCCACCGCAGACTTGATTAACAGTTCTGAGCGTCCTGTAATTTATGCTGGAGGCGGAATCATAATTAGCAATGCGGGAAAAGAACTTTTGGACTTTGCAACAAAGGCCGACATTCCCGTTACAGAAAGTCTTATGGCCCGTTCTGCCTTTCCTTCAAGCAATAGTCTCTGCCTTGGTATGGTGGGTATGCACGGAACAAAGGCAAGCAACATGGCTATAACCGAAAGCGATGTGGTAATTGCGTTGGGTGCCCGTTTTTCTGACCGCGTAATTTCTGATGCTTCAAAATTTGCCCAGAACAGCAAAGTTCTTCACATAGACATTGACCCTGCCGAAATCAACAAAAACATTCCCTCTGCTGGTTCTCTTGTGGGGGATGTAAAGGCCGTACTTGCAAAACTGCTTCCCCTTATCACCGAAAAGAAGCGCACTGAATGGCAGAATCAGATAGCAGAATGGAAGCAGATTGTTCCTCCTTCATATTCTGAACCACGCAAGGATAGTATAAATCCAAAATCAATTTGCGAAATAATCCACAGCGTTGCAGGAGACGATGCTTTTGTTACCACCGAAGTAGGCGAGCATCAGATGTGGACAGCCCAGTTCTATCCCTTTGAAAAACCGCGCACATTTGTTACATCTGGTGGACTGGGAACAATGGGCTTCGGTACTGGCGCCGCAATCGGAATACAGATGGCTCTTCCCAAGGCCCGAGTAGTTCACATTGCAGGAGACGGTTCATTCCGCATGAACTGTAACGAGCTTGCGACAATTGGTCACTATAATCTTCCTGTAGTTATTGTGGTTGTAAATAACGGAACTTTGGGTAATGTTCGCCTGTGGCAGAAACTCTTTTACGGAAAACGCTACAGTGCTACAACCTTGGACTTTGGCCCTGACTGGGTAAAACTTGCCGACGCTTATGGCATTGACGGATACCGTGCAAAGGATGAGGATGAATTTAAGAAGGTCTTTAAGAAAGCTTTTGAGTCTGGTAAGCCTGCCGTCATAGATGCAAAGGTTGACATTGACGAACTTGTACTGCCTATGGTTCCCGGTGGAAAACCTATTTACAATCAAATCATGAGCGTTTCGGAGAAATTTGTATGATGGTTGTAAGATGGCACAACCGCACGCACCTGCTACGGTTGTGGGTTCCCGGTGGAAAGCCTATTTATAATCAGATAATGAGCGTTTCGGAGAAATTTGTATGAAAGATGAAAAACAGTTGCACGAGTCTGGGGAGGACTATCTTGAGGCGGTCTTAATGCTTCAGAATGAAAAAGGTTTTGCGCGCTCTGTAGATGTTGCAAAAAAACTGGGCGTGTCAAAGCCAAGCGTTAGCCGTGCCATGAGCATCCTTACCGAAGCTGGCTTTATTACCATTAACGAAATGGGTGCCCTGGAACTTACTGCCCGAGGAAAGAAGCGGGCCGAATCTGTTTATGAGCGGCATGTTCTTCTTACCAAGTTTTTAATGAAGATAACTGGCGTGTCTGAGGAACAGGCGGAAAAAAATGCCTGTCGCATAGAACACGATATTGATGACGATGTAAAAAAAGGAATCCAGAATTGGATGAAGGAAAACGGCTGATGGCTTCAAAAAAATCTTCCCACGGAACACACACTAACGACAATCATAAGGCCCTGTGGAGCGGTCGCTTTGCAGACGGACCTGATGCAGCGGCAGTAGAATTTGAAACTTCAATTTTTGTTGATGAAAGAATGGCTTTGGACGATATAGCTGGTTCCATTGCTCACGCAACTATGCTAGGGGAGCAGAAAATAATTCCTTTGGCAGAAGCAAAAAAAATTGTTGCTGGACTGCAGGGAATTCAGAAGGACTTGCAGAATGGAACTCTTTCTATAGATTACAGTGCGGAAGACATTCACTCCTTTATAGAGGCTACACTTACAGACAGAATTGGTGAAGCCGGAAAAAAACTTCACACGGGAAGAAGCCGCAATGACCAGATTGCACTGGATGAACGACTCTACCTCCGCCGTGTGGTTCCTGTTCTTCAGTCTAAGATAATCACCCTTATAGAAGTACTGACTGATATTGCTTCATCTCATACAGATTCTCTTTTAACGGGCTACACCCACATGCAGCATGCTCAGCCGGGAACTCTGGCACAGCATCTTCTTGCCTGGTGTGCAATGCTCCGCCGTGACTGGGAACTGTTTGACTCTAGCCTTAGCCGTATGGTTCTTAGTCCCTTGGGAAGTGGAGCCCTGCAGGGAAGTACGCTGCCCCTTAACCGGGAGCGAGTTGCAGACCTACTTGGTTTTGAAGGCGTTACTCAGAATACTTTGGATTCTGTTTCGGACAGAGACTACTGCATTGAGTTTACATTTGACTGTGTAATGCTTCAGCAGCACTTGAGCCGCATGTGCGAAGAAATTGTTCTGTGGTCTACAACAGAATTTGGCTTTGTGGAACTTAGCGAAAAATGGTCAACGGGTTCCTCCATTATGCCACAGAAAAAAAATCCCGACTTTGCAGAACTAATTCGGGGACGCACCGGAAAAGTATATGGTTCTTTAATCAGCCTGCTTACAATGGTAAAGGGACTTCCTTTGGCATACGACCGTGACTTGCAGGAAGACAAGGAACCTCTCTTTGCAGCCCTTGATACAGTTTCTGCAAATCTTGTGGTGTTTACCCAGATGATTTCCAGTGCCACATGGAATAAGGAAAAAATGGCACAAAGTTGTGAAGGCGGATTTGCCAATGCAACTGATGTAGCCGAATATCTTGTGCGAAAGGGAATGCCCTTTAGAACTGCCCACTCAGTTGCCGCCTCTGCTGTAAGAAAGGCAATAGATGCAGGACTTAGCCGCATAGAGGATCTGTCTCTTGACGAGCTGGAAGACTGTTCAAAACTTATTGAGGAAGACATTTACGACCTTATTACTCCTGCCAACTGTGTAAGGGAACGAAGCGTAACTGGTGGACCTTCCGCAAAGACTGTTAAGGCGCAGATAAGGCTCATGCAGCGCTTCTGTAAAAATCACAGAATGTAGCTTTTGCCACCTTGACCAATATACCCCGCTTGTGATAATATAATTGCTCATACTGTATACTTGGCTCTTAGTGGGTGCGTCGCATTCCTAGGGCTTTAGTGCAGTACACTATCTTAGCTCTTGACCCCGTTCGTGAGAGAGCTTTATGGAGGACAAACAAGTGGTAAAAATCAGACTTAAGAAGTTTGGTACAAAGAAACGCCCCTACTACAGAATTGTAGTTCAGGATGTTCAGAAGCCCCGTGACGGTGCTACTGTAGAAGAAATCGGTTTCTATCATCCCATTGAAGCGGAAGACAAGCAGATTTCTTTCAAAGAAGACCGCGCAAAGTACTGGCTCAGCGTAGGTGCACAGCCTACACCAATTGTAAAGAAGATTTTCAATACAAAAGGTCTGTCAGTAAAGGGCGAATCGCTCAGCAAGTAGGTTGAGGGGAGAGCATAGGCATGGAAAAAGACCTGATTGAATATATCGCAAAATCACTGGTCGATAACCCCGATGCAGTCTCTGTAACCGAAGCCGAAGGTGAGCGTGGTCCTGTTTTGCAGTTGAGCGTTGCTCCCGGCGATATTGGTAAGGTCATTGGAAAGTACGGCCGCATTGCAAAAGCTTTGCGTACTGTTCTTAGCGCTTCCGCCAGCAAGGACGGCAGGCGTTATAGTCTTGACATTCTAGACTAAGAGAATCAATGACAGAGAACTTTGTTGTAGGGATTGTCCGAGGCACCCATGGTGTAACGGGCGAGTTCAAAGTAGAAAGTACTTCTGGCGAGTATGAGCATTTTGCCCGTATGGAAGAAGTAACTTTAACAGACGGTTCGGCAAAGAAACTTTGCAAGGTGGAATACACTAAGGAAGCGGCCGACACTCTGTACATGAAACTGGCGGGAATAAATACCCCTGAAGAAGCTGCAAGATTCAACAGGTGGCAGATCGTAGTTCCACGCAAAAACGCGCGTCCTCTGCAGAAGGGCGAGTGGTATATCGAGGACCTAAAGGGCTGCTCGGTATGGTATGCTCAGAGTGAGCAAAAGGAAACGGCGGGTAGTACCGCACCGAAAACACCTTCTTCGGAAGATGTAATTGGAACAGTCACAGACGTAACGGAAGGCGGATCAGGTTATCTCGTTGAGATTTCGCTGTCCGAGGGTTGTACTCTGATTGCCGATGACATTAAGTTTACCAAAAGCGGAAAACTCCGCTCAGTATATGTTCCCTTTAAGGAGCAGTTTATTGGTGAAGTTGATGTAGAAAACAAAAGGATGCAGCTGATGCACCTCTGGATTCTGGAGTAAGTCCATGAAATTTACAGTGCTGACCTTGTTTCCCGAAATTCCGCGTGCCTTTTTTGAAACTTCGATCATGGCAAAGGCGGTGGAACGGGGAATTATTGCCTACGATTTGGTGAATGTCAGGGATTTTGCCTATGACAAGCACAAAACTTGTGATGACGCAACCTACGGCGGGGGAGCGGGACAACTTCTGTTGCCTGAACCCTTAGGACGGGCTCTTGACAGTGTAGAGGCTTATAAAAAACATGTGATTTATGTTACCCCAAGTGGTAGGCCCTTTACGCAAAAAAAAGCCCAGACTTTGAGTCAGAAAGATGAACTTGTGTTTATCTGCGGAAGGTACGAAGGTATTGACCAGCGGATAATTGACCTGTATGTGGACGAAGAAATCTCCATTGGGGATTATGTAATGTCTTCAGGCGAAGTGGCGGCTACTGTCATTATAGACAGCGTGTACCGTTTGGTGGAAGATGTAATTACTTCTGAGTCTCTGGATGAGGAAAGTTTTTCTGACGGACTTTTGGAATATCCTCAGTATACAAGGCCGAATGTATACAAGGGGCTGGAAGTTCCGGCTGTTTTAACCGGTGGCAACCATGAAGAAATCCGAAAGTGGCGACTTAAAAAGAGCCTGCAGAAGACGTTTTTAAACCGACCCGATTTAATCGAGAAGGCTAGGCTTTCAGGTACTCTTTCTGAAGAAGCGGAAAAAATGATCGAAGAACTTGCGGAACATAAAGACTACAAGCATGACCGCAAGCTGCGAAGAAAACTTCGTGCCCTAAATGGAGAATAAAACTATGGATTTGATTAAGACTATTGAAGAGCAGCAAAAACGTCCCGGTACGGGTGCTTTCTCGGTAGGTGATACTGTTCGTGTTTACTTTGAAATTGTAGAAGGCAAGACAAAGCGTGTTCAGGTTTTTGAAGGACTTGTTCTCTGCTTTAAGAACGCTGGTGTACGCCGCACATTTACCGTACGCAAAATCAGCTACGGTGTAGGTGTTGAACGCGTCTTCCCGGTTAACAGTCCTCGCATTGTTAAAGTAGAAGTAGTTCGCCCTGGCAAAGTTCGCCGTGCAAAGATTTACTATGTACGCGAAAAGATTGGTAAGGATGCAAAAATTAAAGAGCTTATTGGTGCTAAGGCCCGCGCTCATGTTGCAGCCGCCAACGAAGCCGCAGAAAAATCTTCTGCTGCACATGCCGCAGACGCTGCAAAGGCTGCCGGTGTCGCTGAAGCAAAATAAGTAGCTTTTTATGCCGCCTGATTCACTTCGGGCGGCTTTTTTTTATCATGCAGAATCCTTCCGTAACTTTCATTCAAACTCAGTCTGTTTTGCCTCAAAACGGTCAGCCCTTAAAGGATGGGGAAAGTGTTTTTGTTCGAGTTCTACAGGACAAGGGCGGCTCTTACCTTGTGTCTTTTGCAGGAAGTCGCTTTAATGTGCAGAGCGAGCGCACTCTTACTCCCGGCGAAACTTTTCCTGCAACTCTTAAGCTTGCAGACGGTAAACTTTTTGTAGTTCCCAAGGAGACCATTACGGCGCCTCTAGCTGGTCAGGAGGCAGGACTTTTTTCAGCCCTAGAATCCCTTGGACTTCCTGCCCAGGAAGCATCAGTTTTTTTAGTTCAGTTTTTGCAGCAAGGAGGATTCAAGATTGATGTGCCCCTTATAAAAAAGGCTCTTTCCTTTGGTGCGCACTTTCCCGGAAAAGAAAAAAAGGCTTCAGAAATTGCCCTTATGCTTTTAAAGAAGGGCATAGAACCTAGCGAAAGCCTTATTCAAAAACTTATGCTCATGTTTGAAAACTCAGGCTCGGGAACTGGTGGCGAAAATTCACAAAATCCCCAGAAAGATGAGGAAGACGAAAAGACCTTCCTAGACAATATTTTTAAAACACCTCTTTCAAAAAACGAGGCCGGACTTCTTACTCTTGTAAATCAGGTTTCTGCCGACAGCCACCACTGGTTTTTTCTTCCTTACGAATGGAATTTTTCTGGCGAAAATAAAAGCATAAGTGCAAGTGGCATGATGCGATTTCTTTTAGACACGGAAAACAATCAGCTTTTGCGCCTTGTACTGGATGCAAACACGCTTGCCTACAAGCATTTTTTTGTGCTATATTATGAGCAGGGAGAACTTGCTCGCCTAACTTTTTGCACCGAACCTCCCCTTAACCAAAGCGAGGCTAAGGAAGCAGGTGCGCTGCTTTCTTCTTTTGTTGCAGACTTTAACGGAGGTCGGACTGTAGGCGCTGTCTACGATGAGGCTGCCCTTGTTCAGGGTGTTTGTACTGTAGGCGAACCTCCGGCATGTGTCAGTGGAGTTGCGTAATATGGACGGAGCGGTTGCATTAAAGTATCCCAAAGGAGCAGAGGCTCCCCTTATTGCTGCAAAGGAAAAGGGACTCCTTGCCCGGCGCATGGTGGAAATTGCCAAAGAAAATGACATTCCCGTGGTGCAGGACGAGCTTTTGCAGAATGTTCTTTCGGTTCAGGACATAGGCTCCTGCATACCGGAAAACACTTGGCAGGCGGTTGCATCAATTTTTGCATATATAGCCAAACTGGAAGAAAAAAGAGGCGGAAGGTAACATGAACGAAAAGCTGCAGAAAATTCCGTGTGATTCAATCTCGTTGGGTGCAATGTTTTCTGAGCCCGTATATTTTGACGACGGAGAAAACATGTTTCTTGCTCCATACAAAACTGCAAAGGAATATCACCTTGCCGTCATAAAGCGCTGGAGCGTACCTTTTCTGCTTACCGCTGGACACAAAATGTCTGTAGAAGAAATTGCGGAACTTTCCCAAAAACAGGCGGAAGAAAATGCAAAAAAAGAAGTTGAATCTGCCGAAACAGTAGAGGAACTGGACGAAGTTGAAGAAATTGAAGAAGTTGACGAAGTCAGTGACCTTGAAGAACTTAGCGAATTTGAAGATTTATGACAGGACAGTCCTCAACATCAGTAGGTAGGGAAGGCGAAGACCGGGCTGCTTCTTACCTTGAGCAGAAGGGCTACAGAATAATTGACCGCAACTTTAGAATCCGCGGCGGAGAAATAGACATAATTGCCCTTGACGGCGAAACACTTGTATTTGTGGAAGTAAAACACCTTCCCCACGGCGATGTGGACACACTTTCAGTGCTTTTAGGCAGCCAGAAACTGCAAAACATTATTAAAACTGCTAAATGTTACCTCCAAAAATATCGACAATATAGTAACGGGTACATTAGATTTGATGTGCTTGCACTTGATGTTCCGGGACTGGAACCGGTTCATCATATTGTGAATGCTTTTTCGGAGTAAACTATGTCAGTCCAAAAAAACACAATTAACCGCTCAGCCGTGTCTCCGCGAATAAAAGACTTGCAGCTAAAGATCCAGGATGAGTCTTATCTTAATAGCGCCATAGACCGAATTGCTGTTGTAATAAGCAGGCAACTTGTTGAAAACCGCAGCATTACTGGCAAATCGGTGGACTTCTTGATGCAATAGGGTTATGCCCAAGGAAGGCAATGGTCGAAGGGCGAGGGGAACGCGTACCGGACTGTATGAATACATGCAGTCCGGTTTTTTTTTCTCAAAAGTCTGTCCTAGTATTTTTTCCAGAATGAAGGAGAAAAGAAAATTATCATCGTGTAGAATTCAAGACGACCAGCAAACATTATAAAGCAGTACCACCACTTTATGGGAGTTGCAAGGAAGGCGTAGTTGTTGGAAGGTCCTAACTGATTAAAGGCTGGCCCAATGTTACCCAACATGCTCATTGCTCCTGTAAAAGAACTGAATAAATCTAGACCGAAGATGCAGGCAAAAAGTGTGGTTGCCACAAGAAGAATTACATAAATACAGAAGAATGCCGCAACAGAAAAAACAACATCTTTTCTGCCCGGTTCCTGATTTATGCGGATTGTAAAAATTCCGTGAGGATGCAGTGTTCTTCTTATTTCGTTATGGAACTGTTTTGAAAGCACGACCCATCTTATTACTTTTATTCCGCCCGAAGTAGAGCCAGAACATCCGCCTATAAGAAAGAGCATAAGAATTATGGCCTGACTTGCAGAAGACCATGTAGTGTAGTCTGCGGTTGCAAATCCTGTAGATGTTATTATTGAAACCGTCTGGAACGAAGCATACCTAAATGACTTTGCAAAACTTCCGTAGTGGGAAAGTTCAAACAGAGTTATAAGAATCATTGCAATGACGATGATTCCAGTGTAGGCCTTTAGTTCCGAATTCTTTTTTATAAGTGAAAATCTTTTTGTAAGCAGATAGTAATAAAGTGTAAAGTTGATTCCTGCAAGATACATGAAGACTGTGCAGATTGTGTCTATTGCCGCAGAGTTAAAGGAACCTATGCTTGCATTTCGTGTAGAAAATCCGCCGGTACCAAGTGTAGCAAATGAATGACTTAGAGCGTCTACAAAATCCATTCCTGCAACCTTTAGCAGAACCGTTTCAACTGCTGTCATGCCTATGTACATGAACCAAAGTACTTTTGCAGTGGTGGTAATTTTTGGTGTAAACTTTCCCTTTTCGGGGCCTGTAGTTTCTGCCTTTATAAGTTGGAAACCGCCAACGCCAAGAATGGGAAGCAGGGCAACGGTAAGCATGACAATTCCCATACCGCCTATCCAGTGGGTCTGACACCGCCACAAATTTATGGAACGGGGAAGGGCTTCTACATCTGTGATTATAGTTGCGCCTGTTGTAGAAAATCCGCTTGCGCTTTCAAAAAATGCGTCTGCAAGGTTTGTAATTGCACCGCTAAAGTAAAGGGGAATTGTTCCAAATACGGTTGCCGTAAGCCATGCAACTGCAACCACCACAAATGAACTTCGTATGCTAAGTTGAATCTTTGACTTTCGACCTATGAGCATGAAGAAGGCCAGTGCAAGCCAGCTGACAAACATGGGAATTGCAAAGTGGGGAATTACATTGTTTTCTCCGTAGGCAAATGCAACGCTGATGGGAAGAATGTATGTGGTGCCGACTATGGCAACTATTGCCGAAACAATTTTTGCAAAGGAAAGGAACATCATTCAACTCCGCTGAACAGTTCTAGAATTTTCTTGTCGCCAGTTTTTGTAATGAGTACAAGATGGTCTCCGCCAGAAAGCATGGTGTCTCCTGCTGGAAGTTCGTACTGGGAGTCTCCAGTCTTTTTTACAAGAAGCAAAAGGTATTCACCGGGACGAGAAATGTTCTTAAGGGGTTTGCCCACCATCTTGCTTGTGGAAGGTAGGTCGCATTCTATTATTTCAAAGTCTCCGCTTGAGATTGTGTGTATGCCTGTTACGGACTTTCCTCTAAGGTGGCTCATGATTGAGTCAACAACGGTGTCTCGCAGTGGAACCACAACATCTACTCCAAGTTTTCTTGCAATGTCGCTGAATGCCGAATGGGCTACAAGGGCAACTGTTTTCTTTACTCCAAGAGATTCAAGATATGCAGAAACAACCATGTTCATTTCGTGATTGTGTGTCGCGCAGATTACAAGATTAAATTTGTCCAGACCCTCTTCTGTAATGAATCCTTCATCAGTAACATCTGCACAGAAGACTGTTGCATTGGGAAAGCGCTCGCTTGCCTGATCGCACAAAGACTTGTCGCTGTCTACAATTACAAAATCCTGAGTAATTTTTTGTGTTGAGCCGCCAAAGATTTTTCTAAATATGGAGGAACGGCTTTTCTTCATGATTCTGTCTGCAACTATGGTGCCTATTTTTCCAGCTCCCACAAGGGCAACCTTTTTAAGTTCTTCTATTTGCGTGCCGCAGAGTTTGAGTAAATCTTGAGTGTCGCTCCTGTCTGCAAGAACGCCAATGGAATCTCCTGCATGAAGAACAGTGTCTCCGCTAGGAAGGCTTGTGTTGTCATCCTGTTCTACATAGACAAGAATAAATTTCTTCTGGGTAAGGCTCCTTATGTTTTTTACAATAATGCCGTCAAACTTTGAGTCTTTTTCTATTTGGATTCTTGAAAGTTCGTACTTGGAATTTCCGAATGTCACTACATCGGTAATGGCTCCGTGTTCTACAGCGCGCACAATCGCTTCGGCAGCCTCTATGTCAGGATGAATCATAAAGTCTATGCCGTATAGTGGACGGTGATTTTTTGCAAAAGTGTCTGCATGTTTTTTTTGTGCGGCAGACTGGTTTACATAATAGTCGTAGTTTCGGACTCGTGCAATTTTTAATAGAGAAGGATACACGGCGTCGACGAGTGAGCATGTTATCATGTTAATCTCGTCGCTTTCTGTTACGCAGACAAGGGCATCTGCTTTTGCTATTCCTGCTTCTTCAAGGTTTTCAAGATTGTTGCCGTTCGCCTGCATGACTGTACAGTCCAATCTGTTCCCTGCATGACGGACGACATCCTCGTTGTTGTCAAGAATAACTACATCGTTTTTTTCGTTGATGAGCCGCTTTGCCAGTTGAATGCCGGTAAAGCCAGCCCCTATTATTACGATTTTCATGACTGTGTGTTTCTTTTACTTGTCTTCCTCTTTGCTGAGTTTTGACTTTTTGGAATTCTTTGCAATCCAGATTCCGCTTAGAACTGCAACGCAAATTATTACTGATGCAGCCGCTTCTATAAATCCGCCAGGAATAAAGAATGCTGCAAGAAGTGCCTTAAATCCCCAATCTGGAAATGCTTCCTGAAACTTCTTTGATGTGATGAAGAAAAGTGCAACTGCAACAAAGAAGGAGTTTGCACATGAACCGAATGCAGCTGCAATTCCTCCGCCTACAATTTTGGGAAACTTAGGAATCATGCTTAAGGCCTGCTGAACCGCCCATGTTACGATGGGAATAAGAATGCGTGGCAAAATAGAAATAAATGGATTCTGGAAGAAGGGATCCAAGACTCCTGTTGGATTTACTGCCGCCTGAATGAGACTTGTAAGACCAAATACGAGTGCTGTTCCAAGTCCGGGAATAAGGCCCGCCAGAAGTGTTGCAAGAATAACTGGTACATGCATGATTGTAAAAGAAATTACAGGACTAAGGGAAATGTATCCCAAGCGAGTAACTCCAAGCACAACGCTCAATGCGCTGAATGCTCCTGTGATTGCAAGCTTGTAGTTTCTCTCCTGGCTAACTGAAGTCATAATTCACCTCTTTTTTATAGTCTAATAATCCGATTGTATCAAAGTTTGCCTTGTATCAGTACTTGTCAGATGTTAAGTACATCTTCGCAAGCTATAATGTCGCTTCCCGTACCCAGAATGTCGGACACAAGGACATCTCCCTGTCGTACAGGAGCGGCTACAGTTACCCTCTTTACAAAATTCATGCAGTCCATAAGGCGTTCCTTGGGAACTTCTGCATTTGTCTTTGCAGATACCAAAGCCCTGCTTCCTCCCTGCACGGCAACCGTACATGTAAGTGTTCTTGTGGGACAGGTAAATTCTTTTCGCGCATAGGAATCTCCTCGGGGGCAGGCGTTTCCGCTTACTGCAAAGAGCGAAGGGTCTGTGCTGCGTGCCGCTTCTTTTGTGTAGCCTTCTGGCAGGGTAACTTCAAGCTGGCATCCCATAGGACAGATTATGCATGTTATGTGTTCTGTGTTAGTCAATTGCATCCTCCGGTAATTCTATAGAAACGGTAATGGGTTGTGGAACGGTGCGCAGTTCCTCAAGATTTTTTTCGGGAATGGTGACGGTCTGCATTTCGCCCGGTCTTACAATCCGCTTTTTCTGCTGTACAAGAAGTTTGGAGCCTGAATAGACTGCAACTGTTACCGAACGGTATACATCTGTTGCCCTGAACATGATGCGAATCTTGTCGTCTGCTTCTGGGGTTGTGTCTCTTCCGCTTTCCATGTCTATATGCTGGGGTACGGTATAGCGAACTCTGTTTCCAGGCGTAACTGGAATTTTTGCGGATGATGGGGCTGCCGTCTGCTCACGGTGTTCCTTTACATAGTCAGCGGCACATTTTCCTGCAAGCAGACTTTCTTCCGTTACAAAGTCAACAAGGTCGTGCACATGTACAGAGTTTCCACAGGCAAAGATTCCGGGAATTGATGTTTCCATGTATTGGTTTACCGATGGTCCTGATGTAATGGAATCCATAATGACTCCTGCGGCAATGCTTACCTCGTTTTCTGGAATGAGTCCTACGCTAAGCAGTACTGTATCACATTCAATGTATTCTTCAGTTCCTTTTATTACCGACCTATGCTCGTCAACTTTTGCAATGGTAACTCCTGTAACACGCTCTTTTCCGTGAATCTGAATTATAGTTGTGGAAAGTTTTAGAGGAATGTTAAAGTTTTCAAGACACTGGGTCATGTTTCGTGCAAGTCCAGCAGAGTAGTTCATTATTTCGCATACAAGTTTTACATCTGCGCCTTCAAGGGTAAGACGACGCGCCATAATGAGTCCTATGTCTCCGCTTCCCAGAATGACTACTTTCTTTCCCGGAAGGTATCCGTCTATGTTTACAAAACGCTGTGCGCTTCCCGCTGTAAAAATTCCAGCCGGTCGTGTACCTGGTATGACAAGTGCTCCTCTAGTGCGTTCCCTGCATCCCATGGCAAGGGCAACCGTTCTTGTCTTAAGGCACATGAGTCCGTCGCTGTGATTGATTGCCACAACTTCATGCAATCCGTCTTTTGTTCCTGAGCCGTTGTGAATTTCTAAAACCATTGTGTCGCATCGGGTAATGACGCCAAGACTGTCGGCTTCGTTTACAAAACGCAGTGCATATTCGGGGCCGGTAAGTTCTTCGCCAAAGTGATGCAGTCCAAATCCGTTGTGAATGCACTGTAAAAGAATTCCTCCTGCACGGGAGTCACGCTCCAGTACTAGCACATTTTCCAAACCGTTTTTCTTTGCGGCTATTGCGGCTGCAAGTCCTGCTGGCCCTCCGCCAACAACAATAAGGTCATACACTATTTCTTGATTTGTCTTCATGCCTTGGCCTCCCTTCCTTCTCCCGAAAATACATCGGGAACAGTGTCTCTTGTCTTTTCTTCAAGAATGTAAGAGACACCTCCGTTTTTGGTAACTGCCGTCATGGGCATGTTAAGTTCTCTGCTAAGAATTTCCGTAACTCTGGGAGAGCAGAATCCTGCCTGACACCGACCCATTCCTGCACGGGTGCGTCTCTTTACTCCGTCCAGATCTGTAGCGCCTATTGTTGAATGAATTGCGGCAACAATTTCGCCTTCAGTTATCATTTCGCAACGGCAAATTATCTGTCCGTAACGGGAATCTTTTTGAATGAGTTTTTTCTTTTCTTCGTTGTCTGCCTTTGCAAAGCAGGGAATGCCTTTTCTTTCTGCAACAAAGTTTTTATTTTCCTTAACGCTAAGTCCGGCCTTTTTAAGCATGTTCACCATGTCAACGGCTATGGCAGGAGCGGAACTTAATCCAGGGGAACAGATTCCTGCAACATTAAAAAATCCCTTTACGGTTTTGTCTTCTTCCACAATAAAGTCGTTTAAAGGGGTAAGACTTCCGTCAGAAGATTTTTCATATGCAATGGCCCTAAGACCTGCAAATGAGTTGATTATGTTGCGTCGCGGAATTATAGGCACTGTTTTTGATGCGGCCTTTAAAACCGCTTCCTGAGATTCTGAACTTGTGCCTGTATAGAATTCTGTTGCATTGTTTACGCTGTCTGCGCTTGGTCCTATGAGAATGTTTCCGTCTACAGTCTGAGTTACAAGGACTCCCTTTCCTTTTTCGTCGGGACATTGGAAGAGCACATGGTTTACAAGGGAACTACAGTTTGAGTCTAGCAAACAGTATTCGCCCCTTCTTTGCACGATTGTAAATTCCCTTGCTCCTGCCATTCGGCTTATTTTGTCAGAATAGAGTCCTGCTGCATTTATTACAAACCTTGCTTTTATGCACTTTCCTTTTGCGGTAAGAGCAAAGAGTCCGTCTTCAGTTTTGCTTATGGCGTGTACTGTGGTGTTTCGCAAAAGCGTTACTCCGTTCTGAACAGCGCCTTCTGCTATTGCCCATGTAGCCTGATAGGGTGCTATGATTGCGGCTGTTGGTGCAAATAGGGCGCAGGTGGCTTCTTCGCTTATGTTTCCCTCCAAAGACCTTAGTTCACCCTGATTTAATATGCGCATGTCCTTTACGCCGTTTTTTATTCCTCGGTCGAAGAGTGCCTTAATGTGCTTTTCATCCTCTTCTGAAAATCCCAAGACAAGAGAGCCAATTTCTTTAAGGTCAAAGTTAAGTTCTTTGGCCCATTCCTTTAAAAGCCTAGAGCCTTCCACATTGTATTTTGCCATGAGGGTTCCAGGTTTTGGATCGTAGCCTGCATGCACTATGCCTGAGTTTGCCTTGCTTGTTCCTGCACTTACATCGCTTTCCTTTTCTATAAGGCAGACTGACGCCGTTGTTTTTGAAAGTTCTCTGGCTATGCTTGCACCGCATATTCCAGCTCCGATGATTGCAACATCAAATGTTCTGTTCAAATCTGTCATTCCGGTTTAGCCCATCCCTTGCAGCGTTCCACTGCCTTTTTCCACTGTGCATACAAAGATGCCCTTTTTTTTGCCGAGATTTCCGGGGTGAACACCCTGTCTATTTTCCAGTTGGCAAGAAGTTCTTCTTTGTCCTTCCAGAATCCTACTGCAAGTCCTGCACAGAAGGCGGCACCTAGTGCAGTTGTTTCTACATTCTTGGGACGGAAAATTGGCTTGTTAAGAATGTCGGACTGAAACTGAATCATGACATTACTTACGCTTGCTCCTCCGTCTACCTTTATGTTTTTTATGCTCATTCCTGCATCGTCGGCCATGCATTCAAGCAGATCCTTAACCTGATAGCTGATTGCTTCGACCGTTGCCCTGCAGATGTGTGCTTTTGTAACACCTCGTGTAAGCCCCACAAGAATTCCTCTGGCGTAGGGATCCCAGTAGGGAGTTCCCAATCCGGTAAAGGCTGGAACAAGTATTGCACCGTTAGAGTCGGGAACGCTTTCTGCAAGAGTGTCGCATTCGTGAGCAGTCTTTATTATTCCCAGTTCGTCACGCAACCATTTGATTGTGGCTCCTCCCATAAAGACTGAGCCTTCTAGCGCATACTGGATTTTTCCGTTCATGCCTATTGCAATGGTGGTAAGCAGTTTGTTCTTTGAAGTGATTGCCTTGCTGCCTGTGTTCATGAGCATGAAGCAGCCTGTGCCGTAGGTTGTCTTTACCTCGCCCTTTTTAAAGCAACCCTGACCAAAGAGTGCGGCCTGCTGATCTCCTATGCAAGCTGCAATGGGAAGTTCAAATCCGCAGACTGACTTATCTGTGCTGCCGTAAACGCAGGAGGAATCCTTTACTTCTGGCAGAATGCATTTTGGTATGTTAAGCAGCGAAAGAAGTTCGTCGTCCCACTGCAGTGTGTGAATGTTAAAGAGCATTGTGCGGCAGGCGTTGGTGTAGTCGGTAACATGAACCTTGCCACCAGTGAGCTTCCACACAAGCCAGGTGTCTATCGTGCCCGCAAGAATTTCTCCCCTCTCGGCCTTTTTTCTTACACCGGGAACCTTGTCTAGAATCCATTTGATTTTTGTGGCGCTAAAGTATGCATCGGGAATTAGACCTGTTTTCTCTTGGATGAGTTTTGTCTTGCCTGAATCTATAAGACTTTGGGCAATGTCTGCAGTTCTCCTGCACTGCCAAACAATGGCATGGTAGACAGGCTTTCCTGTTTTCTTGTCCCAAAGAACGACTGTCTCACGCTGATTTGTTATGCCTATTGCCGCAATTTCTTCCGCCTTAATGTGGGCCGAGCGGATTGTTTCCTGCATTACCAGAAGCTGGCACAGAAAAAGTTCTTCCGCATCGTGTTCAACCCAACCAGGCTGGGGAAAATACTGGGTAAATTCCCTCTGACCTGTTTCTACAGGTTTTGCCTTTGCGTTAAAGATGATTGCCCTAGAAGAAGTTGTTCCTTGATCCAGAGCCAGTATGTATTTCTTTTTCATGCGTCACTACCTCCGCACAGTTTTTTTACAAGATTTTTTATTCCATTTTGTCTGTCATAGCACAGGGCTCTTGCAAAGGGTCTTCCAAGAAGTACGCATTCTGCCCCCAGCGCTTTTGCCGTAAAGACATCCTGTGCATCCCTTATGCCACCGTCAACCCATAACTGCTGGCAGTAATTTGAAAGTTCCTTACCGTGAGCCTTAAGAAATTCCGCTACGCTTCCGGTTACTGTTTCTACCCGTCCGCCGTGATTTGAAATGTAAATGATGTCGGGCTTTAGTTCCTTTACCATGTCAATGTCTTCCTTTGTAAACACTCCCTTAACAGCAAAGGGAAGTCCTCTTGCAGAAAGCCTGTCCTGAATTTCTTTAAGCTGAGAGGCTGTTTTTTTTTCAAGGTTTACCTTGTTTCTCATGGTAACAATGTTGTAGCTGTCTATGTCGATTCCGCACGTTTCCATTATGTCTTCTGCCCATTCTATGCGCTCAAGAATTTTTTTGTTGGAGTAGGGCTTTATGAATACCGCCGCCTTAAGGGGATTATCTTTTTCTCCTGCGTTGCGAACTGCTTCTATTCCAAACAGGAGCTTTTCGTCGGGGCAGCCGTCACCTAATGAAAGGGGCACTCCTGCTACCATGCAAGAAGTTACTATGTCTTTGTAAAACTGCTTTTCGTCACTGTAGCCTATGTTTTCTACCGCTCCCGTCATGGGTGCAAGGCGTATGGTTTTTCTAGGAAATGCAGTAGGATTTTCTTCAAACTGAGACCTAAGGTTTTCTGGAAGTTCACCATAGAGTTTTTTCCAGTCCCTGCAGTTGAGTATGAAATTTTCGCTCCTGTTGGGGCCGCCCATTCCTGGCATTTGACCTTGACATCCTAAGCCGTTGCATACAGGACACCCTCTGCATAGAAATTTGTTCTGAGCCATGCATTAAGTATAACACACAAATTTTCACTTGGCAAAAAAATAATCCGCATAAGTTTGACAAGTGATTTTTTTTCAGTACTTAGAATGAAAGAGTTCCTATTTCCTCGTCCTTAGACTTTCCTTTTTTCTTAAAGCGAGGGCTTTGAGATTCCAGACGGTCAAGTTCTTCCTGAGAAACCGCAATGGAAGTTCCATCGTAGGGATTGGGCTTGTCATAGGGAGTTGCCATGGGGCGAGGAGTAGTTCCTGAAAATTTATATGTCTTTGTTTGGGAAGTTTTTGTTTTGGGTGCGACAAGAAATCCAAAGAGAGTGCCTGTAATTCCTGCTGCAAGAAGAGTAAAGGTTCCCACATTTTTCTGCATGAAGGCAATAAAGGCAAAGTCTGAAAGTCTTGTGCCTGTGGTAAAATTCATTGCGGCAAAGTGCATCTGTTGGGCAAGATATGTGACAAAGAGAAGAATCCACGAAAGGGGTATTTCTTTTTTTTCAAGAGTTGTAAGGACTGAAAGCAAAATGAGCATGAACACGATTGCAGACTGTCCCTTTAAATCCTGAGGAATTAGGCAGGCGTTTAAAACTCCGGCAACAAATGTGCTTATTGCCATCATTACCGCAAGCATTACAGAACCGTATCTTTCTTCCATAAGCGGTCCCAAAAGCAGAATGAAAATGGAACTTATCAGAAGGGATTCCCAAGAATAGTTTCCCAATGCATAGGTAATCAGCCTAATGTATTCCACTGGTGAAGAAAAGTTAAAGGGAATGTCACTGGCAGAATTTCCGTGGCAGGTAAAGGCGGCCTGAATCAGACTGCCCTTAAATGCTAAGGAGTCCAGTATGAAAATTAAAAGTGATGCAATGACTATGGAAAGGGAAACAGGAGAGTCGTATAAAAAACGGAATGAAGATTTTTTCGCCATGCTTTAAGTGTAAGCCTGAAAAGACTATTTGTCAAATATGATGAGTCCGTGTGCAAGACAAAGGGTCTTTCGGCGGAAAATGCCTGCAAAAAAGGCTTCCGCGCTACGCTTGTGCAGATTTTTTTTTGCAGTCATTTTTCGTCTGCGCCCCTTTGTCTTGTACACGGCACTATTTTGCTTAGGGGCTGCTTTAGCTGCATAGTTTGCGGCTCAGGAGGCAGACTTCTTCTGCGCCGGTTACTAGTACGGCTCCCATTCCCAAGTCTAGGGGCAGTGCCAGATCTATGTCGTAGCGGTCGCCTACCGAAAGACTGTTTGCAAGGGGGACGCCTGTTACTCTAGAGGCCTCGTAAAGCATTTCTGCATCGGGCTTAGACTTCATGCAGGTGTCTAGTCCGATTATGTCTGTAATGATTTTTTCTATGCCCACAGCCTTAAGGGTTTTTCTTGCTGCATCTACGGGATTGTTTGTAATGCATATGAGCTTGTACTTTTGCTTCAGTTCAAGAAGGGAGTCTATAAGGTTTTGGTTTTTGCAAAGATATTTTTCTGGCTGCAAAAGCGTGTTGCGCCACTCTATGCTTTTTTCTATGGGTACTCCAAATGCAGTAAGGGTGTTTCCCAAACTGATTGATTTTCCCCCGTGCTCTTTGGACCATGCCCTTCGCCATTCACGGATTTTTCTGCGCATTTCGTCTTCGGGAATTTTCTGAATGTGTGCAAAGTGTCTTACTTGAATGTCAACTTGTTCTGCAACATATTCGGCACTGGTGTAGAGGGTTCCGTCTATGTCAAAAAAAATGGCCTTAAGGTCCTGGGGCATTTTGTAAATCTTCATAAGGTACCGCCTAATTTTGTTTTGCTGCGGCACAAGTGATCTGCGGCTTCTGCAAAACTGGAAAATCTTTTTAGTCCGGTAAATGCAAAAACAGCGTCTCCAATAAGTTCTGCATCAGTACAGGAAGGAGTCTTTACGGTAAGTCCTGTTACCTTTTCCTTGTGGGCGTTCCATTCCATGTTAGAAGCCTGACCTCCCGTTACCGTCATAAATGTGGGTAAGGTGCATTTTTCTTTTTCTGCTTCTCTGGTAAGAAGTTCCACAGCTTCTTTTACCTGTATGGAAATTTCTTCTATAAGTTTTCTTCCCTGCTTTAAAACTGAATCATCCTTAATTGCGTCAGATTTAAAAAGAAGGGCGTGAACTATTTCCTTGTGGCTTACAGTTTTTCCTTCCGTTCGCTCAACAAGTTTCCTGTAGGATTCAAAACGCACTCCTGTGTCAGAAAGAAGTACGCTTGCATTCCAGAGGTTTTTTGTAAGTGAGGGAAGTGTGCGAATTCCTTTTGCGCAAAGGGGCTTTTCTGTGCAAAGGTTTAGTCCTTCGCTAGAGCCAGCCCTATCGCAGAGCATTCCCGGTTTTAGAGTGGCAGTTCCTGCAAGAGCCGCAACAAAATCTGGTGCGCCAGAAAAAACAGGAAGTCCTTCTAGCTGATGATTTTTTATGCTTATTCTGCCAACCTGTGTGCCTGGAAAAACGAATTTAGGAAATCCCCTGCCAAAGAATTTTTCTCCTTCCTTCCAGTATGCACTTTTGTAGCGTTCCTCAGGAAGAATGGTTACAGCCTTTCCAGTAAGTTCGTAAATCAGATATTCGGGACCGCTTAAAATAAAGTCGGAGTTCTCCCATTCTTTTGGGTAGAGGATTTTAAATGCTTGAATTCTGGGCAAGAAAAGCGAGGGGGTAAAGTCGTCTTTGTTTATAAGGGAAGAAATGTCTCGGTTCCATAAGAGTGTGGTTCCCCCTGAGCCTACCACTGTGGGACCGTTACCGCTTATGCATACAGCCTCTGGCTTTTGACTTGCATTTAGCATTTTTACGGCGTTGTTAAATGCAGGAAGCCATTCTGTTGCGGCGTGGTCTGTTCCGTAAAGTATGAAGGGTACCCTGCATGCAGAAAGAACTAAGCCGTCCTCTGTTACAAGGGCGGCTTTAAGTGAGGATGTACCGATGTCAGCGGTCAGTACTGTCATTACCTTTTTGCTCTTTGTTTGCCTTTATCATCTTGTCAATGATTGAGCGGTTGTCAAGAAGGTCGCTTAATGACTGTCCGTGATGCAGACGGGTAATTACATTTGCAAAGAGTCCTGAAACATTTGTGCTTATGTACCATTCCCTCTTGAGTAGGTCTTCGTGGTAAACAGCGTTTGTTCCTATGATGCGGTAGAAGAGTCCTTTCTTGTAGGCCTCGTCAAAGAGTTCCACTGCGTTGCCGGTAAAGAATGGAAGGCTGATTGCCGCAATTACTTTTGTTGCTCCCTGTTCGTGAAGGAATTCCATTGCCTTAAGGAGAGTTCCTCCTGTTCCCAGCATGTCGTCTGCAAGGAAGGCAACCTTACCCTGAACATCTCCAAGAAGTTTTACGCTCTTGATGTTTGTGTTCTTTGCATCCTGAGTAACTACTGAATAGTCACGCTCCTTGTAAATCATGGCAAGGGGTTTTTTAAGTCCCGTTGCATAGAACTTGTTGCGGTCGATTGCACCTGTGTCAGGGCTTACCACAACCAGATCTTCTTCCGCAAAATTTACTATGCGAGAAAGCTCGCGGATAATCTGATAACTTGCGTGCAAGTTTTCAAGGTGAGTATGGGCAAAGGCGTTTATGATTTCCCTAGAGTGAATGTCAAGGGTAATGATGCGGTCAACTTCCATGCTTTCGTAGATGTGACCCAAAAGAGCTGCCGTAAGACCTTCTCGTCCCTTCTTCTTGTGCTGGCGACTGTAAGGGTAAACGGGAAGAACAAGGGTAATCTGCCGTGCACCAGCCTGACGGACTGTGTCTATAGTGCAGAGAAGACTCATTACATGGTCGTTTACAGAAAGGCGCATCTGGGTCTTGCCGTCATTGAGGGTAAGAAGTTCGTGGTTTTCTACATCTTGGAAGATGAAGACATCCTTGTCACGGATGCATTCGTTAAGTTCAGCCTTGAATTCTCCGTTTGCAAAGTAGGTAAATCTTGCATCAACCTTGAATACTGGCGGACGATACTTATCTATCTGACCGCGGATGCACAGATCGCTAGTACGCAAATCGTTATCAAGGTTAATCTGCTGAACAAGCTTGTCCTTATCAAGCCCGTAGCGTTTTGAAATAACATCGTTCTTTAAGGTAAAGCGATGCTTGTACATGTGACGCAAGTGAGTAATCACTTCGTTGGCAAAAGACTCTCCACCGGGACAGGCGACCACTGCAAGGTCTGTCGGTTCAGAATACGGCATGAATTTGGTTCCCCTTTTAATAATCGATAAGGCTATTGTAGCGAATTCTTGGGGTGTGGTCAATGATTAGGCTTATTCTTCTTTGTCTGCAAAGTGGTCTTTTTTTTGCTTTTCTTGCTCAAGTTCGGTTACAAAGAGAAAGAAGTGGTCTTCTATAGTCTTTTTGGGGCCTGGTAGATGGAGTCTCTGTCTGGCGCGAGCGTTATCACGGCGGACTGTATACAGAAGATAGAAGTCGCGGTAGTCTAGGTTGATGTCGGTTTTTACGCGTTCTCCAAGGTAGCTGCTTACCTCGTCACGGCCTATGGACTTTATGCCCTGCTCCCTAAGAATTTGTCGCAACTTTAGAATCTGCTCGTGGGAAAGTCCAAAGAGGAATTCCTCCATGGCCTGAGTTACATCTTCGTCTCCCAGTCGGTCTTTTATGAATGCGGCCCACTGATCATCAAGCTGAATGGAAATAAGGAGAAGTTCGCTTGTTCCCATCATGGTGCCAAATGCTGGAGCCAAAGTGCGCCTTGCATCCCAAATAGAGCGTAGGGTAGGGGCAACATCGTTTATGGTCTGGTCAGAGCGGTGTTCCCACAGCACAAGAAGTGAAAATGCAAACTGTTTCCTTAATTCCGTGGGGATTGTCTTTTCCCTAATTAGGGTAAGGTAGACATCTTCCGCCATAAGGGTAAACATCATAGAAACCGTTTCGTCCTCATATTCCTTTATGGCTTTTTCGTCCAGCTTTGCATACTGTCTGGCCAGTTTTGACATGGAATAGAAAGTATGGGTTTTTGCCACAAGAAATCCCTTTCCAAGAATTGCCTTTGAAGGCATGTGGAGCAGGGTGTCTCCGTCTTCAGGGTAAGAAATAAGACTTTCTACAAGTCCTTCCTGTGTCCTAATTGAGGAGGTTAGTTTTGACCGTTCCAAAAGGGAGGGGAAGTTTGCAATGGCCTTGGCAAGTTGTTCAACATCTCGCAGTCGGTCTTCAAGGCCTTCTACGCGGTCGGGTGCGTTGCGGTGTAGGGCATCCAACAGCTGTTTTACCAGAAACTTCTGGCGGGGAGTAAGTATGATAATACCCGTCTGAATGGCATCTTTTGCAAGCTCGTCCTTATCAGAGAAGGTGTCTATGCTGACGGGGGTAAATTCTGTCTGTTCCATAGAAATTCGCTTTTCGATGTCCTAAAATTATAGCACGGAATTTGGAATTTGCAAGTGGGAGAAAGTAAAATCTCTAGTTCAGAAATACATCCTTGTAAGTTTGAACTAAAATGCAAAGAACCTGACTCTTTAAATTCTATGCATTTCTGAGAAGACTTTTTCGTTCATGACATTTACTTCTACACCCATGTCGCCACAGATGCCTGCAAGGTCGTGCCTCATGCCGTCTATGCTTGTGTCTGCGTGGGAAAAGTCGGTCATCATCATCATGACAAAGTTTCCGCTTAAAACTGTCTGGGTAATGTCGTCTATGTTTATGGAGTGCTGGGCAAGGTAAGCCGAAACTTTTGCTATAATGCCTACCCGATCTCCGCCTACTACTGTAATAATTGCTTTCATGCCTTAAGTGTAGCACAAAAACATTTTATTTGTCAAAGTGCGGAACATGGTGTATAATGTCGAAACTGGAGATTGTTTATCCTTGACATTTAAATGACAAATTGTCATAATTTGTCATAAAGAGGTTTTGCAATGTCCAAGTATGCGTTTTTATTCCCCGGACAGGGTGCGCAGGCTCCCGGCATGATAAAAGATGTCGCGGAATCATCATCAGCTGCTAAAAAAGTTATTGACGATTTTTCTTCAATAGTAAATGTCGACATGGCAAAGCTTTTGTGGGATACCGATGCCGACACTCTAAGCCGAAGTGACAACAGCCAGATTGCCATTACCGCTGCTTCTCTTGCCATTATGGCCGCCCTTAAGGAAAAGGGGATTGAGCCTTCATGTGCCATGGGATTCAGCCTTGGTGAGTTTCCTGCTCTTTATGCCGCAGGAGTTCTTTCCTTTGAAGATGTGGCAAATGTTGTACGCCAGCGTGGACTTATAATGCAGGCCGTATGCGAAGAAATTGCCGCTGCCAACGAGGGGCACGCTCCTGGAATGAGTGCAATAATCGGACTTCCTCCAGAAAAGGTAAAGGAAATTGCTTCTTCTATTCCCGACGCTTATGCCGCAAATATGAACTCTGTAAAGCAGACTGTTATAAGTGGAACATTTGACGCACTTACCGCAGCAGAAAAAGCCGCAACAGAAGCGGGAGCCCGCAGAGCATTAAGGCTTAAGGTTGCAGGTCCCTTCCATTCACCCCTCATGCAGAAGGCGGCGGAAGGTTTTGAAAAAGTTCTTTCGGGCGTAACTTTCAACGACCCTAAAATCCACCTGTTTAGCAATGTTACCGGAAAAGAAGTTTCAAAGGGTGAGGATGCAAAAAAGGCAGCAGTCCTTCATCTGACTCATCCCGTTTTGTGGACTGACGAAGAGGCTGTTCTTGCTTCAATCATTCAGTCTGAAGGCGGAGCGGAAAACTGGGCAGTACTTGAACCCGGTCCTGGAAAAGTTCTTACGGGGCTTTGGGGACAGACTGAATTTGGCGCAACAATTGCCGCAACTCCCGTTAATTCAAAAGAGTCTTTGGATTCCTTGGCATAGGAGTAGGAGCCCTGTATGGATATGCTTAAAAATAAAAAGTCCCTTGTTACTGGTTCTTCCCGTGGCATAGGACGAAAAATTGTAGAGGCTTTTCTTAAGGAAGGTGCAGAAGTTTGGGGCATGTGTACAAAAGAGTCAGCAGGAAAGGCTGAACTTGAGGCCCTTGCAAAAGAGCATGGCGTTCAGTTCCATGAATTCTATGCTGATGCCGGAAATGCAGACGCACTTACTGCTGCCGTAAAGGAAGCTCTTACCGCTTCAGGCGGATTTGATGTTCTTGTAAACAATGCAGGAATTACCCGTGACACTCTTAGCTTCCGCATGAAAAAGAAAGACTGGGATTCCGTACTTGCTGTAAACCTTACTGCTGCTTTCCTTGTGTGCCAGATTGTTTCAAACGACATGATTAGAAAGCGTTCAGGCAGCATAATAAACATGACCAGTATTGTAGGACTTCACGGAGGAGCGGGACAGGTTAACTATGCCGCAAGTAAAGGCGGACTTGTTGCCTTTTCAAAATCTCTTGCAAAGGAAACTGGTAGTCGTGGAGTTCGCGTAAACTGCATTGCACCTGGCTTTATAGACACAGACATGACCCGTGCCGTAAAGGAAGAAGTTCGCTCTGCATGGGTAGACCAGATTCCCCTAAAGAGAGCCGGTCAGCCTGAAGACATAGCCAATGCCGCCCTCTTCCTAGCCAGCGACCTAAGCACCTACATCACAGGCCAAGTCTTAGGAGTTGACGGCGGAATGGGATGTTGAGAGTTTTCTTAACCTTTAGACTGCGAGTTTTGCTTGCTGTCAGTAGACCCAAGATGACAGATATTTAATGCGTAGGCGAAAACGCAGCGCACGACA
>CALCRU010000032.1 GCA_937894335.1 uncultured Treponema sp. | reverse complement strand
AAGACGCTGGACCTTATTTCTCTGTTATCCGTTCCGCTCATCTTTCTCCTTGCAGACACAGGTGGGTAAGCGCGCCCCCTTACCCTGCAGACATACAGTTACCCTGTAGACATACAGTCGCCCCACAGAGTAAGCGCGCCACCTTACCCTATAGACATACAGTCACCCAGCAGGGTAAGGTTTATTCTTATGCCTGCATATATTTAATATGAACGGAATTGCAAAAAGTGCTATAAAAGGGCTAATTGGAACTGAGTTTGTGGAATTTTCTTGCTTAGAGTTTATGGCGCTACCATGTTTAAAAACAAAAACCCCCTCGCCTCATGAGAAGCAAGGGGGCTGTAGCCGTATGAGCGGCTGTTAGCAAAATGTCCTAACTCTTAAGAATTAGAGAGCAATTTTGCAAGTTACATTGATTGTTCCGAGCATAGACTTTCCGTCTGCGTCAGACATAAGGTCGCGTGAAGTCCAGTCAACAGAGAATGTTGTGTTGTTGATGAGACCAGCAACATCGAATCCAACTTTTACGTTGAGGAGTTCTGCAGCTGCACCAGCGTCTGCATCTGTCTTTCCACCGTTGTCAGTGTTAGCTTCGTTTGCATCCGTAAGAGCGCCAAGTGTAGCACCCTTAGAGAAGCGAACGCCTGCGAAAGGAGTTACTGTTACAGAATCTGTAGCAGCGATTGCATACTTAAGACCTCCAGCTACACCGAATGCAGGGTCAGCACCTTCAGTAATATCGATTTCTGCGAGAACAGCAGCGGTAAGGTTTTCTACGAGAGTTCCTGTGTAGAGAGAAGGAACAATCTGAATTGTTCCGCTTGGTGAAAGAGGAACATAAGCGGCAACGCCAATTCCAGGTGTTACTTTCTTTGCAGAGTCCTGGCTCAGGTAAGGAACGCCAGCGTTTGCATCAGCTTCGTCGCCCCATCCGAAGAGGATTCCAGCTGCGAGGGTCATTGTAGGATCGCCTTCTGCAGAAACATCAGCCTTTGACATTGTAAAGCCAACAGTTGGTTTTACATAGTATGTTTCGTTAAGAGCCAACTTGTATCCTGCGCTTGCGCCAAGTCCGAATACCTTTGAGTTAATCTGGAATGAACCGCCAACAGTAGCGAAGAGTCCAGGAAGGAATTCGTTAGAGTCAAGCAACTTGAATTCTGCAGCAAGACCGTAGTCGTTGGTGTAGTAGTTGTCTGTACCAGCTGCAGTACCTGCTGTCCAACCATTTGTACCTACAGCAGTTTCAACAGTAGTTCCTGCCTTCGTAAGTTCTTCGAGAGTAGCATATGTTTCACCATCTGCGCCAGTCCAGTATCCATCAGTAGCAGCGCTTTCTACTTTGTTTGAGCGGAAGTCGAAGTCGAAGCTCATGTTCTTGTTGTCGCCGTATCCCAGAACGATACCCTGGTCATGGCTGGGATCTACTACATTGTCAACACCTGTCTGTGAAGAGTAAACTGCGTTAGGTACTTTGAACTCGCCTACAGTTGTATCTCCAGACTTAATTCCAACATAGAAGTTGTAGAAGTGGAGTTTTGCTGCATCGATAGAAGCTACACCACCATCGAATACGGGATCTGTGTTGCTCTTTACCTGAAGAGAACCATCGTATTTAACTCCAAGTTCAGCCCAGATGCCTTCGCCTTCTGTAGACTTTGTTCCTGAGTTAACAAGGTTCAACTTTACAGTTGCATCTGTTGAGTTCTTGAAACCAGTTGTTCCCTCGTCAAGGTCAACACCCCAAGTTACAGCAGCGTTTCCGCTTACTTCTGCGAGGTTAAAGTCGGCTTCTGGATCAGCGAATGCTGCGCCAGCAACCATTGCTGGCGACTCCTGTTTGCATGTAGAGTGTTTTGTTTGCGGAATACTTTCTAGGCATTCATTACGCTAAGGACACGCTTAAAAGAAACGCCTTCATTCCCTTGCCACTTTCCCATCACTGTTTAGTATACGCGCAACCGTAAATTTGACCGACTCATTTTCTGATAGCATACACAGGCATTTTTTACCTAAAGTCCCTGTCGGCTGGCACACGCCTGCACTTGTGTATTTTTATGCAAAATGCTAAGATATTATATGTCTTTTTTTCAGGCAATAGTGGAGTTTTTTCAGAACTTATTTCAGTCCTCTTCTCCGGAGGTGAAAAAACGCCAAGCACTCCGCAAAATAGAATCCGACCTCCACAGTTTTAGACCTGTTGTATATAAGGGCGACTTAGTTCACGAAAATCTTGCCGAAGCTATTAGAATCCTGTACATATATTCCAAGCCCATAGAGGAACTTCTTTCCACAACGCTTTATTCCGATGACATGTCCCGAAACAACCGTTTTCAGGAGCAGCTTCTTCTTACGGGCTTTTCCAAAGAGGCTACGGAACTTCTAGACAGCCTTTCTTACGAAAAGCGCAAAGAGGGAGCGAGGGAGGCAAAATCCTTAAACAGGTACTTTGAAAGCGAGCACCACAAGCTTCAAGCGGTAACAAAGGAACTTTCCAACAAAAGTTTTATTTCCATAAACAATGTGCTTAACAGGCTACAGCAGCTTAACGACATCTGCCATTACGGATATGTTACGGTACTTCGTCTTTTTGATGTAAACTTTTCCACTGTGCCTACATACAATCCTTCTTTTCAGGCCATTCCACCAGATTTGCTGGACAGCAGTTTATGCGACCTTTATTACATTGTTGCAGACATGGATATTTCTGTTTCGGTAGGTAACGCCATTCTTGCCCTTGCTCGCATTGCCTCTGGAGGAACTCTTCCTCAGGACAGAGAAGCCTCTCTTATGGAAAGTCTTAAGAAAATCCAGAGCGTTATAAAACGCATTCTTGACCCAGAAGTTCTTGTGGGACTCATTAGGCTTGCAAAAAAAGACCCAGAATTTAAGCCTAAAAAGGCAGTGTACGACAAGCACTTTACCCACACTTACGGTGAATATCTTGAGATGCGTTTTAGCGTAGACGAAAGCCGACTTAAGACAGAAATTCAGGACGAAACCATTTCTATGGAACTGCATCAGATTTTTGGCGAAACTCAGCTTGAAATACTTCAGGGATACAACAACGAGCTTAACAACATGCTCAAGCAGAGTACGCAGGTGTCTTTTGCATGGGTTCTGCCCCTTCAAATCCTTAAGACATTCATGAAGATGTTTTATACTGAGCAGGTAAAGGCTCTTCTTAACGACATTGTAATCGAAGGATTTTTTAACAACCCCTCCTACAAGTCTGATTTTTCTTCTGCAGTGTATACCTGTAACGAAACTCTTGAACGGATTGCAAAGTTTGAACAGTCTTTTGCTCGTAACAACGAATTTGACGAAGCAAATCTTACCAGCCTCATACGCGACAGCCACAAGGATACCGCTTTTGCCACCCGACTTAAGGAAAATGTTGACAAAATTAATCAGCGTGCAAAGGAAATCCTTCAGATGGAAGTAAACAATGTGCACAGGCTGTACGGCTATATTGGCGAGGTTCTTCTAGACTACAAAAAGCCTACGCCAGACGCAATTAGCAATCTTAAAGTGCTTATGGTTTCTTCACGCAACCACGACACTTCCGAACAGCTTGAGGTTCAGTATCCCACATGGAAAATTTTCCTTGAATTAATGAAGAATTATGTTATAATAGGAAATGTTACAAAGGCGTAAAGGGAAGAATCAGCAGAATGGGAAAGGCAGGCAAACGAGGTCAGAAGACAGAGTCTCAGGTTAAGGAAACGGGAGCTTTTGTTTCTGCCAACAAATATGACGAAGAAATTGCTCAGTACGAAAAGAAGGTGTACGACCTTCAGCAGCAGCTTGAAATTTGCCGTTCCCTATGTACAACCCTTGAATTTTCCACGCTGGTAGAATCAATCCTTTACATTGTCATGGCACAGATGCGCATTCTTGGTGCGGGAATTTTTGTTCTTGAGGCGTTGGACAGCATGGTCTACAGCATGGGCCTTAACTACAGTGGAATAGAGCCTGACCCTACAAAGGACTATTCTATCATGGGAACAAGTCCTGTAATTCGGGTACTAGAATCTGTTTCTAGGGGGCTTACCCTTGCCGAACTAAAGGAAAAGGTTGGGGAATGCGAAGATATAGAGTTGCTTGAAAGTTTGCATCCTACATTTATTGTGCCACTTAACCTTAAAAACCGCGTAAACGGAATTCTGATTTTAGGCGAACACATCATAGACGAAGACTATTCCGACTACGAAAAAAACGAAGTTTACATTATTGCTTCTCTTGCCGCCATTGCAGTAAACAGTACTTCCCTTGTTGAACAGTCTTCTACCGACATGATGACTCACCTTAAGCTTAAGTACTATTTCTTTAACATGCTTACCGACCGCATAGACGAGGCCGCTTCTGCAGAAAAGCCTCTTTCGGTCATTATGTTTGACATAGACTTTTTTAAGAAGTTTAACGACACATATGGTCACGCCTGCGGAGATTATGTTCTGCAGACTGTTGCACGACTTATTAAGACAAGCATCCGTGGTGTAGACATGGCTGCCCGTTATGGCGGAGAAGAATTTACCGTCATGCTGAGCAATACAAACAGTAAGGACGCAATTGCAGTTGCAGAAAGAATCCGCTGCCGTATAGAAAATTTTGACTTTTTCTACGATGAGCGGCACATGAAGGTTACTATTTCGGGCGGTGTGACCACATTCAACAACGAGACAAATCCCGTTCGTTCCGCTAAAGATTTGGTTGACCAGGCGGATAAGGCGCTTTACATTTCTAAGCGGCAGGGAAGAAACCGCATAACATATACCGACCCCGAAAAACTGTCAGAAATAGGAAATCTTCTTTCCATAAAAGTCTAGCATGAAAAATCCTCTTCGCACTCCCCTTAAATACAAATACTTTTACGCTGTCCCTGCAATCATTCTGCTTAATGTCTTGGTCTACATTGCTACAAAATTCTATCCTCAACTGTCTTCCTACTTGGGGCTTAGCGTTGCCGGCACTGTGGGCCACGGATTTTGGTTTGAGCCTGTAACATACATGTTTACCCACGGAAGCCTTACTCACATTCTTCTGAACATGCTGGGCCTTCTGTTTTTTGGCACTGCGGTAGAGCGTACCCTTGGTTCGCCAGAGTTCTGCCTTTTGTATTTTTTTTGCGGAATCGTAGGAGGGCTTCTTTCCCTTTTGCTTTACTGGGTAACTGGTTCCTATTATTCAATTCTGATTGGGGCAAGCGGTGCCATTTATTCTGTCCTTTTGGTGTATGCGGTTCTTTTTCCAAGAAGTATTATTTCAATATGGGGAATAATTCCTGTTCCGGCTCCGTTACTTATCATCATCTATACGGTTATAGAAATAGGTAGTCAGTTTTTTACTGTCTCAAATGTAGCCCACTACGCCCATTTGTTTGGGTTTGCTTTGGCGTGGCTTTATCTTCTTGTGCGTATGGGGCTTAATCCCATTACGGTGTGGAGAAATGCATGGCGAAAGTAAAATTCCGTCTGAGTAGGGTTTTACTTGTGCTTTTTTGCATGAGTTTCTGTTTTTCTCAGGTTCCTTCTCAGCATGACCAACTGCGAATTGCTGTATGGGCTGAACTTGACGCTTTTCCGGGGCTTTTTGGCGATGAAAACGGCTACGAAAGCCTTAGCGAAGACCCCCTTGCCGACGGTACTTCAAAAGAGCAAAAAGACGGTTCTTCCCTTACCAAGCTAGACCTGTTTGACACTGCTGTTGCTCGTACCAAACAAATTGCCCCCTTCCTGCTTAACGGCATGATAAACGGATGGACTTTTGACTACACTCCAAAGGACAATCTTCGCGGAGTAAGCGAATTCTTTGAACTTATTCCTGTCCGGGACTTTGACGAGGGCATAAATCCTATAACTTACCATAGCCCAGAGCCTGTTGACGGAAAACTTTATTCTTGGGCCTATTGTAGCAGAACCGAAACCCAGCAGATAAGCTATGAACGGTGGTTTTCCATTACGAATCCTAAGGTGCACGGTACGGGGCAGGGTCCTGTGTATGCTGGCATGGAGGGAATAAGGCAGGCTGTTGCTCAGGCGGCCCGCAATGCAATCCACGAGTACTGGAGACGCAAGATAAAGAACAAACCCAAAGAAATTATGGGAAAACTGTTACTTGTTGGCGATCCGCGTATTTATATTAAAGACGGTCGATATACTGTTGACCTTGATTTTTTTATGCAAACTGATAAAATGGTAGAGTACACACAGTACTGATTTTATCAAAGGAGGAATTTCCTATGAAAAAAATATTTGCATTTGCAGTGGTTGCTTTTATTGCATTGGCTGCGGTAAGCGCACAGACGGTTACTGGTGACGATGTTGAAAGTCTTAACAGCTATGTAGACACATCTACCCAAACAATCGAAGTTGAAGACAAATATGCAGATCAGCATCCTTCCGCTTCAACAGTTAAGATGGAGATTGAATGGACTCCGGTAACAGGTGTCGTTCGCCTCTACTACACAACCATGGCTGCAAGTTTTGACCGTGGCGAAGCAATGAACACCGCTATTGCTGTATACGAAGACTTTGCCGTAGAAAACAAGTACACACGCTACACTTACTCAAGCAAGGACCGTGTGCGCTACTACAAGGATGAGCGCGGAATTCGCATGGCTGAATACTGCTCTCATGTAACATTTGTTCGTTAAAAACTTACTTTAAGTAAAGCAGTCTGAACGCTGGCGCAATGTCGGCGTTTAGTCTGTTTTAGGTTGGATTCCAAATTGACTGATATTAAAACGCTTATTAAAAACCTGCACCCCCTCGAAACAAAGGTGCTTTTAAAATACGGGCTCAAAGACGAGCTTACTTCTGAACGACTTCAAAAAGAACTTGGTTATAAAGAAGGTCACGCAAACCAGGCATTTAGCTGGCTTACAGGCAAGCAACTACTTACAGAAATTTCCAGAACTCCCCACACTTATTATGAACTTACGGAATATGGTCGCCTTGTGGCAAAGAACGGATTTGCAGAAGAGCGCATTATTTCTTACCTTAAGGATAACGGTGCCCGTCTTCTTCCCGAAATTGCTTCGGCATTAGGAATAGAAAATAAAGATGTAGGATCTGCATTTGGAAGCCTTAGCAAGGAAGGCGTTCTTAAGATGAATGCAGAAAAAAAAGCTGAGTATACTGGTGCCGCAGTTCCTGCTCGCATTAAAGTTGCAAAAAATCTTATACAGAAAGCTCTTGAAGCAGAAAATAGTCAGATTGATGCAGCTTCACTTACCAAGGAAGAAGCTGATGTAATTTCTGGTTTAGCAAAGAAACGCGGTGCCTCAGAAAGTCCCTTCCGAATCATTGAGCGCGAGACTGTTGCTTACAAACTTACCTCCGCATTTAACGAGGTTGTTGAAGGTCTTAAAAAGGCCGGCATTACTGGTAACGAAATTGGTGAACTTACACCGAGTATGCTTGCTTCTGGTGACTGGAAAAAGGGAACCTTCAGGGGATACAACATTACAATTCCTCCTGCACGCATTATTCCCGGTCGCACTAATCCATATGTTCAGTTCCTCGAAAGCGTAAAGGACAAACTTTGCTCTTTGGGCTTTGAAGAATTTGACGGTCCTCTTGTAGAAACAGAATTCTGGAACGGAGACGCACTCTTTATGCCACAGTTCCATGCTGCACGCGATATTCATGATGTTTACCGCATTAAGAATCCTACCCATGCAAAAAGCATAGAAGAGCCTTACTTGAGCAATGTTGCAGCCGTTCACCGTAACGGAGGTAACACAGGTAGCCGCGGATGGAACTACAACTTTGACACAGAGTTTACACGCCGCCTTATTATGCGCAGTCAGGGTACTGTACTTTCTGCACATCAGTTGCATAAGGCAAAGATTCCAGGCAAGTACTTTGGCATTGCAAGATGTTTCCGCTACGACAAGGTTGATGCAACCCACCTTAGCGACTTTTATCAGACTGAAGGAATTGTTCTTGGTGAGGATGTAAACCTTCGCACCCTGCTGGGATTTTTGCGTATGTTTGCTGTAGAAATTGCTGGTGCAACAGAAGTTAAATATGTTCCGGGCTACTTCCCCTTTACGGAGCCTTCAATCGAAGTGCATATAAAGCATCCTAAGTTGGGATGGTTTGAACTTGGCGGAAGCGGCATTTTCCGTCCTGAAGTTACAAAGGCAATGGGCGTAGATGTTCCAGTCTTGGCATGGGGAATCGGAATAGACCGCATGGCTCTAATGGCCTTAGGCCTTAACGACCTGCGCGAACTCTTCTGCGAAGATGTGGAAAGAGTAAGGCTGCGCAAGGCAAGGTTTTAGAAATTGCATCCTTGCAATTTCTAAAACGCAAGAATTCGCATGGCGAATTCTTGCATGT
>CALCRU010000031.1 GCA_937894335.1 uncultured Treponema sp. | reverse complement strand
AAACTCCAAGCGAGGTTGCTGCTTAAACTGTCCTAAAATTTGGGGTCAGTTCACTTCTGAATTTTTTACAGGTTAGTACCCCCCCCCGTAATTTCAGATTTATTTACTATTGCTGAAGCAACGGCTTCTTTCAGCACATCATCGCTAACGGGTTTGGGGAAGGAATTGAGTACTGCATTGTAAAAGGCAAGAGTTCTTGCGGTATGTACTTCCAGAGTAAAGTTTTTTGAAAGTTCCAGACTCCGCTTACCCATGGCAAGACATTTTTCATCATCACCAAGAAGAAGAGACAGTTTTTCGTCCATTTCTTCATCAGTGTCGCAAAGATAGCCATTTTCGTCATTAAAGACCGTATCGGTAAAACTGGTGTCGCGACGGCACACAATAGGAAGTGACATACACATTGCTTCAAGCACTGTCATTGAATGCATTTCTGAAAGAGAGGCGGTTACAAAAACAGAAGAGATTTCATAATAGGGAGCAAGACAAGCCCAATCAACAAAGCCTGCAAAAAGAATTTTCTGTGTAAGTTTTTCTTCTACAACTCTGTCTTTTAATATCTGAAGAGCAGCACCGTCTCCTACAAACAAAACTTTTGCATGTTCTGTATTGCGTACCACACGACACAAAACGGTAAGCAATTCTTCTACGCGTTTTTCTTCAACCACTCGGCCTACATACAAAATAATGCGATCACTTTCTGAAAGTCCAAATTTACTACGAAGATTTTGAATGTCATTTTGAGTAACTTGTCTTTCTTTAAAGCGTTCAGTATCAATTGCATTAGGAATAACAGCCGACGGTGTTGACGGCAAAATATAAGGCTCTTTAAAATAGTCGTGAGCCTTTTGGGAAACATTTATAAGTGCATAAAAATGTTTGTAAGCGACATGAACAAGCCTTCTTACAACAGCCTTAGGTATAATCATTCCTATTTTAAGATAGTACCTGTAATAGTCTTCCCACATAGTATGTGTTGTTGCAATGACAGGAATGTTCAGTTTTCTTCCCACCACACGAGCAATATGTCCGAGCGAAAATTCAGTATGAGCATGAATTATTTGAATGTTATGTTGGCGGCAAAAGTCTATTGCGGATTTTTCAAAAGGATTTCCCACATACTGATTATCTCCTACAGGGGAAAGAAACGCAGGTATTCTGAGTATATTTTCTTCTCTGTCTGTATTTTCAGAGTCTGTCTGCACCGTTACCAGAACAACATGATGCCCTGCATACTCTAAGGCACGCTTTAACTGCATTACAACGGTAACAACACCACTTTTCGTAGGTAAATAACTGTCAGAAAACAAGGCTATGTTCATTACCAAATCTCCAAAACTAATTTTAACAGAACATTCGTCTTTACGCAACACGCAAAACAGGCTATACTGGGAGCATGACGGCAGAAGAAAAAGCAAGCGTTTTCAATTTGATAAGGGCTGCATCGGCGTGGGGTTCAGGCTATGTCTCAAAAGAACTGGAGGAGTCTCCTGTTTTTGAAGATGATGTCATGCCGCCTTCTGTCCAAGAAAAACCTTTAGAAGCAGCCCAGTCAGTTGTGGAACAGGTTCAGACTTACAGTTCTCAGTCCACCGCTCCACTTCCAGAAGAAAAGACTGACACAAAACAGGGAGAATCTGGAGTTACCCTTGAGTCAATCACTCAGAAAATATCTTCATGCAAAAACTGCATTCTCTGCCAAAAAAGGACAAACACAGTTCCGGGAGAAGGAGTTTCCCATCCCTATGTCATGGTAATTGGAGAAGGTCCGGGAGAAGAGGAAGACAGGACAGGCCGCCCCTTTGTTGGTAAGGCAGGACAACTTTTGGACAAGATGCTTGCTTCCATAAGTTTAAGCCGAGACTCAAACTGCTTTATTGCAAACATTGTAAAATGCAGACCGCCACTTAACCGCACTCCCATGAAGGACGAAGCAGACGCATGCAGGGGCTATCTTCAGGCTCAGATTCATGTTCTTAAGCCAAGGTACATTCTTGCCATGGGTCGAACTGCAGTCCAGTCACTTCTTGAAACTGATAAGGGAATAAATTCCTTACGGGGAAAATTTCTTGACTACAAGGGCATTCCCCTTCTTGCCACATATCACCCCAGCGCACTCTTACGGGACGAAGCCCTTAAACGGCCAGCATGGGAAGACCTAAAGACATTCAGAGCACGCATTAGTCAGGAGATTCCAGACTACGCTACAGAATTCTTTAAAAATCAAAACAAGGCCTAGCCCAAATGGAAAAAGAAATTTTCTTTGATGTCGCCCTTAACCTACCTTTAAACAAGACCTTCCTCTACCGTCACCCTGACGAATCCAGCGCGGAAGACACAGACTTCTTTGGTCGCCGCATTGATGTACGCTTTGGAAACAGGAGCATGACTGGTTTTATCGTAGGCACCCACACTGCATTTCCCGAAGACTGCGGAATTCCTCGAGAAAAAGTTCGCAGGGCAACAAAGTTTACCGACAAAGACGGCATTAGTCTTCTTACACATGAACTTTACGATGTTGCAAAGTTCATGTCACGCTACTATCTTTCTGCAATTGGCGAAACTGTTACTGCAATGATTCCCTCTGGACGAAGGGAAACTGATGCGGGCGGATTTGCATTCAGCGAAGACGAATCAAGCTTTAAAAAAAAGGAACTTAGCGGCGAACAGAATGAGGCTGTTAAGGGAATTCTTACGGGAAGCACAAAATATCACTATTTGTACGGAATGACTGGAAGCGGCAAGACGGAAGTGTTTCTTTCTGCTGCTGAAAAAATTCTTGAACAGGGAAAGGGAGTAATCTATCTGGTACCAGAAATTGCCCTTACTCCCCAAGTTGCAGAAGCCGTTATGCAGAGGTTTGGAAATACGGCGGCGGTTCTGCATTCCTCACTTACTCCTAGCCAGCGACTAGGTGAATGGAAGCGCATTCTTTCAAAGGAAGCCCGTGTAGTTGTTGGCGCAAGAAGTGCCGTGTTTGCTCCCGTTCCCGATCTGGGACTAATCATCATTGACGAAGAACACGACTCTTCCTACAAAGCAGGCTCCTCCCCTCGCTACCACGCCAGACAGGTTGCAATGTTCCGCTCCTCAAAACTTTCCTGTCCTCTGGTAATGGGATCGGCAACTCCTTCTGTAGAAGCATGGCACCTAATGCAAACTGGAAAAATAGAAAGGCACTCCCTTACCCGACGCCTTGCTGGTGGTGCAATGCCCGAAATAAAATGCGTACAACTGGGCTCTTCGTCGGCAGACAAATCGGCATATGGAGAAAGTTGTATTTCAAAGGAACTTGATGAGGAAATAAGGGAAACCCTAAAGGAAAAAAGACAGACAATACTCTTTCTTAACCGAAGGGGATTCACCCACTTTTTCAGATGTTCTAGTTGCGGATTTGAACTTAAGTGCAAGAACTGTTCCGTCTCACTCACCTATCACAAGAACGAAAAAAGGCTAAGATGTCACTACTGCGGATATTCGGTTGCGCCTCCGTCACAATGCCCTGAATGCGGTTCCTTGGACATAGGATACTCAGGATTTGGAACTGAATTCATAGAGGCTGAAGTTAAGGCCCGTTACCCCTCTGCCTCGGTGGTAAGGGTAGACACGGACAGTCTTAGCCACAAGGGCGAACTTCAAGAAAAACTTGCAGACTTTAAAGCAGGAAAATACGACATTCTGCTGGGAACACAAATGGTTGCAAAGGGACTTAACTTTCCAAACCTTAAGTTGGTAGGTGTTGTCATGGCAGACACAGCCCTTCACCTGCCCGACTTTCGTGCATCTGAAAAAACATTTGCGCTTATAACTCAGGTTGCAGGAAGAGCGGGAAGATTTTTTCCAGATGGAAAGGTAATAGTCCAGACCTACAGTGCAGACCGTGATGCAGTGGCATGCGCTGTAAAGGAAGACATTGAAGGCTTTTACACTAGGGAACTTGAGATGCGAAAGCTGCTGAACTTTCCGCCTTTTGTAAGGTTGCTTAGAATAGTCTTCCGTGCGCCAGATGCGGCACAGGCTCAGGTTGCAGCGGATGCTTCTTACGCCATACTAAAGTCTCACTGCGAACAGGGGTGCGACATACTGGGGCCAGCTGACTGCCCCCTTGAAAAAGTAAATGCCAGTTACAGAAAGCAAATACTTCTACGCGCTCAGAAAATAGAGCCTCTGCAAAAAATGGCAAGGCTTCTTACCGAAGGCTACGAGAAGAAACTTAGAGATGTATATATTGAAGTTGATGTAGACCCTCAGAATCTTCTCTAAAAACTGATGCAAAACTCCATGTTGCTACACTCAAACATGACGGCGAACTCCGTCAAAAGATACATCCCATAAGAAGAGGCCTGTGGGGGGAGCAGTTACGCCTGCCCTTGTTCTGTCTTTGGAAAAGAGTACCTCCTTAAAGTCTTTTCCGCCAAGCCCTTTCTTTTCCATGCCTATAAGGGTGCCGGTAAGAGAACGGACCATCTTCCACAAAAAGGCGTTTGCAGTTATTTCAAAAACAAAAACCTTTCCTCCAGTCTTTAAATCTTCCTGAGTATAAAAATGGGCGTCATCAATGTATCTGAAAGTAGAAAGGCTCTGGTCTCCGCTAGCTGTAAATGTTGCAAAGTCAAGTTCTCCCCTAAGGCAGGAAGTCATATCGTTAAGAACATTTATATCTGGCGTCCAAGGAAGGTGCCACACAAAGCGCATGTCGCTGGCAAGGGGAACAGAACCCGTATGTATAAAGTAACGGTAAGTCCTGCTTGTTGCAGAAAATCGGGCGCTAAAGTCTTCTGGAACTTCTTGGCTTTCCCTAATGCGTATGTCCTTGGGAAGAATTGAATTTAAGGCACGCACATAGTTTTCACAGGGAACAGAATCTACTGGGGAAATAAAATTTGCCTTTTGGGCACGGGCATGCACTCCAGAATCAGTCCGTCCTGAGCCTTGCAAAAAAACTTCCGCACCCAGCATTTTTTCTAGAGCTTTTTCAATCTCTTCCTGAACAGTCCGCATGGCTACAGGGAAATCAGACTTGTCCTTACCTGCATTCTGCTTTTGCCATCCGCAAAAATCGGTACCGTCATAGGAAACGGTAAGAAGAATGTTCTTCATGCCTAGTCGTCAGAACTGAAAATGTTGTTAGAAGAAAGTTCCGCCGCAAGCTTGTCGTAAAGATTTTTTGCAACCTCAAGAAGCGGCCCCGGCTTGTTCTTGCTGGACTTTCCAAGACCAAAGATTCGTGCAATGGAACGCTTATATTCGTCAAGTTTCTGGAGGCGTTTTGTCTCGTCTTCCCTCTGACCATACTTGTATTCCAAAAGTCCGCACAGGTAAATAACTCCATCGTAACCGTAGCTCTTATCCGTGTCGGGACCAAAGTTCATTACTGATTCTATAGATTCGATTCGTCCAGTTTCGTTTATGAGCGTCTGCTGGTAAAAGAAAAGTGCCTTGCGGTAAAAAATCTGAGCCACGCTTTCAAAGTTGTGGTCAGGACAGACCCTTTCCAAATCCTTGCAGAGCCATGCAAGTCGCAAAGAAGTCATGGCCCGTTTAAAAGTAGGCGCATAGGATATGTCAACCTCTTCGTATGTAAGCAGAGCAAGATAGTACATTGCCGCACCGTCATACAAAGTCCGTTCGTGCTTCAGGTCAAAGTAAGGAAAAATCGTGTTGACTTTTTCAAGGCGTTCTTCTTGTTTGTCAAGAATTCTTTCAAATCCTTTCTTGTCCTTTATGTCGGTAAAGTCACGCCAGTAAAGGGCACACAGGCATCGGGGACAGGCACCCACATCGTAAATCATTGGGTAGACCCTTCCGAATTTTTTTGAAGGCTCAAAGTTTCTGTGAAGTTCGTCGGTAAGGCTTCCTGCAATCATACGGCCGCCACCCTTATGCATTACTTCCTGCTCAAAGGGCTTTCCGCAGCAGGGGCAGTTCATTTTTTCTTTTGCCCAATAGGAGATGGACGGTTTCTTGTCCCCAGCACCAGCTTTGGAAGATTTTACAGGTTGAGCCATTTTTACCCCCGTTCCATAATTTTTTCTATGACGACAAATGCAAGCGCATATTCTTTTTCGTGGGTAAGTGAAACATGCACTTTGCACCCTTCACCAAACTTTGCCGCAAGCAAAGCCTCTGCTCTGCCTGTTACCTGAAGAGTGGGCATTCCGTCATCGTTCTTACTAATATATATATCGCACAAGTCAAAACCATGCAAGCCCGTACCAAGAGCCTTTGAAAAAGCTTCCTTAGCAGCAAAACGAACAGCATACCATTCGCACCGCCTCTGCATGGAGGCCGTTCTGCTTTCCAAATGCTCTGCAGAATTAAAGTAGCGCCTTAGCATACCACCGTCATTTATCCAGCGTTCAAAGCGAGAGACCTTTGCCATGTCAACGCCAACTCCGCAAATCATAGATCTTCTTCCGCCTCTGCCTGTATGCGAGTAACGGTAACTGTAACGGTACTCATGTCCTGAGAAACCACAGAAACTCCTACAGGAGAAATAACTGTAACTGGCACTTCGTAAGTACCCTCTTCTGTAATAAAGGAACAGTCTGCTCTGGAAGTAAAGCTGGAGGGCTGCATTGTCTCCATAAGAAGAAGCCTTCCCTGAGCGCTTATAGAAACGGACGGAACAGAAAGGGAAGCCTCAAAGTCAGCGGCAAGATTTGAAACTGCAATAGGCACGCCAGAAAAATCCCTCTCTAAAATAACTGGCTCTATGGTAACTGAAACCTGAACTTCACCGCCTGCGTCTTCCAGTTTGACTAGGGAATTTTCATAGTCAACGGCAGTAACAAATTCAGAAGAAGAGTCAAGGCCGTCTATTAAAACTGATTCAGTCTGAACAGAAGCCACTGCATTTACAACAGAAGCAGGGCCCGAAGCTTTTACAAATTCTGGCCGACAACTGAATCCCGTCACCTCGTAGCCATATGCTGGTGTTCCTGTAAGAGTTGGCTTTATGGCAATATAGCTGAACACGCTTTCGTCCACAGTAAGGTTTATGTATTCAGGGTTTGCAAGAATTTCAAGAGGCTCCATAAGAAGCACTCGTTCGTTAGGCTGAATTACTACAGGAATGGAAGTCTGACCAGGTTTTGAAATGTAGTCCAAATCTATGATTGCGGTAAAGTCTGATTCCGAAATTGTCGCAAGTTGTTCCTTTTGGGCGCGCACCGAAACCTTTACATAGCGGTAGGATTCCATGGACTGGGAGGGAACCATTGTACCCGTTGCGTTAACCTTAAGGGGAACCACGAATGTCTTTTTATCAAGAGTAGTGGTCTGGTAGGCAAGATAAATCAGAAGGGCAATACCTATGCAGATAACAATAGCCTTCCAATCCTTTATTATTTTGTCAAGAAAGTGATTTTTGTTCATCGATGGTATCCTCTATTTTCTGCTCTTCAGGAGTTATGTTCAACTGAGTTTCCAGAATCTGAGTTAGCTGTTCCATTGAAAGATCGTAGTGAAGCTGAGAATTATATGTAAGGCTTATTGCTCCTGTTTCCTCGCTTACTACAAGAGTTACGGCGTCACTAACCTCGCTCATGCCAAGGGCCGCACGGTGTCTTGTACCGAATGTCTTTTTAATGTCGTTCTGCTCGCTAAGGGGAAGAAGGCATCCTGCAGCAAGAAGTTTACCTCCCTGAACAAAACAGGCTCCGTCATGGAAGGGAGTGTTGTGTCCAAATATCGTTACAAGAAGATTGGAGGAAAGGTCTGCGTTAAGGCGAGTTCCCGTGTCCAAAATGTTGTCAAGTTTTGTGTGGCGGACAAATACCACCAGCATTCCCCTCTTCTGCTTAGAAAGAATTTCTGCCGCTATAAGTACTGAATCAACATAGGTATGCTTAGAGCGGTTTCCCCATGTAAACCATTCAATCTGTCCCAGACGAAGGAACATTTTCCTAAGTTCAGGCTGAAAAACTATTGCAAAGCAGATAAAGACTCCCGGTGCAAGAGTGTTCAGAATCCACTGGAGTGTCGTAAGCTGAAGAAAGTTTGCCGCAAGATAGGCCAGTCCTATAATAAAGACAGCGGTTATAATCTGAACAGCATTTGTTCGCCGCAAAAGTCCATACACCTTGTAAAGCAGGAAGGCAATTATTCCCACATCAAGAACAGGGCGAATGTAATCGTATATTTTTAAAAGGCTTTCTACAAAAGCATTCATTATAAAGTCAAAACCTCCTCTATATATTTCTTAATGCGGAAAGAACCGCAAGACTGTCTACACAGGGCGCAACATCATGTACCCTTACAAACGAGGCTCCCGAAAGAACCGCAACAAGGTCTGCCGCAAGAGTTCCGTAAAGCCTTTCTTCCGCATCACGGCCAGTCATGCTTCCTATTACTCTCTTTCGTGACAGAGCCATAAGCACAGGATAAGTTCCTTCGCACAAGGAGCCACAGTCAGCAATCAGGGCGCGGTTTACATCATCATCCTTTCCAAAGCCAATGCCAGGATCCACAATGATTTTTTCTTTCCCTATGCCACAGGAAAGAGCGTAGTCCGCACGGGAAGAAAGGTATTTACCAACTTCGCAAACTGCACTTTTCCCCGATGAACAGTTTCCCCTATGCATGAGGATTACTGGAAGATTTTTTTGAGCCGCAAAAAGTCCAAGTTCTTCGTCGTCCTCTAGGGCAGAAACATCATTTACAATATCGGCACCTTCATTAAAGGCCGCTTCCATGACACTCTTTTTTCTTGTGTCAACAGAAATGGGAATAGGGCTTTTTTTTCTTACCGCCCTAATCACTGGCACAATGCGCCTTATTTCTTCTTCAGCGCTTACAGGTTTCCATCCGGGGCGGGTAGATTCTCCCCCTATGTCCAGAATGTCGGCACCCTCGTCCGCAAGCCTTAGTGCAAGGGAGGCTGATCCCCTGCTGCCTGCAAAAAAACTGTCAGGAGTGCAGTTTACAATCCCCATGACAAAGGCAGACCTTTTTGTGCTTATGGTTCTGTCGGCAAGGTTAAGGCTTGGCATCGTTCACCTTCTTATTATGGCGTTTTGTCCTGTTTTCTACAAGCGATTTTGCCCTTTGTGCAATATGGAAAGAAGAAAGACCCGCCTGCTCAAGAATTTCGTCACGCTGGGCGTTTGCAAAAAATCCGTCGGGGAATCCCATAAAGTCGGTCTTTACGGAAGAAGTATGAGAGTTTTCCATGAGAATGAAGGCAAGATGTTCGCCAATTCCGCCAAGGGCAACTCCGTCTTCCACCATAAGGACTGCATCATACTTTGAGGCGATTGAAACAAAGTAACTTTCGTCAAAGGGTTTTATAAAGCGCAGAACATACATGTCGCAGTTAAAGCCTGAAAGAATTAGCGAACGGGAGGCCGTTTGGCATTCAGAAAACATTCCGCCAGTACACACGATAAGAATGCTCTTTGCCCTTTTTCCGGAAGTTTCTTCTTCGCTTAAAAGACGAACCGCAGGAGAGGGAGCAAGTTCTTCTCCCTTAACAAGGAGTCCTCTTCCCGACTGCACAGGATGCTTAAAGGATTCCAGTTCTGAAGGACAGGAACTTTTTGGCCACCTAATGATGACGGTTTCATCCGCCTGCTTTATTGCCCAGTCCATGCACAGTTCCAAGTCTACCCTACTTGCCACGGTAAGAAATGAAATGTTTGGAACGGATCTAAATAGGGTTATGTCAAAGACACCTTGATGAGTTTCTCCGTCAGAGGGAACAGCACCTGCTCTGTCAAGGACAAGAATCGCATGCCGCTTGGAAAGTGCCAAATCTTCTATTACCTGATCTACAGACCGCTGAATGAATGTTGAATAGATTGCAACAACGGGAATCATTCCTCCGGCCGCAAGTCCTCCTGCAAAAGTTACGGCGTGTTCTTCTGCAATACCCACATCAAAAAAGCGTGAGGGAAACTTTCTTGCAAAGGCGTCAAGACCTGTTCCCTTGGACATGGCTGCTGTTATTGCCGCAAGCTTGGGATTTTTTTCACCAGCCTGAACCATGTATGTGCTGAATGCTTCTGTAAAACTGAGGGTATCTATTTTTTCCACCATGCCATCTGTTATGCTAAAGGGGGAAACTCCGTGGAACGAAGAGGGATCATTTTCTGCAGGGGAATATCCCTTGCCTTTTTTGGTAACTATGTGGATTACCATGGGTCTATGGATTTTTTTTGCCCTGCGGAATATTTTTTCCATTTGCTGTATGTTGTGTCCGTTCAGGGGACCTGCATATTCAAAGCCCAAATCTACAAAGAGGTTGTTTGTAAGAAGGAGTCCTTTAAGTCCCCTTTTTAACCTGTAGATGAATTTTCCAAGATGACGGTTTATATAGGGAATGCGGTCTACCATGCGGTCAAATTTGTAGCGAAAGTTCTGGTATCCTGTGGTCATGGTAAGGCGTGAAAGGTAACGAGAAACTGCCCCCGTGTTGCGGCTTATGGACATTTGGTTGTCGTTTACCACTACAATCAAATTTCGAGCAAGGTGTCCGGCGTGGCTTAGGGCTTCGTATGCCATGCCTCCTGTAAGAGCTCCATCACCAATAACGGCAACAACCTTTCCCTCTCTGCCGTTAAGTTGCCATGCAGTAAGGAGTCCCAGTGCTGAAGAAATTGAGGAGGATGCGTGTCCTGCGTCAAAGTAGTCGTGCTCACTTTCTTCGGTGCGAGTAAAGCCTGAGATTCCGTCCTTTTTTCTAAGAGTTGAAAATCTGTCGTAGCGTCCCGTAAGAAGTTTGTGGGCATAGCTCTGATGGCTTACATCCCACACTATGGCATCCTGAGGGCTGTCAAAGACACGATGCAGGGCTATGGTAAGTTCCACCACGCCTAGATTAGAAGCAAGATGTCCTCCGTTTGCACCAACCACGGAAATTATGGTACGACGCAATTCAGAGGAAAGCTGGGGCAACTTTTCTTGAGGAAGTTCCTTTAAATCCTGAGGAGAATGAATTGTCTGGAGCAACACTGTAAGCCCCTCCCGCAGAAAAAGTTCAAAAAAAAAGACCGTGGCAAAAAACCGCGGTCCTTTGGCACGAGGCACACCTAAAGCATAGAAGTGCCTGTTATAGGCAAATAAGGTTATAACCTACTTGCTCTTATGCCGATTTCGTCTAAGCTTCTTCTTTCGCTTATGTGTCGCTATCTTTGCGCGCTTACGCTTTCTTCCACAAGGCACAGTAGATCTCCTTCATATAAAATTATAGATAAAACTATGGGGCTATTATCGTTTTTTTTTAGATTTGTGTCAAGTGGTTCAGAAGAGAGATTGCAGCAGGGGGTTCAGCAAAAGAAGGCCATCTGGCGTAAGGGAAAAAAATCTGGAACCAACACTGCCCCTTATTACGGCCCGTCCATCTGCAAGGAGAGTCTGCCACCATTTTGAAGGTGAAAGCCTTTCTTCCAGAGAACCGTAATGCTGACTGTAAAAAGCCTCGTCAGCACCAGTTACTGTACGCAGGGACATCATAAGGTATTCCCTTTCCAGAGTTTCCAGATCCAGTTCCTCCCTCTCCTGCACTAGATGCGGAATTTCTTCGCCGAGGGAATGTTTTTCCTTCCAAAAATCAATATAGGCTTCTATACTATTACAGTTCTGAGTTCTAAAGGAATTTTTTCCATACAGGGTTCCGCAGGCTGCAACTCCAGCACCAGCATAGCTTTTCTGAGACCAGTAGCCCCCGTTATGCCGGCTTTCGTGACCTGGTCTTGCAAAGTTTGACACTTCATACTGACTGTAGCCGTTTTTTAAAAGCATGTCCCTGCCCAAAAACCACTGGCGGTCAGCGTCTTCACCGTCAAAGAAAATGTCACCCTTTTCAATCTGTCGGTACAGGGGAGTTTCTTCCTCCACCGTAAGCGTATAGAGGGAAAAATGATCAGGAGAAAACTCCAGCATGTGATTAAGGGAGTCTGCAAAATCTCTGTCTGACTGTAGGGGAAGACCTGCTATGCAGTCCAAACTCAAGTCACCTTTCCACAATTTTTTTACAAGGCCAAGAGTCCTAAGGGAATCCTCTGGTCTGCAGTGCCTTCCTACGGCATCAAGGGCATTTTGCTTCATGCTCTGTATGCCAAGGGAAAGTCTTGTTACACCGCAAGAAGAAAGGACATTCAGTTTTTCTTCCGTAAGGGATTCTGGGTTTGCCTCCACAGTTACTTCCGCACCAGAAGAAATTCCCTGACTAAAAAGAAAGTTCAAAAGCCGCTTTAAGGATTCAGCACCAAGCAGACTGGGTGTTCCACCTCCAATGTAGACAGTCCGCCAGGAGTCAACCTGAAAAGTCTCTTTGCAGTAGGCACACTCGTTTTCAAGGGCACGAATATACGAAGACTCCAAAGCACCTATGCAGGAACCTACAGGTCTTGAAAAAAAGTCGCAGTAGGAGCATTTTGAAAGGCAGAAGGGAATGTGAATGTAAAGCGAAATGTCTTTAGAATCAGGCATTTTTACAAGAGGGAAAACCTGTTAAAGGGAAATGCCTCAAGAACCGCCATCCCCTTAATCTGAGAAGATTTTATGGGTCCCCAAAGTCTGGAATCAGTACCACAAGCCCTGTCGTCAGAAAGCACAAAGTATTCGTCTTCCCCCAGAACATAGTCCGTAAGTTCTTCATTTGTTCCAAGAAAGTCCCATCCGTCAGAAGCGCTTACAGGAACCTTGGGATTGTATTTTTTTTCGGAAAGTTCAAATTCGGTAAGGCTGTGACTTCCTCCCTTAGGGGTAACAAAAAGTATTCCTCCAGTAAGGGTTATTCGGTCTCCGGGCAGAGCCACAACACGGCGAAGGGTATTGTTTCCCGTAACTCTTGAGGAGTTTGCAAAGGGTCTCACCTGCTGGACAGTAAAAAAAGCGGTAAGGGCGTCAAGGGCATTTTGCCACCAAGAAAGTTTTTTTCCGTCTAGACGGTCTATGTAGACTATGTCGCCTCTTGAAGGGGTTTTTACTAGGGGAGAAATAAAAATTACGGAATTTCTGTCAATTTCTGGTGACATGCTATCTGAGCGGGTAAGGACTGGGAAGAGCAGAAAATGCAGAAAGGCAGTCAGCACAAGGACAATAAGGACTGCTGTAACGGTAACAGTGGTAATCCGCCTGCTCCTTTCCCTGCGTAATTCAAAATCATATTCATAGACAGTTTGCTTCATAAATCTGTACCCTAAGAGAATTTTACTTGTTTCTATAGTAGCACATAGTTTTAACGCTTGCAAGGCTTGAATTTATGGTGTACAATGTATGGTAATGGCTAACGAGGCGCGCAAGGTTATTGCGCAGAACAGAAAGGCACGATTCAACTACTCGGTGGAAGATACGATTGAATGCGGACTTGCACTTGAGGGTACGGAAGTAAAATCCGTCAAGGAAGGTAGCGTGTCCTTCGCAGATAGTTTTGCTCTCATCGAAAACGGGGAAGTCTGGATGCAGAATTTCCACATATCTCCCTATGCCTACTCCTCAGTGTTCAACCATAATCCTGACCGCAAGAAAAAGCTTTTGCTTCACAAAGACGAAATAAAAAGGCTTACCCGCAAGGTTGAAGAAAAGGGATGCACTCTTGTGCCGCTGGACTTCTACCTTAAGAACGGACGGGTAAAGGTAACGCTAGGCGTATGCAAGGGCAAGAAGCTCTACGACAAACGCGCCGACATAAAGGAACGGGATGTAAACAGAGAACTTTCCCGGGAATTCCGAAAGGGGCTACAGGGGTAAGACATGCAGAAGAAACTTACTTCAGCAATAGTTTTTCTTCTCTCTCTTGCAATGGCTCAGGCGGCCACCCCAGTGGACTTTTATGCAACGGTCTCTTCAAGTCAGGACACCAACATGATAAGCATGACCACAGACCTCTTTTACTCCCAGTTGCAGTCTTTGGACGGATACAGCGTAAACGACAAGAGGAACATGGCCTATTCCCCCTCATCATCTGCGGCTGGAACCATAGCATTTTATGCAGAAATTCAGGAAAGCGACGGTGAGTGGGTATGCACGCTAAATGCCATAAGGGTGAACACCCAGTCTGCCGTAAGCGAAACAAAAAAATACGCCTCCTACTATAAAATCCTCATGGATGCAAAGTCATCACTGGAAAACCTTCTTGCAAACCTTGAGTCAGGCGGAGGAACAAGCCTTTCAGCAGCTCTTATTACAGAAAGCGAGGAACCTGCAGCAGATGCGGAACTTCTGGCAGGAACTTGGGGCGGAGAATCTCAGGTAGACAAGATAGTAATACTTAGGGGCGGAAAAGGATTTGTCATATTTAAAAACGGCGCAAGCATGAACATTACCGTTACCGTAAGCGGAAAAACAATCACTGTAGTGCAGTCGGGAAGATTCAATGCATCTTACTTTCCAGAATTGTCCCGAGAGGTAGCCCTGCAGAACGCGGCATCGGCAGACCCCATAACATGGACTCTTTCCCTTACAGACTCCAACACCCTTGCAGGAACAAAAAGAACCCTTATACAGGATTCATCTTCTGCAACAGGAGCGTCTCAGGCAACAGTAAGGGTGGAATGGACCCGCCGCTAACATCTGTCATCTTGATTTAAAAGAAAAAGAAGCGCTTCTTTTTTTTAAGCTGTACGGCACCCTGCCTTATTACAGTATATCGTCCGTTGTTTCCCAGTTCTACTATTGTAGATGGAATGCGTCCGGGAGCAAGGTCTCCGTCAAAAACAATAAGGTCAACCTTGTCGCCAAACTGCTTTTCTATGTCGGCCACATCAAAGAGAGGAGCCTGTCCCGAAATATTTACGCTGGTACTGTATATTGGTGCTCCAACAGCGTCTATAATAGACCTAAGCCAAGGATCGTCGGGGCAACGAAATGCGCAGGTTTTGCCTTCCGATTCCAAGGGAGAACCGGGCTTTACCCTTACGATTATAGAAAGCGCTCCAGGCCATTTTTCCAAAAGTTCGTCAGGAATTTCATCATTGGTAAACTGAAAAATATCTTCAGGGCGAGAAATAAGGTGAATGAAGGGCTTAGAATCGTCCCTTCCCTTTATTTCGCGGATTTTTTCTCCAGTCTTAAAGGGCGAATCCATTTCCATGTCCACGATTCCGCTGAATCCATAGATGGTGTCCGTAGGGAGTACTGCTATTTTTCCCTGACTTAGGATTGATGCACTTGTTGCAACTGATGAAGGATCGTCTTTAGGAAATATCATAAACCGTCAGCCCCTTTGCTTCTCTGTATGTCTTTTTGCGAGGAAACCTTATGTAGCCGTGGGTAACATCGTGCAAAAAGAGGACTATATATGCCATAAGACCTATAATCAGGCCCATAGCCTTGCAAAAGTATTCTGGAACATAGCGGACTTCAGAGTGCTTCATTACCACTCCCGGATTCCACACCTGGGCTTCCTTAGCAGCAAGTCCACTAATTTTTACAAGTTTTTCCCCTTCACCCACATAGCCCAAACGGCGTGCGTAGGCGGCTATAACATCAGGGTCTTTCTGAAGGGCAACTTTTTCCAGCATGAGTTCTTCGTGTATTTTTTCAATAGAGGCGGCATGTGTACTCATAACCCTCTTCTGTTCCAAAAGCTGGTTGTAGGCCCACAGTCCGTCCCTGCCGCAAAAAATGGCAAGAAGCACATAAAACAGTGTACCTGCACAGACCGCGGCAAGAAGTCTAAAACGTGTCATTATGCCTAGAGTATCGGCTTTTTTCCTGCAAATCTGAACAGATAAAACACAAAGTATAAATATAAAAAGGAGCAGAGTGTTTGGGCAAAATCGTAACAACCACTTGCCCTAACACGCTTTCCATAGTAAAATAAAGTGAAGATTTGTCGTAATTTTGCCGATGTAGAAAGGGAACGACACTTTTTTAAAAGGGGATAAACGCATGACAGATTCAGAAAATGAAAATAAAGAGCTTGACCAGTACGGAGTCTGGGTAAAGGCCTCAGATTCAGAACCCCAGGCGCAAGATGATTCACTTCCCGACTTTTCCTTTCTTGATGATACGGCACAGGCTACCCCTCAGGCCGACGACATGTTTAAAGACGATGACATTGCAAAAGAATCTGTGCCCGAATCCACACCCCAGCCCCAAGCAGAAGAATTTGTTCTTGACGACTTTATAGCAGGAAGCCCCAGTTCAGACGAAGAAGCCTTTCCCGACATTGCAGAAGAGTCAGTTCCAGAAGAACCAGATGCAGAAGCGGAGGAAGCACCCCAGGCCCAAGTGTCAGACTCCTTTGAAATCCCCGATGGAGACATTGATCTGGACAGCTTCTTTGACTCACCTTCCCCATCCTCAGACAGTGCCAGTTCAGCACCAGACGGAGAAATTTCTTTAGACGACTTTATGGGCGGAAGCGGTGACTCAGGAGACATTTCCCTTGACTCCTTCCTTGACCCTTCAGAATTTGGTCTTGAAACCGAAGCAAAAGAAGAAGAAGTTACATACGATCAGCCTTTGGACATAAACCTCAGCTTTGACGATTCAGTTCAGCAGGAGGAAGAAGAAGAAACTGACGAAGCCACGGCGGCCCTTGCACCGCAAACTCAGGACTTTGAAGATCTATTTGACAACATTGTTGACGAAGGTCCCAAATCCGAACCAGCAGAAAAAAGTCCTTCATCATCAGCTTCTTCCATAGATTCAGAATCCGAAGAAATTGATTTGGACGCATTCGGTGTTGGCGACATTGACACGGGTTTTGTAAAGGGCCCCGATTCAAACAAGCCCAAACAGGCAGCAGTTGTAGACTATGACATTGCAGTAGAAACCGATGACGGAGACTTTGCCGAACCAGAAGCAGAAACCGAACAGGAAGAATCCAGTGACGATGAAAATGTTTCTATAGAGGTTGAGCAGGAAGCAAGTTCTGTACAGAGGAACGGCGCTAACGACACAGACTTTGGCGCACCTGATGACAGTTTTGATGTTGACTCCCTCCTTAATTCAGTTGACTTGGAAGATTCATCAGCTCCCAAGACCGAAGAAGAGTCTGCAAATGAAGAAGCAACAGACCAGATTCCCGACACTTTTGACGAAGAAGCCGCATCCCTTACAGGAGACATTTCTGAAACAGAATCTGAAACCGAACCTTCTGAAGAAGACAGTCCCTCCCTTGACGACTTTTCCTTTGAAGAGCCAGCCCCAACAGCAGAAGCAGAAAAAACACTAAGTGACGACAGTTTTTCCATTGAAGAAGAGCCTGCTGTTACAGAAGAAACTGTAGCAGAAGACTCCTTTAGCATAGAAGAGCCTGCCGTTACAGAAGAAACTGT
>CALCRU010000030.1 GCA_937894335.1 uncultured Treponema sp. | reverse complement strand
AAAATGCACCTCCTAAAATTGAACTTTATTTGTCCAACTTTAGGGGTGCACTTCAGTTTGCAAAGGCAGGCAGCCGTTTTTTTTTGCGTCTACAGTTTGAATAGTCGTTCGCAGTTTTTGTCTACTATGCGGCAAAGCTGCTGAGTTGTAATGTTCCTCTTTGCAGAAATAAATTCGTAGGTGTAGGAAATGTTAAGGGGAGTATTCTGCTCTCCTCGCAGGGGAACGGGGGCAAGGTAAGGTGCATCTGTTTCAAGGAGCAACCTGTCCTCGGGAACATAGCGCAAAAGTTCTTCCATTTCGTACAGTTTGCTTTTTTTTGTATAGGTAACGGCTCCACCAAAGGCAAGGTACCAACCTCTGTCTAAAAATGCACGGGCCTCGTCAAGTCCGTAGGAATAGCAGTGGATGATTCCGTTGTCGTAGCGCATGTTTTTTATGCAGTCCAAAGTGTCTTCAAAGGCATCGCGGCTGTGAATTATTACTGGCAGATTCATTTTCTTTGCAAGTTCAATCTGCATCTGGAACATTTCACGCTCACCCTCGTAAGTGTCATCGTCAAAGTCATCTTCACTTCTTGCGTCAGGATTGGAGGGATTCCAGTGGTGGTCTAGTCCGCACTCGCCTATGGCTGCAATTTTTTTTGCAAACCGTTCTCCCTTTTGACTTGCATCTTCAATCTGTTCTTCCAAAGTTTCCATTTCGTTCCAGCGGTTGTGAATGGCGTCAACATCGGGCCAGATTCCTGCGCTAAAGTAAATGAATTTTTCTGCCATTGCACGAACGGTCTTGTTTTCTATTGAATCAAGGCTCTGTGCCATGTGGTTAAGCCGCTCTTCCAGGTCATCGGAACGAACGCCTATGTCCAATGCAAAAAGAGGTTTGGATTCAACCATTGCAGAAAGAATTTCCGCACCTCGGTCAGTGTCGTCATCAGTTAGTTTCTGGAAATGAAAGTGAGTGTCTGAATACATAATAAAAAAATCTGCCGGGCACCAGACTTGAACTGGCACAGCTGTTACCAGCCGAGGGATTTTAAGTCCCTTGTGTCTACCAATTCCACCAGCCCGGCAGTGGCTATACTATAGCGGATTTTTGCGGATTTAGCAAGAGTGGATTTATTTCTATTTTTTTGCAAGGATTTTCATCTTTGCCATTTAGGAAACTGCTCATGAAGTTTGACTTGAATGCTTTTTTGCAACCGACCAGCTGCTCGGTGAAGGGAATCCAGTGGTTTGTACCGTACTCCAAAGAAATCCTGCTGAACCGCACTTTTTAACGGTTCCTCCCTAGGCTTTTTGTAGTCCATGTCTACTTTATCTGGCTGTAAAGCTCGCTAAGCCTGTCGCGCCAAGGGGAACGGCTGTCCTTTTCTTCCCACTCTATTACCTTCTTTATGGTAAAGTGTTTAAGGTCACGGGGATTTGCAAAGTTCACCACACCAAACCGTCCCTGTCCTATGTAAACTATCTTGTCGCCTGAACCAAGGTTTTCATGTTCTCCTACAATTTCAAGGGCACAGTCAAAGTGCATGGGGTTGCCTGTGGTCTTGTCGGGAATAGCCGAAGTAAGATCATTTACAGGCTGACCGCATTTGGGGCAGACTGGATGGGATTCGCTTTTAAAGCTTCGGATTGCCTCGTCTTCCTGCTGCATCTGCTCTGAAGAAACAAGCACTGCCCGTGACGGGTGAAAAAGAGACTTTTTGGGAAGCAGGCTGTCTGCATCCTTTCTTTTCTGTTCTCGGTTTTTATTCTGATTTCCCCTTCTGCGGGAATGTCTGTCTCTACTCATATAAATAAATATATCACAAATAAATCTCTTGGGTCTATAGGCAAAACTGTAGCCGATTGCATATTTTTTTTGTATATTAGAACTGCATACTAATAGTAATAAGAAGGTAAAACATGGCAACCTATCAGTTTCAGACGGAAGTAAATCAGCTTTTAAAACTGATTATCCACTCAATGTATTCCAACAAGGACATTTTTCTGCGGGAGATTGTTTCAAACGCATCAGATGCGCTAGACAAGCTCAAATATCTTACGGTTTCAAATGATGCCTACAAGAGCCTTTCCTTTTCTCCGCGCATAGACATAACATTTGACGAGGATAAAAAGATTCTGACGGTACAGGACTGCGGAATCGGCATGGACGAAAAAGATTTAAACGACAATCTGGGAACAATTGCCCGATCAGGAACAAAGGCATTTATTGAGCAGCTTTCTCAGAACGGAAGCAGCAGTTCAGACTTAATCGGTCAGTTTGGCGTGGGATTTTACAGCGCATTCATGGCAGCAGGAAAAATCGATGTATACACAAGAAAGGCTGGCGGTGACGGAAAAGCCTGGCACTGGTATTCCGATGGAACAAACGCCTACAACATTGAAGAACTTTCTGCATCAAGCGCCGAAGCAAAACTGTACGGATTTGACAAAAGCGACACCGTGGGTTCTGCTATAGAAATGCACCTTAACGACGACAGCAAGGACTATGCAAGCCGTTGGAAGATTGACGAACTCATTAAAAAGTATTCCAACCACATTGCATTCCCCATCTACCTTCACTACACCCAGAACAAGTACGACAAGGACGGAAAAGTTGAAGGCAAGGAAGACAAGATTGAGCAGGTAAACTCTGCAAGCGCACTTTGGAAGAAGAGCAAGAGCGAACTTAAAAAAGAAGACTACAACGAATTCTACAAAGTAATAAGTCACGATGGAACGGATCCCCTACTCTACCTGCACACCCATGCGGAAGGAACACAGGAATACACCACGCTCTTTTATGTTCCTCAGGTAGCACCCTTTGACATGTACAATGCCGACTACAAGAGCGGAGTAAAACTCTATGTAAAGAGGGTCTTTATTACCGATGACGACCGCGAACTGCTTCCAAGCTATCTGCGCTTTGTAAGAGGCGTCATAGACTCTGAAGATTTGCCACTTAATGTAAGCCGAGAAATTCTTCAGCAGAACCGCATTCTCGAAACCATAAAGACCCAGTCCGTAAAAAAACTGCTGGCGGAATTCAAGAAGATTGGAGAAGAAGCAGACAAGGCCAGAGCAGAAGAAAATCCCACTGACGAACAGAAGGCAAAAATTGAGCAGTGGAACAAATTTGTTCAGAACTACAACAGGCCACTCAAGGAAGGACTTTATTCAGACTTTGCAAACCGAGACGAAATTGCAGAAATCATTAGGTTTAAAAGCACTGACGAAAGCGGAAACGGTGACGGAAAGTGGACCAGTTTTGCAGACTATGTAAACCGAATGAAGGATGACCAAAAGGCAATTTACTACATTACAGGAAGTGACGAAAAGAATCTTCGTGCTTCTCCCCTGCTTGAGGCTTACAAAAAGAAGGGCCTTGAAGTTCTTATTCTTGCCGATGACATTGACGACATTGTTATTCCAGCTTACGGAAAATACAAGGACTTTGACCTTAAGGCAGTCAACCGCTCAGGAAGTGATGAAGAGTTGGGAGTTGATGCAGAAGAAGCCAAAAAGAAGGAAGAGGCATTCAAGCCAGTTCAGGAAAAAATCAAAAAGGCTCTGGGCGACAGGGTAAAGGATGTTGTTCTTTCCAAGAGGCTTTCTGACAGTCCCTGCTGTGTCGTAATTGACGAAAATGATCCCTCGATTCAGATGGAGCGCATGATGCGTGCAATGGGTCAGGGGAACGCAAGTCTTGTAAAGCCGATTCTTGAAGTAAACTCAGATCATCCTCTTGTACAAAAGTTAAGTGGAGATGTAAGCGATGACTATGTTGCAAAAGTAAGCGAGGTACTTCTTGATCAGGCCCTGTTGGTAGACGGTGCAGAACTGTCAGATCCTGCCGAATTTGTAAAGGCTCTTAACGCTCTTATAGCAGGCTAACAGTAAAAGGCTTACAGACCGTTTGCCAAAGCCACTTCCTTACGCAAACTTCTGCACCATTGCATGAAGAACCGTTTATGGAAAGTCCCTTTGCAGTTTCTGCAGAGGGACACAAAGGCATAAAATGATAGAAATTATAAATGCAACAGAAAAAGACATTGACGACCTTATGAGCATTCGTCTTGAAATGCTCCGCATAGTAAACGGCATGAAAGAAAAAGACACATTCAGCGAAACCCTAATCCAATGCTCTAGAGCATATTTTCTTAACGGAGACCAGACGACGGTACTTGCAAAAGACAAAGGCAAAACTGTAGGATGCGCCTCAATCAGCTACATTAGCGTAATGCCCACATTTGACCATCCCACTGGCAAAAGGGCTCACTTGATGAATGTATACACAAAAAAGGAATACCGTCGGCTTGGCATTGCAAAAAAAATGGCAGACCTCCTCATACAGGAAGCAGAAAAAAGAGGCTGCACAGAAATTAGTCTTGACTCAACTTCTCTAGGACGGCCACTTTACAAAGCCCTAGGTTTTGAAGAAAACACGGCGGCCATGGTTTACGAACTAAGAAAGAATTAGAAATTAAGTCCCCTTGATAGAAACCTACATCTTCATGCTTTCGAACTTAGGCTTTGGGGCAATAAAAGTTTTCCAAGCCAGTGGGAAGCAGTTGCAATCAGCGTAAGAATGGAAAGATAGTCCAGCGCAAACAGAATGTATCCACGCTCAAAGTCAAAGAAGAAAAACTGTTGCATTAGGAACATATAGCGCCAGAGTCCCCTTGCAATAAAGGCATAAAGTCCGTAGACAGAGACCACCGCAAGAAGAATGTAAAGCAAAACCTTAAGAGTACTGCTTTTAATAGACGAAACATGCATCCTTGAAAAAATTGCTCTAACATGCAGTCCAAGATGCAAGCACATGAAGACATAGTACCAGTGGGAAGAAACAAGATGTGCGGTGCGAGCAAATCCCAAAGCAGGTCCCACTTCAAACGGAAGAAACCATGCCATCATTATGCCGCTTGTCATAAGAAGAAGTGCCCATGTGGCAAGGCCCACATTTACCACTGTCTGCATTACCCTGTAAGGACTGAACTTTCCTTTAAAGAGGGAAGCATACCAGCGGTAATTTAAGACAGTATGGCAAATCCAAAGTGCAAGTAGAACAAGCCCCAGAATCTGATGCAGCCTGTCATCAGGGAAAAGCATGGTGCCTCCCATCAGCAGGATGGAAAGCACTGTCATTGCAATGTCAACAGGACTTTTTACTTTTCGCAATTCCATTCCCATTATTTTAAAAGTCCTTCAACATATTTTTTTATGTCGCTTCCACTGCCCCGGGTAAAATCTTTTCCTCCCTTAAACTCTGCGCCCTTTGCATACTTTGCAAGGTCACTTCCGCTTCGTCCAAGTCCACTTCCTCCGCTGGTGCAAAGTGTAACAAGTTTTTTTCCGCTCCAATTCTGGCTTTCTACAAAAGTGTAAATTATTTTTGGCGCATAAGCCCACCAGATTGGATAACACAAAATGACAACATCGTATGAGGTTAGGTCTATTTTGTTTGCTATTGCAGGTCGGCAGTCTGGATCGTTGCATTCAATTGATGTAAGCGACTTGCTGTCGTGCCAGTTTAAGTCTGCAGAAGTATATTTGTGTACTGGTTCAATTTCAAATATGTCAGCACCCATTGCTGTTGCAGCATTCTTTGCCATGCGCTCTGTTGTTCCCGTTGCGCTAAAATAAACAACGGCTGTTTTTGCATAAAGTCCAGACATTACAAGTACCCCCATTAAAAAAGCCATCATAAATTTCTTCATAAAAGACCTCCTTCTGTTTATGCTTTTATTTTATTTCATCAACAGAAATTTGTACAATACTATTTATTTTCACTGATTCTCATCAGGAGTATAGTAAAAAAGAGTCTGACTAAACGCTTCAAAATTTAAGGTTGTATCAAACATTAAAATAGTATAAAATTTTTTCTGATTAAAAGTAATCTGTTTGCGAGAGAAGTTTAGCCTACATGAGGAGCTGATGCATGACAGAATCAATCAGGAAGGGTCATGCTGCAGGAGACGAACTTATAAAAGGAGCCTCAAACTGGTCTTACCCTTTCAATCGTTAACAAGAAAAAAATTACCAGACACCCCTATTCCGCAGACTAGTTCTTACCCTTGTAGAACAAAAGCAGGAATGCACTTATTACTACAAGCACAGAACCGCAGTTGTGAAAGAGAGCACCCCACACGGCATTTAAGACGCCCGTAATGGCAAGTGCAACAGCAACAAAGTTTATTACCATGGAAAGGCAAAGGTCAAAGGTAATGCGTCTTTGCGTCTTTTTAGCAATTTTAAAAAGATAGGGAACAGCATCCAGATTGTCGTGAACTATTACAGCCTCAGCACTTTCTATGGCAACATCGCTTCCAATACCGCCCATTGCAACTCCTGCAAAGGCAGAACGAAGAGCAAGTGAATCGTTTACACCGTCGCCAAACATTGCAACCTTAGCGCCCTCCTCTTCCTGCTTTTTTATAAAGTTCATTTTGTCTTCTGGGGAACATTCTGCAATAAACTCATCCAGACCAAGACTTTCACAAACCTGACGGGCACTTGCTTCGTTGTCTCCTGTAAGCATTACCGTTCGCAGGCCAAGAGATTTTACTTCCTTAACCATTTCGCTGGCATTTTCCTTTATAACATCCTGAATGTAAATTTTTCCAAGAAGTTCATCTTCGCAAAAGACACCAACAAGAGAAGAATCTTCACAGGAGCCGTCCTGGACTTTTCCTACAAGATACTTTTTCCCGTTAAGTTCAAATTCTATTCCCCTTCCTGCAATGGTCTTGTGATTAGAAACTTCAAAGACGCCATTCTTATTGTAATCCAAAATCGCCTTTGCAAGGGGATGATTTGAAAGCGCCTCTCCAGAAGCGGCAATTTTAATTAGTTCATCTCTATTCATGCCGGTAAGAGGTTCCACCTTTACAACAGAAGGCTTTCCTGTGGTAAGAGTTCCCGTCTTGTCAAAAACAGCAACAGTTGAAGAAGCAATTCTTTCTAGCGCCTCGCCAGACTGAATAAGAAGTCCATGTCTTGAGGCGTTACCTATTCCAGCAGAAATTGCTGTGGGAGTTGCAAGCACGAATGCACAGGGACAGAAAACCACAAGCACTGTTACCGCCCGGGTAAAGCCCAGCCAGAAGTCAGAGTTTGATCTTCCGATTATTATGCCAGCAACAATTGCAGTGGTAAGAGAAATTACTACGAGCCATGCCGCCCACACATTTGCATTGCGTACGATTTTTGCCTTTTGGGCATCAGCGGATTCAGCAAGTTTTATCATGCGCTGAAGAGAACTGTCGCCAGCAGTTTTTACAGCCTCAATTAAAATCACACCGTTCTGATTTATTGTTCCGCTCATCACCAGATTGCCGACATTTTTTTCTACAGGAATTGATTCTCCCGTCATTGCACTCTGGTCAACACTAGTGCTTCCTTCAATTATTTTTCCGTCAACAGGAATCGACTCTCCTGCACGCACCTGCAGAATGTCCCCTAGACAGATCTGGTCAACATCTATTACTTTAACTTTTCCGTCCGCATAAAGATTAGCCTTTTTGGGGCTTAACTTAATCAGCTTTGAGATACCTTTTTTTGCACGATCAGAAGTAAAGTCTTCCAAAATGGAACCAATCTGCATGATGAATGCAACTTCACCGGCTGCAAAATACTCCTCCAGTATAAGTGAGCCAATAAGGGCAAGAGCCACAAGAACATCAGCTGTAATATCGTGATCTCTTACCACACCAACAATGGCTCCAAGAACAATGGGAAGTCCGCACAGCACAACCGCCACCCAGGCAGGATCAAAGGTGGATAATAATTCACCCTTACCAGTCCATGAAAAAATTAGGGACAGGGCAAGACAGACTCCTGACACCGCTACAAAAATCAAACGCAGTCTGTCAGAATTCTTTTCGTACCATTCAGAAATTTTTGCCATAGCTCTACACCTCATTAAGAAAGTATGATACACTGTATCCAGAAGCGGACACTGCGTACGCTAAAAATATACAGGACTGCAGTACATTTTGTAAGAACAAAGAAAGCCGAATGTCCGAAAGCGGATAAAAATCGGAATTTGTACGGAAAGTAAGGAGACCTCATGGACAGACGCATAGAAAAAACCAGGACGGCAATAATAGATTCTCTTACGGAACTTATGAAAAAAAAGGAATACCAAAGCATTACTGTTGCAGATATTATTAAGAAAGCAAATGTGGGACGGTCAACCTTTTACGAAAATTTTCAGAACAAGGACGAGGTGTTTGACGAAATTCTTGACAGCCTTATCTATCATGTATTTGACGAGATTGAACACAAGGACGGACATGCCTTTAAGAATAACCTTAAAGGAGAAATTACCCACATGTACATTCACATCCGAGACAACGAGGGAAAGGCCAAGACTTTTCTTTTGGGAAAATCGGCGGATATTTTTTACAAGCGCATGGGAGAAAAGGTTGCTAGAATCTGTGAAGAAAAAATTAAGGCTTCAGAAAAACTTCCTCAAGAGCTTGCGCTTTCTCACATTGCCTCAACATTCAGCGACATTTTAAAATACTGGTCGGGAAACAAATTTAAAGACAGCCCAGAAAAGGTGGCGGACTACTTTATGTATCTTGCAGGAGAGTCTGTAGCAAAAAAAGCAAGGTCATAATTTTTCTGCACGGATTTTTTCAACTGTTCCGCTGGAAATCATTTCGCGAGCAAAAGCTTGAGCCGCACCTTTTTTTCCTGTGTAGCGCAAATTTACTGTAATAGCCATTCTTACCCCATTCCACAGGCGGGTAGAATTTGTACATTTCAACAGTGATAAACTAATCGCTAAGTTTATAATTTTAGCCAACTATGTGACTTGAGTTTGCAAGCAAACTCTGTCTGCAAGCAAACTCGAACACAGCCTTCGGCCCGGCTCACTCGCTTATTCCTCCCACCTGGTCGGCGCTCGTTCGCTGATGTGTTCGCAGGCGGTTAGAATTTGTACATTTCAACAGTGATAAACTAATCGCCAAGTTTACAATTTTAGCCAACTATGTGACTCGAACACATCACCTGCTCTTTACGAGGGAGCTGCTCTACCGGATGAGCTAAGTTGGCAAGGTAGGTGTAGCATAACAAAAATAGGGGTATTGGTCAAGGTTGACGGATTGGGTCAGGCTTGCATTTTATAGGGCTTTCCACTACACTTTATTGTATACAATCTTTTTTAGGAGGCTTTTTCCTATGTTTACCCAGTACAAACTTCCCTTTGCTTACGATGCACTAGAACCGGTTATTGATGCACTTACTATGGAGACTCATCACTCAAAGCACCACGCCACATACACAAAGACCCTTAACGAACTTGCAGAAAAGGCAGGGGTTGCCGACACTCCCATAGAGACGCTTCTTTCTTCACTTGATTCCATACAAGACACAGCCTTACGCAACGGAATTAGAAACAACGGAGGCGGTTTTTACAACCACAACCTTTACTTTTCAGTACTGTCACCAAAGGGTGCACGAGAACCTTCTGGAGACCTTGCAAAAAAAATCAACGAAGCATTCGGTAGCTTTGACTCCTTTAGGGAGCAGATTTCAAAACTGGCAGTAACTCAGTTTGGTTCAGGCTGGGCATGGCTTTCTGTTGCATCAGACGGAAGTCTTGTTCTTTCACAGAGCGCAAATCAGGACAATCCCTTTAGTCTTAAGTCAGGAACAAAACCGATTTTCTGCATTGATGTGTGGGAACATGCATACTACCTCAAGTTTAAAAATCTGCGCGCTGACTATGTGAAGGAACTCTTCAAGGTAGTTGACTGGGATGAAGTTGCAAAAAACTATGAGCTTTCAAGGTAAGTCAAAAAAGACAGTAAAATACATCATCTTCGCGGGAGTGACGGGTCTGCTAGTGCTTCTTGTCCTTGTGCTTACGGGCAAAAAAAAATCAGGCACAGACGGACAGACACTCCCCATAGTTGTCGTTCAATATCCCGAATACGGAACCCTTACACAGTCCATTACCCTGAGCGGATATGTAGAAGCAAATGCAATGATTCCCATAGTGCCTTTTGTGCAGGGAACAATTACTGAATACACAGCCAGAGCTGGAGACTTTGTACAAAAGGATACTATTCTTGCGCGAATAGATGACGCTCCCTTTGAACAGCAGAGACTTCAAGCGAGGGCAGCATACCTTGCTTCACAAAGTACTTTTGAACGCATAGAAAGCCTGTACCGATCGGGGGCAACAAGTCAGCAGAATTATGATTCAGCAAAAGCCCAGCGGGATGCATCAAAGGCTCAGTACGATCTGGCTCAGCTTCAGTATGATTACACAGAAGTAAAGGCAAGCATAGACGGGACCATTCTTATTGCAGACATGGCAGTGGGAAGCATTGCCACAGGAAGCGAACCCATTGCAGTAATGGCAGATTTATCAGACCAAGTTGTGCGCCTTACCGTTCCAGAAAAATACTTTGACCTGTTTACACTAAAAAAAGAAAACCTCACAGTAACCATAACTCGCCCTGCTGATGAAGAGTTTTACGAGGATGCCTCCACTTCGGCAACAATAGATACAATCGCTCCATATGTTTCTCCACAGTCAAAGACATTTACCGTTGTATGCAAACTGGACGAGCCAGGTGACAGGTTTAGGCCCGGCATGTATGTAAAGGTAAGTGTAGCCTATGCCACTTACGAAGGCGTTCCCCTTCTTCCCATAACTGCAAAAAAACTTGACGGCTCCTGTTATTCTTATGATGAGGAAAGTCAGACAGTAGGGTATCACCTATTTGAAAACACTCCTTCTGATGCAGAGCACTTTATTGTTCCAGAAGAATACGCCCACCTTCAGTTTGTAACGGACGGGCAGAATTCCGTTTTTGACGGACAGCAGGTCCGTGTTGCAGACGGAGGCGTTTTTGAAGATCTCTGAATTTTCGGTAAAGCATCCGGTTGTAATTTCAATGCTACTCATTGTGCTCCTCGTGTTCGGAGTCTACTCTCTGTCACTCATGCCCACAGAATTTATGGCGGATATTTCCATGCCTCAGGCAATAGTGTACACAGTGTATCCTGGCGCAAATGCAGAAGATGTTGAACAGGATGTTACGAAAATTCTGGAAGACTCTTTTGTTACCCTGCCCCACTTTAAAAGCGTTTCAAGTTCTTCATATAATTCCGTGAGCATAATTACAATTACCTATGCCGACGGTTACGATGCCTACGACCAGCTTGAAGAACTTAGAAACAGAATTTCGGAACTGTCTGCAGATTTACCAGACGGTCTGCAGGGTGAACCACGCGCTCTTGTAGGTGGCATGTCCATGATGCCAATCATTGCATTCAGTGTAGAAGCAGGAATGGATAATGCCCGAACCACAGACTACATAAAGAATGAACTTACACCTCGCATTACCCAGATAGACGGAGTTTCGGAAGTTGAGGTTGAAGGCGGAAAAGAACTGGAACTTTCCATAAAACTCCGCACCGATGAACTTGCGGCAAAGGGAATATCTGTTGCAACAGTGTATCAGTCGCTTACCTACGGAAATGTAACCCTTCCTTTGGGAAGCGCAGACTATTCAAACAGGACAATCAGCGTGCGTTATGCTGGAGGATTTTCTTCAATCGATGACATAAAAAATCTTCCAGTAGGACTTGCAGACGGAACTTCAATCATTCATCTAGAAGATGTGGCAGACATTTCTCTTTCGTATCGCCAAGAAGACTATTCGGTTACAGACGGAACAAATCCTCTCATTCTGGTAAGCATTACAAAACGCTCTGACGGTGATTCCGTAAAAATTGTAAAGGCCGTAAAAAAAGTTCTTGCCCAATGCGAAAAGGAAACAGGTGGAGCCGTTCACTTTAACATTATTTCTGACGACAGCAGGCAGGTGTCTGCTTCACTCAGGACTGTAATCCAGTCTGGACTTTTGGGCATTCTGTTTGCAGTTCTTGTCATTTTGCTTTTTATGGCAGACTGGCGTGCCACAGTTACAATAGGCATTTCAATTCCACTATGCATTCTGTTTACATTCATCGGACTAAAGCTCTTTAACATTACAATCAACTTGATGAGTCTTTCTGGTCTTGTCATTTCTTTGGGAATGGTTGTAGACGGTTCCACAGTAATGCTTGAACAGATTTACCGCTACTACAGCATGCGAAATCCCGAAACAGGATTAATGCACTACACAGTGAATCAGGCTATTTACCGCGGATGGGATGAAGTTGCACTTTCCATTTTTGCAAGTGCTGCCACCACAATAGTCGTCTTTATTCCCATTGCACTGCTTACTGGTCTTATTGGAAAAATTCTTCATGCGGTTGCAATCACAATCATCATGGCAATTTTTGCCTCATTCCTTGTTGCTGTTATTGTTGTGCCTTATCTTTTAAAACTTCTGCTTTCTGAAAGTGGACCAAAACTAAAAACAAAGCCAAGACGCTTTGACATTTTCATGAATAAATTTGAGTCCGTATACAGGCGGATTCTTAACACTGCCTTGGACAACAGATTTTTTGTAATACTGGTTGCAGTTGCGATTCTTGCATTTTCTGCCTTTACAGCTACAAGGCTTGGTCTTGCATTCATTCCCTCAACCGACTCGGGAGACTTTTATCTTTCCATAGACTTTCCCATAGGAACGACTCTTGAGCAGACAAAGAAAAAACTTTCATATGCCGAAAAACTTCTGTATCAGTATGTGCCAGAAATTCAGGCTGTTGTATTTTACGAAGGACGCAACAACAACAGGGGCGTTCTTACCCTTAGCGCACCTGAATCTGCATACGCCCATGTGGTTCTTGTTCCTGTTGCAGAAAGAAAGAGAGATGTTCACGACATAATGCTTCAAATGCAGCAGATTTGGTCAGCGTCAATTCCAGATGCAACAGTCAACATAGAAAACGGAGGTTTTGACCGCCTTGTAGGATATGTTTCTGGTGGAGGTGGATACGGACTTACTCTGATTTCTGAAGACATGGAAACACTTTACGAAACTGCTTCCAGAATACGAGACTATCTTCTTACAGACCCTGATGTAGTTAATGCAAAACTAGATACAGACTTTGACACTACAACAATGGTTATAGACATGGCCCATGAGTATTTAAGTTCTCTTGGACTTACCGCTTACGAGGCCGGAATTACTTCTGCAATTCTTTTTCAGGGAATGGACTCTGGACGCTACAAGGATGAAGAAACTGGAGAACGGTACAACATTCACATTTCATCAGACATTACAGACCGTCCTGTAACAAAGGACGACATTGCAAACATACACATAGTAACCGAAAGGGGACAGACAGTTTCTTTTGCCTCACTTTCTGATGTGAGGGTAGAAAAAAGCGTTTCGCAAATAAATCATTCCGACCGGGCAAAGACAATTACTGTTTCTGCATCTCTTGTAAGCGAAAACACTGCCGATGTTTCTAGGAGAGTAAACGAATACATTGCAAGTCATCCGCTCCCCCAAGGTGTAAGCAGCAAGTCTGGAGGAATTGTTGCTCTGGTTTCTGACATGATTGGTCCAATGCTTACGGCTCTTCTTATTGCGCTTTTTCTTGTGTACACTGTAATGGTTCTTCAGTTTGAAAAATTTAAGCAGCCTCTTCTGATTATGGTAACAATTCCCTTCTGCTTTATTGGAGTAGTAGCAGGACTTTTAATGTTCGGCTCAACAATGAATCTTCTTGCCATGCTAGGAATAATTTCTTTGGGTGGAGTGGTAGTAAACAACGGAATCATTCTTGTGGATTACATTAACCAGATCCGTGCAAGCAAGCGAACAGACATTGCAATGGCAAGAGGAAGCAAGGACAGAGACGGCGAGTGGCACATAATTTTAACGGCAGAAGAAGAAGAAAAACTTCTGCGAGAATGCGTTACAGAAGGTGCCTCAAGCCGCATAAGGCCCATTCTAATTACCACACTAACTACCCTTCTGGGAGACATTCCCATGGCACTTGCACGAGGCGAAGGTGCAGAAATTTATGCCCCTATGGGACAGGCCATTGTAGGCGGACTTTTAACTTCTACGCTCATTACACTTGTACTAATTCCTCTGCTCTACTACATGAGTGAACTTAGAAGCGCACTGCATCCAAAACTAAGGAAGAGGCACGACAAACACGAGGAGGCAAGCCATGTGCAAAAGTAGAAAGAACATGATTTTCCTTGCAACTTTTGCAATTCTTCTTGTAACAGGCTCAGGTTCCGCATTTTCTATGGAAGAAGAAGAAGAAAAAACATACACTCTGGAAGACTTAAGGGCGGCCCTCTATGCAAACAACACAGACATACGCAAACAAGGGGAAGAATACTATCGCAGCACACTTGATCTTACTGATGCATGGTGGACATTGGGACCTACGGTAAGTGCGACGGCAGCGGGCAACTACATGTTCAATCCTCCGTCGGTAAACTACACCATTGATTCTGATGAAATAATTGATGCAATCGACTGGCCAGTAATAGCAGAGCAGTCCACAAGGCCTTCTGCAAGCGACAAGAGTCTGACCATAGACGAAGAGCTTGACCACACCCTGTACAACTTTGGGCTTTCTCTTCAACAGCCGATTTTTACATGGGGTAAAATTGCAAACTCAATCAAACTGTATCAGGGAATTTCAGAAGCACGAAGAATACAGCTAGAGGGAACTGAACATCAGCTAGAAACGGAATTGGAAACCAGACTGTGCGCACTGCATTACCTTAAGCAGATTCTTTTAATACTTGAAGAAGAAAAGGAATATGCCAGTCAACTTGTTTCCTTTACCGAACTTGCAGAAAAAAATGGAATGATGGTTCATCAGGAAGTTCTAGACGCAAAAATGCAGGCAAAGCAGATTGAGATTACTGAACAGAATGTAAAGGAAGAAGTTTCTTCACAACTTTTGGAACTTCAGTCTCTTACAAGAATTCAGGACCTTACTTTAGAAAACATACGGTTTACAGTAAGCGACGACGAAATTCTTCGCATAATTAATCAGGACAGAGCAGCGGTTTTGGAAAAGGCTCTTTTTGGCGACTCTGACACCATGAGGCTTCTTTTGCAGACAGAGGCAGTTAGAGAAATTGCAGTAAAAATTGCAAAGGGAAGCGTTAACTGGAAGCCTGACATTGCACTGCAACTTTCGCTAAGCTATTCGGGTTCAAAGTTTCCTTTTTTTGAGGAAGGTTGGCAGGATGCGGACGACTATTCACTTAACCTTACCTTGGGCATAAGCACGACAGTATGGGACGGAGGCAGACGGGTAAGAGATGTTTCTCGCAGGCTTAGCGAAGAAAGGTCGGCACAAATTGACACAGACGATGCCCGTGACCAGATAAGACACACTTTGGAATCCCAGTGGAACACGGTTGATGTGTGCACCATGCGCATGGAATATCAGGAGCTTAAAATAGAAACCGCACTGCTTAAAGTTGAACAGCAGGAACTTATGTACAAAAGCGGATACAGTGCCGAAAGCGATGTGCTTCTTGCAAAAATAGACTGGTGCAACGAAAGAATCGGACTTGTGCAGGAAAGCCTTAAGCGGTCAACAGCAGCATACACCATACGATATCTTTCTGAATGAAGACTGCATGCTAAGAGTTTCATGCTTCTGTACTTAATGAAAAAAAAATGCTACACTAAAGACATGAAAGAATACAGACAGTGGCATGACGAGGGAACAAACGAGTTCCACAGCGAAACGACTATTTACTTTAGTCAGTGCAATGTAAATAAAAAACTCAGTTTTTACGAACTTTTAAAACTTACATCGGACTGTGCGGTAGAAGACTTTGCACAGAGGGGCATGGACAGAGAAGTACTTCTGCAGAATAATTGTGCAATTCTTGTAAGCAGAGTTTCCTTTAGGGTCCACAGAATGCCTCTTGAAAACGAACGCATTACAATTCACACATGGGAAGAAAAGTCAGAAGTGTTTCAATTCCGCAGGGCGTACGAAATTACTTCTGAAGACGGAACAAAACTTGTAAGCGGAATGAGCACATGGCTTTTAGTTGAACCTAAGGAACGGAAGCTTATTCCCATAAAAGAATTTACTCTTAGAAAGCCAACAGACCGTACCGAAGTGCACGACTGTCTTGAACCAGGACGCATTTCAATTCCCAAAGAGGCCCAGCTTGTTGCGGAACGAAAAGTTCTCTTTACTGACATAGACTGCAACGGACATGTAAATAACGCTCGCTACGGAGCATTCGTAATGGACAGTCTTCCGGCAGAATGGCAGCTTTTAGACTTTACGGACTACAGGCTCAACTATGCAAGGGAAGCCCTTTTAGGAGACACTTTAAGCGTATACGCATACCATGACGAGGAAGCCCACAAGATAAGCGTTGTAGGAAAACGGGGAAAAGAAACAAGCTTTGACTGCGAACTTTTCTACAAGGCATAAAAAAAAATGCCTGTTCCAAAACACAAGTCTTAGAACAGGCATACATAATCCCATAGATTTTTTTTTATATGCGCTTGTCCATTTCGTGGATTGAATAGTAGGTGTCTACAAGGCGGCGCATGTCATTTATGTTGTTAACAACAATGTAAGTATCGTAAATTGCAATTTTTCTTCGCTCAGAGAATTTGCTTAGTTCATCGCGGCATTCTTCTACTGAAAGTCCTGCCCAGTGAGCAACATCAGAAATTGTGGTGTTGAACTTGCGCAGTGCAACTTCGGCTCCACCTGTAGAACCACCGTTCATTTCGGCAAACATGCAGAACACATCGGCAATGCGGGCATTCTTGTCTTTGATAAGCAGAATACGGAAGCGGCGCTTCTGGTCGTAAATGCGCTTGCAGAAGAGTTTAAGAAGAATAAGTGCAATCTGCGGATTTCCCGTTACCAGAAGGCGGAAGTTTTCCTTATTAAACTCAAGGCATTCAACTGTGGTTTTTGCAAGACAGGTTGCGCTTCGTGGAGAGTCGTCAAGGATTGCCATTTCTCCGAAGAATTCGCCAGGGCGCAAAATGTCAAGATTTTTGTTTGAACCATTTACACACTTTACAAGCTGAACTTCTCCGGCCTGAATAAGATAGAAGCAGTCACCTGGTTCGTATTCGCTGATGATTACCTGACCAGGCTCGTAAGTTTTTGCAAAGCGTTTGAATGTAGGAAGATCGAACATGCGGAGCGCATTGCTAGAAACTGCCTTTGGTTCGGAAGAATCTGAAACTGCGGCATTTTTATTCTGACGGTCATTGTGGACGGAAGCATCTTTAAGAAGTTTTTCCACATCACCCAACTGCTGTGAAGCTGGAAATCTGGCAAGAAACTTATTGCAGACATCCACGCAGGAACGGTATTCTTCAGCTTCGAAAAAGCAACGGGCAACATCATACATTCCTGTTTCGGGGTTTGAAAAGTTAAAGGCATCGTTCATGACGGCTTCTGTCTTTTTGTGAATCTGACGCAACTGACCTGAGAAAACGCGGAGCATCTTAAGGATAACCTGCTCGTTCTTGCTGAAGATTTGTTCAAATTCAGCAACGCCCATAGAAATGACGGATGTGTCGGTAAGGACTGTTGCTGTTTCTTCACGGGGAAAGTGTCCCAATGCGCTCTTTACGCCAAAAAATTCACCAGTCTTTATCTGCTCGGTAAGAGTTGCACCGGATTCGATGTCCTTGCTGGAAAGAATAAGGGTTCCCTTCTGCAGAATAAAAATGCGTTCGTCTTTATCGCCTTCAAAGTAAATGATAGAACCTTTAGTATATGAAACAACCTTTGGCATAATTCAAACTCCCATTAGTTTGCTACGATTATCGGCACAAATCTAACTATATTGTATCATATTTTTTAACTTTGTGCTATAGTAAATTCCTATGATTGATCTGCACACACATTCTACAGCATCCGACGGAGTTTTTTCACCTGCGGATTTAATACGCCATGCAGCCGACAAGGGTATTTCTGTCCTTGCACTTACCGACCACGACACTACGGGCGGCATGGAAGAGGCAAGAGAAGAAGCTGAACACAAGAACATAATTTTTGTAGGCGGAATTGAAATTACCGTACAGTGGCCAACAGGCGAATTTCATCTTCTAGGACTGGGACTTACCCACACCTCGCCGGAACTTACCAGACTTATAGACTTTCTGGCAAAAGCAAGACGAGAAAGAAACGAAAAGATGGCGCAAAAGCTTAGGGATGAAGGACTGGACATCAGTTTTGAAGAAGTAAGGGAAAGGTTCGGTACCGAAAACATAGGACGCCCCCACTTTGCGGCTGTGCTGGAAGAAAAAGGCCTTGTAAAAACCCGTCAGTCTGCATTTGACAGATTTTTTGCAAAGGGAAGGCCCTGCTATGTGGATAGGGTTTCTGCGGATTTGGAAGAGGCCGTACACGCCATACAGACTTCAGGTGGAATTCCAGTGCAGGCTCATCCCCTTTCAATTTATGTTTCCTGGGGCAAGATGGAAGAAACCATGACAGGCATAAGAGACAGGGGCGTAAGAGGACTTGAGGCTTACCATCCCGGAGCAAGAAGTTCAGAGGCGGAACGACTAGAAGCCCTTGCCCACAAACTGGGCATGTTTGCAACTGCAGGAAGCGACTATCACGGAGAAGCGGTAAGAAAAGACAGGCACATAGGAATAACCGCAGGCGACAGAAAAATTGATGACCGCTTTTACTACGAGGAACTGCTGCCCAATCTAGAAGCATACAGGGCATTGCACTGCTAGAAGACTGTAACCTTACAGGCTGATGGTATATTTTAACTTACAAGAGGTACTTAAATGAAAGCAAAGAAAATCTCCCCTAGGAGATGGAATCCACTGGCACTGGCAGTAATACCGGCTTTTATTTTTACATTTGCATTTACAGGTTGCGGTGAAAAACATTCGGCAAAATCTGCTAGCATGGCGACACAAAATACCTACAGCGAAAACTTTACGATGGATGCAGAAGAGATTGAAGTTTATTCCGACATGGCAAACTTTGGAAACCGCTCCTCTACCAAGGGCACAAAAGAAGTAAGTTCCACAGACAGAAAACTTATCCGCAGGGGAAATATAAGCCTTGAAGTGCAGAGCCTGTCTGACACAAGGGCTGCAGTGGAAGAAACCGTAAAAGCCTACGGAGGATACATTGAGTCTTCCGAAGAATACTCTTCTTGGATTCATCTTACGGTGCGCATCCCCGCAGAACGATTTGATGAGGCACTTTCTACAACAGGAAGTTTGGGAAAAATAAGGCAGAAGTCTGTTTCGTCAGAAGATGTTACTGAACAATACTACGACATAGAGGCACGGATTTCGGCAAGAAAGGCCCTTCTTGAACGGCTGGAGCAGCACCTTAAGGAAACTAAGGACATGAAGGAAATCCTTGAAGTTGAGGACAAGCTTAATTCAGTAACTACCGAGTTGGAAATTGCAGAAGGACAGATGAAGAGGCTTTCCTCTCAGATTACATATTCCACGCTTAGCATAGACGCAAGTCTTCCACAAAATCAGACTGAAGAGGGATTCATACTTCCAGACACAGGTGCAGACTTTAGGGAGTTCTTGGGAAATACAGTTTCCTTCCTCTCCCACCTGCTCATTGCTATTCTCTACATTGCAGCATTCGGCATACCACTTGTTCTTCTTGCCGCCCTACTCTGGTGGCTATGCTTTGGAAAGATTGGTCTTGTAAAAAAGCTGTTTGCAAAAGTAAGCGGCAACAAAAAGGAGTAAGAAAAGAGCATGATGGTGCGTCAGTTTCTTACCCTTTGGTAAGCGAGTTTTCGCAATGCAAAAAAAGAGTAAGAAGTGAAGCACCAAGGATGGTGCGTCAAATTCTTACCCTTT
>CALCRU010000029.1 GCA_937894335.1 uncultured Treponema sp. | reverse complement strand
AAAACTCCAAGCGAGGTTGCTGCTTAAACTGTCCTAAAATTTGGGGTCAGTTCAATCTGAGCAGAATTCTTGTTTGCACTGGAGTAGACCGAAAAGAATAGGGCCATGTCTACATTTGCCTTGAGAAGTTCGTCTGCCGATGCGCTTCCTACCGTAAGGAATAGTGCTGTAAGAATGATTGCAAGTTTTTTCATTGCTTCCTCCTGGTGCATTTTTTTTTCAGTTTAAGACTGACTTTCGCATGACGCAAGGGGAATTTGAAAAAAATAACCGGGGTTACCAAAAAATAACCGGGGTTACTGTAAGATTTGTATAGTAAGTCCTGCCACTGCTGTTCCCAGTGCCAGAAAGGGTGCAAAGGGAAAGGGACTGTCTTTGGGAAGTCTTCGTATTCTGGTCCAGAGAAATGCTGCTACGCAGGCCAAAAAAAAGCCTGCAAAGGCTGCAACAGGACCAGCATAAAGTCCGCAGGGAATTCCGTATTTTACATCTCCCAGTCCAAGGCTTTTACGGGTAAGGAGGCGCACCAAAAGCAGTAGAAGAAAGGAAGCCAGTGCCGCCCCCAAATAGAGCAGTATGTCGTTTCGGGTAAAAATCAGCCTAAAGGCAAGGAGGCTGGCTGCTGACAGTGCCGTAAGAATGTCGGGAATGGTAAGATTTTTTATGTCCCATATGCTTATGGGTATGGCAAAAAGGACAAATGTAAGCAGGGCAAGGTATTCCATTAGTCTTGGACCGCACCTTCTATAGAGTTAAGCTTTCCGTTTCTAAGTTCCTTGGGGTAGACCGTAAGAGCCAGTTTTTTTTCTAGAGCCGCATAAAGCCTAAGTTCCCTTTCGTCACCTATGACGCAGTTTACACCGCTAGTACCCATTCGTGCAGTTCGTCCAGCCCGGTGTATAAAAAAGTCGTCATCTTCAGGCATATCCATTTGCACTACATGGCTTATTCCCGGAATGTCTAGTCCTCTTGAAGCCAAATCTGTAGTAACCAAAACTGCCACTTTTCCGCTCCTAAACCTGTCTATGGCGGTCTTTCTTGTCTTTTTGTCTTCCTTGGAACTTAAGCCTTCGCAGTTTATTTTGCGCCACCTAAGTTTTTCAACTATTATGGGCAGCTGGTCGTTTCGGGCGGTAAACACAATTAGCTTTTTAGGCTGAACCGCATTTATGAAACTCCTAAGAGTGTCTATCTTGTTTCTGCGCTCGGCATATATTGCCCAGTGGCTTATCCTCTTTCTTAGAACATCTTCGGCAGGAAGTGTAACAAGGCTAAGTGGCGAGTTCTGACCGTCTTCTGCAGGCGGCCTCATTTTTTCCAAAGTCTTTACGGTAAATTCGTTTACAGTGGCGGAGCATCCTATGAGCTGGACTTTTTTGGGAAGCCTTTCCATAAGGTCTCGGGTAAGGTCTCTAAGTTCTCTGCTTAAAAGCCTGTCTGTTTCGTCTAGAACAAGAAAGCGCACCTTGTCGGCCTTAAGTTTTTTTAGGTGAATCAGTTCCAAAAGCCTTCCTGCACCACCCACTACAATGTCGGGCTTGGACTTGAGCATTTCTATCTGCCTGTTTATGGGGGCGCCACCTATGCAGAGGATGCATTTTAATTCTGTTATAAGCTGAACTTGCACCTTTATTTGGGAAGCCAGTTCGTATGTAGGGGTCGCAATAAGAAGACGCACGCTCTTGTCTTCGTTGGATTCTGCCTCCATTTTCTGTATAAGGGGAAGAAGGTAGGCAAAGGTTTTTCCCGTTCCCGTCTCGCTCTGGAACATTATATTCTGTCCTGAGGCAAGAAGGGGGATTACTTTCTGCTGTACTAGAGAAGGCGTTTTTATTCCGTTTTTTTCAAGCCTTTGGGTAAGGTCTTCTCCTATGCCCAGTTCTGTAAATGAAGTGCTTTCCATGGGCATACTATAGCATAATTTGGGGATTTAATATATACTTTAATCATGTTTGTTGGAATTGATACATTCGGTGCGGATCACGGCAGGTCTGGCATAGGCTCCTATCTGCTTTCTTTGGTAAAGGAACTTCCTGTTCTTGAGGGAGTTTCCTACGGATTTTTCGGCTCCGAGGTTGACCGCTACACTTTTACGGGAAACACCCAGTATGCATTTGAAAGCGTAGGCGTTCCCGACACCCTTTCTGCAGAAAGAATATGGCATGTGTTTAGGGCAAACAGATTTGCCGCAAAGCAGGGTTACGATGTAGTTCTGTATGCCGCAGGAAGCAGAATCCTTCCCCGTACATTTAAGGTTCCTGGAGTTCCCGTAGTTCTTGACATAGTAAGCTCAAAGATAAAAGAAACCACAGACCCCTGGCAAAAGAAGCGCATGATACGCTCCCTGTCAAAGGCCCCTTGCATAATAGCCGCAAGCAAGTTTATAAAAAAAGATTTGGAGCGATCTGGAGTTACCTGTCCCAACATAGAGGTGATTCATAACGGCATAGATCACAGTTTGTTTTTTCCAAAGGAAATTTCTGCGGATGAAACACTTGACATAAAGCCCTTTGCCATAAAGAGGCCTTACTTTATTTACGCAAGCCGACTTCAGGGACCAGAAAAACATCACAAGGAGCTGATTCAGGCCTTTACCATCTTCAAAGAAAAGACGGGGCTTCCCCACAGGTTGGTTCTTGCAGGAAGCGATGGACCTTACGCCGAGGAAGTTCACAAGGCTGCCCTTGCTTCACCCTATGCAAGCGACATCTTCATTACTGGATACTTTCCCCACGAAAGTTTTCCCGAACTTTATCGCGGTGCCGAGGCCTGCATATTCCCGTCTGTAAACGAAGGAGTGGGGCTTCCTGTACTGGAGGCCATGGCAACAGGACTTCCTGTTTCGTGTGCAAAAGCTGGTGCCCTGCCTGAAGTTGCTGGAAACAATGCCCTTTTCTTTGACAGCGATTCTCCCGAAGACATAGCCTCCTGCATGGAAAAAACCGTTACCGATTCTTCCCTCCGTTCTTCACTTATAAGTGGCGGTCTGGAATGGGCAAAGCGGTTTTCTTGGCAAAAGACCGCAGAAAAAACCCTTTCTGTGCTTACCGCTGAATCTGTTTCCGGGGCAACAAGGTAAAAATCATTTCTAAGAAAATAAAAAAAAAGCAGGACTGCACTTCCGTAAGGTTCTGCATCCGGCTTTTTCTGTATGACTTTTTAGGCCGTCTTTTCTACAAGTAGCGACTCTGGGGAGGGCAGTGCCTTTGTAAGCACAATGTCCTTTGTAATTTCCAGCTTCTTTTTTCCCTTTATGCTGGGAATCTCGTACATGATGTCTAGAAGTACACCTTCCACAATTGCACGAAGTCCTCGGGCTCCTGTCTTGTTCTTTATGGCAATGTCTGCAATTTCGTCAATGGCCTCGTCAGAGAAGGTAAGGTCCACATCGTCTATTGCAAAACTTGCTTGGAACTGACGGGTAATTGAATTCTTAGGTTCGCGCAAAATCCTCTTAAGGTCGTCTCTGGTAAGTTCCTTAAGGGCGCAGGTAATGGGAAGTCGTCCTATAAGTTCTGGAATAAGTCCAAACTTTACAAGGTCGTCGCTAGTTACCTGACTTAGAAGTTCCATCCTTTCTTCTTCTGTGCGTCTTGTACCCTTTGCGCCAAATCCTATGGAACTGGAAGAAAGTCTTTCTTCAATTACCTTGTCCAAACCTACAAAGGCTCCTCCGCAGATAAAGAGAATGTTGGTCGTGTCTATGTCTATCATTTCCTGATTAGGGTGCTTGCGTCCTCCCTGAGGCGGTACCGATGCATGGGTTCCCTCCAAAATTTTAAGAAGAGCCTGCTGAACTCCTTCTCCGCTTACATCCCTTGTGATGGAAGTGTTTTCGCTCTTGCGGCTAATTTTGTCTATTTCGTCTATGAAGATGATTCCCCTTTCTGCAGCGGCAACATCGCCGTTTGCATTGTTTATGAGCTTAAGGAGTACATTTTCTACATCTTCACCCACATAGCCGGCTTCGGTAAGGGTTGTGGCATCTGCAATGGCAAAAGGCACATTCAACTTTTGCGCCAGAGTCTTTGCAAGAAGAGTCTTTCCGCTTCCAGTAGGGCCAAGAAGAAGAATGTTTGACTTTTCGATTTTAACATCAGAGTTGTCCTTCATGTTCTTGCTGTTAGAAAGCTGCTTGTAGTGGTTGTATACTGCAACTGAAAGAACCTTCTTTGCCGCATCCTGCCCAATTACATACTGGTCAAGATATTCCTTGAACTCACGGGGAGTTGGAACTTCTGCCATGTTTATGGGCTTAAGGGAGTGCTTCTGTTCGCTAAGAACCGCATCGCAGGCTGCCACACACTGTTCGCATATAAAGACGGGACTTATGGGAGATTCTACAACCAGTCTGTTTTCGTCGGCAGCCCTTCCGCAGAAGGCACATATTTTCTGTTCGCCTTTTCCAAAGCCTCTCATTACTTTGCTCCTTTTTTTGCACTGACCATAATGTTGTCTACTATGCCGTATTCTAGGGCTTCCTGTGCAGACATGTAAAAATCTCTTTCCATGTCTTTTGAAATTTCTTCTATGGACTTTCCTGTCTGTTCCGCAAGATAAGAAATGCTCAGTTTTTTAAGTCTGATTATTTCCTTTGCCTGAATTGCAATGTCGCTTTCCTGACCCTGAGCACCGCCCCAAGGCTGATGAATCATTACCCTGCTGGAGGGAAGGGCATGTCGCTTTCCCTTTGTTCCTCCTGCAAGAAGAATGGCTCCCATGCTTGCCGCCTGTCCCATGCAGATTGTCTGAATGTCGCACTTAACATACTGCATGGTATCGTATATGGCCAGTCCTGCAGTAACAGAACCTCCCGGGCTGTTGATGTACATGTTTATGTCTTTGTCTGGATTTTCGCTTTCGAGGAAGAGAAGTTGTGCCACTACTATGTCTGCGTTTTCGTCGCGGATTTCTCCATCAACAAAAATAATCCGGTCTTTTAAAAGCCTTGAATAAAGGTCGTAGAGTTTTTCCCCGCCGCCACTTCTTTCAAAGACATTGGGTATTATGCTGTTCATGTATTCGTTCATTTTTATCCTCTCTGTACTAATATAAACAAAAAAAACGGAATGTGGCAACTGTTTAAAGGAGTTATTTGCCCTGCATTCCGTTTTTACTAAGAAACAATATCTGATTAGTTCTTAAAGAGGTCAGCAAAAGCTACTTTGTCGCCTTTTTCTACCTTTACCTGCTTGTAAAGTTCCTCGTAAAGTTTCTTTTCTTTTGCGTCGTCAACCAAATATTCCTTTGCTCGGGCATCCTTGTAGTGCTCCTTAATTTCCTCTACAGACATGCCGTTCTCTTCTGCAATTTTTGCGTACTCTGCTTCAATTTCTTCAGGAGTTACGGAAATGTTCTTTTCGCGAATAAGGGCGTCAACAATAAGGCGGCTCTTAAGCATTTTTTCGCTGTCACCAGTCCACTGGGAAATCATCTGTTCCTTCGTCTGACCGCTTGAAGTTACCATGCGCTCAAGCTGTTCAGGGCTTGTCTGGAACTGCTGTGCCATCATGCGCCAGCGTGAATCCAGTTCTGCGGCAACCATTGAAGCAGGAAGTTCAATAGGATTCTTTTCTACCAACTGGTTAAGGAGACTCTGGCTCTTAAGTTCTTCCAACTTGCGATTTTTGGCGTTTTCAAGATTCTTTGAAATGTCAGCCTTAAGGTCGGCAAGGGTCTTGAACTTTTCGCTTACATCCTGTGCAAGGTCGTCGTCAAGTTCTGGAAGATTGCGCTGCTTAAGGGCGGTTACAGTTACGCTGATTTTCTTTGTCTTTCCTGCAAGGTCTTCGTTGGAATCATCCTTTGCATAAGTTTTGGTAATTTCCTTTGTTTCGCCTTTCTTCATGCCAAGAATGTCGTCGTCAATCTTGTAAATGTCTTCGCCAGAGCCAACTGTAAATACAAATCCCTCGCGCTCAGAGCCTGCTACTGTCTGACCCTTTTCGTCAAGTTCCTTATAGCTGATTGTAACAATGTTGTCCTTTTCTACTGGGTCGTCATCCTTTCTGTCAAGAACAGCTGCATTGCGTTCCTGAATGGCCTTAAGTTCTTCGTTAAGTTCCTTGTCGCCAATGGTAACCTGGGGCTCCTTGATTACAATGCCACTGAAGTTTTCAACTTTTACTGAGGGGAACACATCGTATGTAACTGTAAAGTTGAAGTCTGAGTTTGTGTCAAATGCTGGCATCTCGTTGCCTTCAAGTCTTGGCTGGGAGTAGGGCAGCGGACGAATGTCGTGGTTTGCCTCTTCGTTAAGAATGTCGTTCAATGCTTCGTCAATAAGGTTTCCTGCAATTTCTGCCTTAAGAGCCTCACCGTACTTCTGTTCAAGGACATTTACCGGAACATGACCCTTTCTGAATCCTGGAATCTGAATGTTTTTGGCATACTTTGAAATGCCGTCTTTGTAGGCTGATGCTACGTCTTCCTTTGCAACCTTTACGCTCAGCTTTACAGCAGAATGTTCAAGTTTTGTAATTTCTTTAGAGATGTTCACAAGTGTCCCCTTAGTAAAAAATTTGTTTCAAAAAAAAAGCGATTGAGTCTCCCCAAATCGCTTTAGAAGAGCGGAAAACGGGAGTCGGACCCGCGACATCCACCTTGGCAAGGTGGCGCTC
>CALCRU010000028.1 GCA_937894335.1 uncultured Treponema sp. | reverse complement strand
AGACCGATTTTGCCTTGGAGTGCCTGATTGTCATCAATGTGTGCAAACAGAGCCATTTATTTTCACTGTGCAAAGGAAGGCCACAAAATTGACGCTATTGAAAAGTGCGCAAAGGCTTCTTTCTGCGTAATGGACAAGGGCTTTAAAAAAGAAGGCGACTGGGCATACACCGTTACAAGCGTAGTTGTATTTGGACGGATTAAAAAAGTTCTTGAGCCAGACAAGACCATGGAAAAGGTAAAGCGTCTGGGCTACAAGTATTATCCTTCAAAAGATGCTGTAGAAGAAGAATGGGAACACGCAAAAAGCAGGGTACTCTGTCTTGAACTTGACATTGAACACATGACGGGTAAGTGCGTTCACGAGGCCTAAATTTTTTTCTTATAGATGTAAGTCTTATAGTCTTCATGCTCGCTACTGAATGGTTCGTAGGAATCTTCCTGCACCAAAGTAAAGCCGTGCTTTTCGTACCATGACCAGTTGCAGTCACAGTCAGTCCATAGGCACAGATTTTTCCAGCCATGAGCACTTAACATTTTGCACAGGCGGTTTAAGATTTCGCTTCCTGCACCGGGCTTTCTGCTTACAAAAAGGGACATCTTTATATCGTCGGCATTCATAAGGCTAAGGGTGCGTTCATCCATCATGGTAAGATAAGTGCGGCTCATTTCTGATGCGTTTTTTAATTCGTCAGAAAAGCGCACTGATTCCTTTGCATACCATTCCTCAACTTTTGAACTGTCACCTTTTCTGGTAAAAAAAGCGGCAGACAGAAGGTTTTCGACAGAATCAACTAACTCAAAGCGGTAGTCGTTTTCTGAAATGTTGTTGCGCACTATGTATTCCACATTAAATCGCTTAAACTCGCTATCCCCTATTGGCGGACTCCAAAGCGGCACAACCACATCAACTACCAGAGGAAGATTTTTCATGTCAAAAGTTTTAAGGGTTGCTTCCTTGTTCATCATGACTTTAATTCTGCAACAATTGGGTTAGCATATTTTTTGTCAGAAATATCGTAGGAGTGGGAAAGCATTTTTACCATGCGCATGTCATCTTTAGTTGCATCTTTTTTAGACGAAAGTATTCTAAGCAACATCTTCATGGTAAGTTTTGAACCAAAGCCCATCTTGTCATAATTTAATCCACCGGGACAATAAAATGCCTTTATCGCATTCCATTCATCATCTGTAAAATTTCTTTTAAGTGACTCTGCCGCATCAGGGGCTTCCGCAGGGCTTGCACCTACGGCATACACAATAAGTTTTTTTCCTGCCGCAGAAAGTTCTGGAATCTTTTTCTTGAACCAATCGATTTTTTTTATTCCGCCTGCCATAAACCAACCGCCAAAGACAACGGCATCATATTCGGCAAGTTTGATTTTTGAAGCCTTTTTTAACTCAACGCATTCAGCACCGCTTTCTTCGCAAATCCACTGTGCATACTGTTTTGTAAATCCTGTCTGACTTGCATAAATGACTACTGCTTTCATTTTTCACCTCGTAAAAAAAATGCGCCTTCCGTGATGGTTCTTGCACACAGTACAATAATACTACACCACGAAAGGCTAATCAATATGCAGTTAAAACAGCGTGTTAGTCCTGCAGGGCTTCGTAACCTTCTTCTCCGGTTCTAACCTTAATTACATTTTCCACATCGTAAACAAAAATCTTTCCATCGCCAATGTGTCCAGTGTAAAGGACTTCCTTTGCCGCTTCTATAACCAAATCCACAGGAACTTCGCTTACAACGATTTCAACCTTTATCTTTGGAAGCAGAGTCATGTCTATTTGGGCACCGCGGTAATACTCGCCTGCACCGTGCTGAACGCCACAGCCCATTACATTTGTAACAGTCATGCCAGTAACGCCTATGTCGTTCATTGCGCCTTTTATTTCGTCAAACTTGCTCTGCCTTGTAAGGATTACAACCTTGTGGAATTTTGCATCGGGTCGGCTTGAAGGAACTCTGGTAACAGGTATGGCCTTTTCCTGAGGTATGCTTACACCGTCCCTCTTTGCAGCAGAAAGTTCCGCAGTGGAATAGTTCTGAACAATGTCAAATCCAGCATAGCTTGAATCAAGTCCGTGCTCAATCTTGTCAAGACCGATAATTTCTTCTTCAGTTGAAACCCTAAGTCCGTGGAATTTCTTAATCAGTGCAAATACAATTGTAATTGTTACCACAGTCCATGCAATGATTATGAACATTCCGCCAAACTGCTTTCCAAGCTGAGTGAATCCTCCGCCGTAAAAAAGTCCTTTCTCAATTCCTGCAAGTGCAAATCCGGGAGCAGTGTCTGTTGCAAAAAGACCAACTGCAATCGTTCCCCAAATTCCGTTCATCATGTGAACTGCAACCGCACCAACAGGGTCATCAATATGCAGCTTGTAGTCCAACAACCAGATGCCAAACACAACAAGAAGTCCTGCAACCGCACCAATAATTGCGGCACCGGCACAGTCAGTTACATCGCAAGGAGCGGTAATTGCAACAAGACCAGCAAGAGAAGCATTAAGGCACATTGAAACATCAGGCTTCTTGTACTTTATCCAAGTAAAAATCATTGTTACCACAGTTGCAACAGCAGGAGCTACAGTTGTAGTAAGAAAGACTGAACCAAGAGTTGGAACATCTGTTGCAGCGGCACCGTTAAATCCGTACCAGCCCACCCACAGAATAAAGACACCCAACGCACCGATTGTAAGGTTGTGACCGGGGAAGGCCTTTACCTTTGTAATCTTTCCATTTGCATCTCTAGTAAACTTTCCGATTCGCGGACCAACCATTGCAGCACCAATTAGGGCACAGATTCCGCCTACCATGTGAATACAGGCACTTCCGGCATAATCGTGGAATCCCCACTGAGCCAAAAATCCGCCACCCCATGTCCAGTGTGCTTCGATAGGATAAATAATTCCCGAAATGATTGCAGAGTAAATGCAGTAGGAGCTGAACTTTGTTCGTTCCGCCATTGCACCGCTTACAATCGTTGCTGTGGTTGCACAGAAGACCAGGTTGAACACGAAGTTTGAAAAGTCAAAGTTTGCATAGTCGCTGAACACGGAAAATCCTGGCTTACCAAGAAAACTCCATATGCCACGACTCACTTCACCTGTAGCAGGATCTGTGTAACTAAGCATGAAGGACGCGCCTATTACAAACCACATCACCGTACCGATGCAAAAGTCCATCAGGTTTTTCATGATGATGTTGCCTGCATTTTTTGCACGAGTGAATCCTGTTTCCACCATTGCAAATCCAGCCTGCATCCAGAACACGAACGCTGCTCCGATTAAAAACCACACGCTCCACAAGTCTTCCATTTTTTCCTCCTTCGGAATTTTCCGCTGTGGCATGTAAAAAAGAAAAGGCGCCGAAAACCTTCCGAATATTCTACGGAAAATTTTCAGCGCCTTTGCCAAAAAAAAGCGTCGCAGAACCAATGTCCACGACGCCTTTGTCATTTACAAGAAAATCTTATACCGCAAAAAAAAATCTTTGTCAATAAATTTCTAATTTTTTTTTAACTTGACACAAGAGAGCATAAGTTTTATAACAGTTAAGATAACAGAGAGCAAAGGCGCTCATTCCGTAAGTCAACTATTTTTAGCTTACGGAATGAGCGCTTTTTTTTTGAGGCAGAAACATGAAAAAGGCTTTTTTAATTCTTGCTGACGGAAGTATTTTTGAAGGCTGCTCCATAGGGTTAGAAGGATGCACCATAGGAGAAACTGTTTTTACCACTGGCATGACGGGCTACCTTGAAACGCTTACCGACCCCAGCTACTACGGACAGATTGTAACGCAGACTTTTCCCCTCATTGGAAACTACGGAGTAATTGCAGAAGATTTTGAAAGTTCAAAGTCCTGGGTAAGAGGCTACATTGTACGAGAACTATGCGACGAACCTTCAAACTTTCGCAGTACGGAAAGACTTGACAATTTTCTAAAAAAGCACGGAGTTGTCGGTCTGTGCGGAATTGACACAAGAGCCCTTACAAAAAAATTAAGAGAATCTGGTGTAATGAACGGAATGATTGCAAGCGGTCTCGATGCGGAAAAAATAAAATCCTCACCAGAGACCCTTAAAAAAATCAAGGAGTACAAAATTGAAAATGCTGTTAAGAGCGTGCAGGATAAAATGCAACCAAAAGAAAATAATGTAAATGATGAAGATAAAAAACTAAGAATTGTTCTGTGGAATTTTGGAGCAAAGAAAAACATTCAGCGAGAACTGGAAAAGCGTGGCTGCTCTGTTACAATTGTTCCTTGCAATGCCAGTGCCCAACAGATAATTTCACTTAAACCTGACGGAGTAATGCTAAGCAACGGCCCCGGAGACCCGGCAGAAAACAAAGACATTATTTCAGAAATAAAAAAACTCTGCGAATTCAGCATGCAGAAATCGCTCCCCATATTTGGCATATGCCTTGGTCATCAGATGCTTGCTCTTGCTAGGGGACTAAACACAGTCAAACTAAAATACGGCCACAGAGGAGGAAATCATCCGGTAAAAAATATTCAGAGCGAAAGAGTATACATTACAAGCCAGAACCACGGCTATGCAGTAGAAGCAGAAAATCTTCCGCCATATGCAAAACTTACTTTTCAAAATGTAAACGACGGAACTTGCGAAGGACTATGCTACACAGATATTCCTGCATTCAGTGTGCAGTTTCATCCCGAAGCATGCGGCGGTCCCCACGACACAAATTTTTTATTCGACACTTTCCTGCAGATGATTTTAAACGGAGGAAATCATGCCGTTAAGTAAAGACATTCACAAGGTTTTAATAATAGGCTCAGGTCCAATAGTCATAGGTCAAGCTGCAGAATTTGACTATGCCGGAAATCAGGCGTGTAAGGCTCTTAAGCAGTTGGGGCTTGAAGTGTGCCTTGTAAATTCAAATCCGGCAACTCTTATGACAGACAAATCCATGGCTGACGAAATTTACATTGAACCACTTACGCTGCGCACTCTTGAACGAATCATCGAAAAAGAAAAGCCAGACTCCTTGCTTTCTACCCTGGGCGGACAGACGGGGCTAACACTTAGCATGGAACTTGCGAAATCAGGATTTTTAAAAAGTCATGGAGTAAAACTTCTTGGTGCAAAACCAGAGACGATAGATAAGGCAGAAGACAGGCAGATGTTCAAAGATACAATGGAAGCGATTGGAGAACCAGTCATTCCTTCAAAAGTCGTTACAACATACGAAGATGCTCTTGATTTTGCAAAGAACGAAATTGGATTGCCAGTTATAATAAGACCTGCATTTACCCTTGGCGGAACAGGCGGAGGCATAGCAAACACATGGCGCGACTTTGACGAAATCTGCCACAACGGACTTCACCGCTCACCTATTCATCAGGTGCTTGTAGAAAAATGCATAAGCGGATGGAAGGAAGTAGAGTTTGAGGTAATGCGAGACTCTAAGGAAAATGTAATTACAGTCTGCTCCATGGAAAACTTTGATCCTGTAGGAGTTCATACAGGAGACTCGATTGTTATTGCACCTACAGTTACCCTTGCAGACAAAGAATATCAAATGTTGCGCACTGCAGCATTAAACATAATCACTGCGCTAAAAATTGAAGGCGGATGCAACTGCCAGTTTGCCCTTAACCCGGACAGTTTTGAATATGCAGTTATAGAAGTTAACCCCAGAGTGTCACGCTCCTCGGCTTTGGCAAGCAAGGCAACAGGTTATCCCATTGCAAAAGTTGCAGCCCTTATTGCCGTAGGATTTACACTTGACGAGATTCCAAACTTTGTTACGCAAAAAACAAAGGCCAGCTTTGAACCCGTACTGGATTATGTTGTGGTAAAAATGCCAAAGTTTCCCTTTGACAAATTTGTTTATGCCCAAAGAAAGCTGGGAACGCAAATGAAGGCAACTGGCGAAGTTATGGCTATAGGTCAGAATTTTGAAGAAGCAATTCTAAAGGCTGTGAGAGGTTTGGAAGTTGGCGTAAGAGATTTAAATCTTCCTGCGTTTGAAAAAGAAGGTGATGAAAAAATCAAGGAAAGAGTTTTGCAATGCACTGACCAAAGGCTCTTTGCAATTTATCAGGCGCTAAAGAGAAATATCTTAAGCGTAAAGGAGATTCATGAAAGCACTAAAATAGATGAATGGTTCCTTGCCAAAATAAAAAACATCTGCCGCATGGAAGAAAACTTTGACGGAAAACTTCTGTATGCTCCAAAAAGTTTTAAAATGGTTGACACATGCGCCGGAGAATTTGATGCAGAAACTCCATACTTTTATTCCGTAACAAAAGGCGAAAACGAAGCAAAAAAATTTCTTGAGGAACAGAATAGAAAATCTTCAAAGGGAACAATTCTTGTACTTGGGTCAGGACCAATTCGCATAGGACAGGGAATTGAATTTGACTATGCCAGCGTTCAATGCGTACAGTCACTAAAAAAACTTGGATACGAAGTTGCAATAATAAACAACAATCCCGAAACAGTTTCTACAGATTTTGACACTGCGGACAGGCTTTACTTTGAACCTCTTACCCCAGAAGATGTAATGAATGTAATACAGGTAGAAAATTCTCTGGGAGTTGTAGTTGCATTCGGCGGACAAACTGCCATAAAGCTTACAAAGTTTCTTGACAACAAGGGAATAAAAATTCTTGGGACTTCAGCAGATTCCATTGACCTTGCAGAAGACAGGGAAAGGTTTGAAGAACTGTGCGAGCGGCTAAAGGTTAACAGACCTAAAGGCGTTACGGTGCTTACCGAAGTTGAAGCCCTTGAGGCAGCGGCAAAACTTGGTTACCCTGTACTGCTTAGACCAAGCTATGTATTGGGAGGGCAGAACATGATTATTGCCCGAAGCAGTGCCGATGTAAAGGAATACATGAAGATAATCCTTTCGCAGAAAATTGAAAATCCAATTCTGATTGACAAGTACATGGAGGGAACCGAACTTGAGATTGATTGCATCTCGGACGGAGAAGATGTTTTAATTCCTGGAATAATGCAGCATGTTGAACGAGCGGGAATTCATTCAGGAGATTCCATTGCAGTGTATCCGCCTTTCAGTTTTACAGAAGACATGACGAGGGAAGTTGTAGAAAAATCTTCCGCACTGGCACTGGCGCTGGGAACAAAAGGACTGGTTAACATTCAGTGGCTTTTTTACAAGGGTGAGCTAAACATAATTGAGGCAAACCCCAGATCAAGCAGAACAGTCCCTTACCTTTCAAAAGTAACCGGAGTGCCAATGGTTGAACTTGCAACCAGAGCAATGCTGGGAGAAAAAATAAAGAATATGGGATATGGCACAGGGCTTTACAAAACGCCTGACTGCTTTGCGGTAAAAGTTCCAGTGTTCAGTTTTGAAAAGTTGATGGATGTGGATACGGCTCTTGGCCCCGAAATGAAATCTACAGGAGAAGTGCTGGGCATTGCAAAAACTGTTCACGAGGCGGTTTACAAGGGCATGCTTGCGGCAGGATTTAAAATGCTTCATAAGGGCGGAATTCTTTTTAGCGTAAAACAGATTGACTTACCAGAACTGCCCTCCCTTGCAAAGAAATTTTACGACTTGGGATTTACACTTTATGCCACCAGCGGAAATGCTGACACCATAGAACGAAGCGGAATTCCAGTTACCCATGTGGCAAAAGTTCACGAAAATTTTAAGGACAACATCATTACTCTTTTGGATTCAGGAAAAGTGAACTATGTTCTTTCTACTTCTGCAAAGGGAAGAAACCCTGATGCGGAAAGCGTAAAGTTCAGGAGGCATGCTGTTGAGAGGGATATAGACTGCCTTACTTCTACAGACACTGCAAACGCACTGGCAGACTGTCTTGGCTCTGCATTCAGCGAGGAAAACATCTGTCTGGTGGACATTACTAAGCAGAGATAAGAAGAAAAGCAAATGCGCATAAAAAAATGCACCTCCTAAAATTGAACTTTATTTGTCCAACTTTAGGGGTGCACTTCA